>DATARM010000059.1:0-34835 GCA_036264155.1 Solirubrobacteraceae bacterium
GCGGTGGCGCTCAGGGCTCCACGACTCCACCCCCTCGCCCGCCGGCGCAGCCACAGCGGGCGAGCGCTCGGCGCGCGCGCGTTTGCCGCGGCGGGTGCGTAGGCGATCGCGGTCGACGGACATGACGTCATAGAGGTTCAGTCCGACGCCCACCAGCCTGTCCGGATGGGCGCCGTCGAAGGCCGCCACCACGAGCGGCAGCGGGTGCACGAGGTGGGGGGCGAGGGCCACCATCAGCTGACGCTCGAGCAGCGCCTCGCGGACGAGGCCGAGGTCGAAGTTCTGCAGGTAGCGCAGCCCCCCGTGGACGAGCTTGCTCGAGCGGCTGGACGTGCCGGAGGCGAAGTCGGCACGCTCGAGCAGGGCGACGCTGTAGCCGCGGGTGGCCGCGTCGAGGGCCACGCCCGCGCCGGTGATGCCGCCGCCGACGACCACCACGTCGAACTCGTCCTGGCTGAGGGCCGCCAGGGCCTGGCTGCGCTCGATCATCGAGCAGCAGTCTCGCAGAGCGTCAGACGTTGGCGAGCTCGGCTGTGATCTCGCTCACGGCCGACTTGGCGTCCCCGAAGAGCATCTCGGTCTTGGGGTCGTAGTAGAGCTCGTTTTCGATCCCCGCGAAGCCGGGGTTCATCGAGCGCTTGATCACGATCACCGAATGGCTGTCTGAGACCTCGAGGATCGGCATCCCGTAGATCGGCGAGGAGGGGGTGTTCTTGGCGGCCGGGTTGGTCACGTCGTTGGCGCCGATCACCAGCGAGACGTCGGTGCGCTGGAACTCGGGGTTGGCCTCCTCCATCTCCTTGAGCTGGTCGTAGGGGACATCCGCCTCCGCCAGCAGCACGTTCATGTGGCCCGGCATACGCCCGGCGACGGGGTGGATCGCGTAGCTGACCTCGACCTGACGTTTTTCTAGCTCCTTGGTCAGCTCGCGCACGGCGTGCTGCGCCTGCGCCACGGCCATCCCGTAGCCGGGCACGATCACCACGCGGTTGGCGTAGGCCAGCTGGATCGCGGCGTCGGCGGCGGTCGTCGAGCGCACCGTGCCCGCGTGCTCGCCGGCGCCGCTTGCGCCCTCGACTGCTCCCCCCCCACCGAAGCCCCCGGCGACGATCGCGGGGATCGAGCGGTTCATGGCGACGGCCATGAGGTTGGTGAGGATCGAGCCGGAGGCGCCGACGATCATCCCCGCCACGATCAGCGCGGGGTTGTTCAGCGCGATTCCCGTGGCCGCCGCCGAGAGTCCTGTGAAGGCGTTCAGCAGCGAGATCACGACGGGCATGTCCGCGCCGCCGATCGGCAGGACGACGGCGTTGCCGAGTAGCGCGGCGGAGAGGAGAAGGATTATGAAGAGGAGTTCTGAGTGTTCGCCCGAGGCGATCGCAATGCCGCAGGCGAGGGCGATCAACAGCAGGATCAGGTTGACGAACTGCTGGGCCGAGCCGAGCGTGATCGGCTTGCCGGGGATGATTTCCTGGAGCTTTCCGAAGGCGATGTTCGAGCCCCAGAAGGAGACCGAGCCGACGATCGCGGCGAACAGCGAGAAGATCGCGATGTAGGTGGGCGTGCCCGTGTAGCCGTCGGAGAGGCGGAACTCGGACCACGAGATCAGGAACACGGCGCCGCCGCCGACGCCGTTGAACAGCGCCACCATCTGCGGCATCGCCGTCATCTTCACCTGCCGCGCAGCCGGCACGCCGACGGCGGTTCCGAGCGCCACGCCGATCACGATCAACGCCCAGTTGCCCTCGTTGCGGTTCAGCAGCGTGGCGATCACCGCGATCGTCATGCCGACGGCCGCGATGCGGTTGCCGCGCACGGCCGTCGTCGGGCCCGAGAGGCCACGCAAACCCTGGATGAACAGGGCGAAGGCGATGATGTAGAGGACGTCGAGGAAGCTCTGGTCCTGCAGGAAGGAGGTGGCGAGCGGGACTGCGCTCATGCGCCTTTCTCCTTGTCCTCGCCGGGGGGCGGCTTGGGCTTGGCCTTGAACATCTCGAGCATGCGGTCGGTCACGAGGAAGCCGCCCACAACGTTGATCGTGCCGAAGGCGATTGCGATCACGAGGATGAACTTGTTGAAGGCGCCGTTGCCGGAGAGGCCCACGATCAACAGCCCTCCCAGCAGCACGATCCCGTGGATGGCGTTGGTGCCGGACATCAGCGGCGTGTGCAGGGTGTTTGGCACCTTGGAGATGACCACGAAGCCGATGTAGCCGGCCAGCACAAGGATGGCGAGGTTCGTGGTGAGCGTGCTCGCAAGGATCATTGGGCGGCCTCCACAGCTGCTTTTGCACCGGGGTTGACGATCTCGCCGTCGCGCACCACGCAGGCGCCCTTGACGATCTCATCCTCGAAGTCGACGTTCAGCTGCCCCTCCTCGCCGACGAACAGGTCGAGGAGCGCGAGCACGTTGCGCGCGAACAGCTGCGAGGAGTGCTCGGCCATGCTCGCGGGCAGGTTCAGCGGCGAGACGATCTTCACGTCGTGGCGCACGACCGTCTGCCCCGGCTCCGTGAGCTCGCAGTTGCCGCCCGCCTCGCCCGCCAGATCGACGATCACGGAGCCCGGCTTCATCCCTTCGACGGCCTCCGCCGTGACGAGCCGCGGCGCCGGGCGCCCGGGCACGAGCGCGGTCGTGATGACGACGTCGAAGCCCTTGATCGCGTCGTTCATGGCCTGCTGCTGTTGCGCGCGCTCCTCCTCGGTCAGCTCGCGGGCGTAGCCGCCCTCGCCGCTGGCCTCCAGGCCGAGCTCGAGCCACTGGGCGCCGAGCGACTGCACCTGCTCGGCGACCTCGGGGCGCACGTCGTAGCCGGTCGTCCTTGCGCCCAGGCGCTTGGCGGTGGCAAGCGCCTGCAGGCCGGCGACGCCGACCCCCAGCACGAGCACCTTGGCCGGCGGGATCGTTCCTGCTGCGGTCATCAGCATCGGGTAGAAGCGGCCCATCTCCTCGGCGCCGAGCAGCGCGGCGCGATAGCCGGCGACGTTGCTCTGCGAAGACAGCGCATCCATCGCCTGCGCACGTGAGATGCGGGGGATCGCCTCCATGGCAAAGGCGGTTGCTTTGGCGCCGACGAGCGCGCTCGTCGTCTGCGGGCTGCTCAGCGGCGCGAGGAAGCCGATCAGGATCGAGCCCTGGCCGAGGCCGCGGATCGTCTGCGGGTCGGGTGGGGCGATCGTGAGCACGATGTCCGCGGACCAGACCTCGGCGGGGTCGGAGGTGATCTTGGCCCCTGCTGCCTCATAGGCAGCGTCGCTCAACAGCGCGTCACCGCCAGCGCCGCTCTGCACGACGACGTCGAGGCCCTTGGCCCCCAGCTTGCTCACGACCTCGGGGACGAGCGCTACACGATGCTCGCCAGCCGCGGTCTCCTTCGGTACACCGATCCGCATATCAGGTGCGAGAACGTATCCGATCGCACGGATGAGCGCCGCCTCGGTGTGCGAAACTTGCTCGACAGTGACCGTGAACCTGACCCGTATCTACACCAAGCTCGGCGACGGCGGCGAGACGCACCTGGGTGACATGAGCCGTGTCTCCAAGCTGCATCCACGGGTCGAGGCCTATGGCACGGTGGACGAGCTCAACGCCTCGATCGGGGTTGCGCTGCTGGCCGAGGGGATGGGCGAACGCTTCTCCGCGTGGCTGCGCCGTGTGCAGAACGACCTGCTGGACGTGGGCGCCGACCTGTCTGTGCCCGAGTCTGTCTCTGACACCCCCGGCGGTGAGCGCGCGCGCCTGCGCCTCGACGGCTCCTACACGGAGTGGCTGGAGGCGGCGTGCGATGAGGTCAACGACGAGCTCGAGCCGCTGCGCTCGTTCGTGATCCCCGGCGGGACACCTGCGGCGGCCCAACTGCACGTCTGTCGCACCGTCTGCCGCCGCGCGGAGCGACGCACGATCGCCGTCGGCGAGGAGGTCAACCCCGAGACCGTGCGCTACCTCAACCGGCTCTCGGACCTGCTGTTCATCCTCAGCCGCGCAGCCAACACGCCGGCCGCGGGCTCGGAGCCGCTGTGGGACCCCGGCGCGCACAGCGCGGGTACGGCGCCGGCCGACCGCGACTAGCGTCGAGCGACTACAGCGCCGCGAGGCGCCGCGAGGGCCAGCGCAGCTCGGCTGCGCGCAGGCCGGCGACGGCAACGGCCATCCAGAAGCCCGCCACGAGGTAGCCGGCTAGCACGTCGCTGGGCATGTGCCAGGCGAGGATCAGCAGCGAAGCTCCCACCGCCGCGGCGAACGCGGCCGCGCACAGCGCGGTCAGCCGGCGCAGGTGCGGCGGAGCCACGAGCACAGCGCACAGGCCCAACGTGAGCGCGGCCGTGGAGTGCCCGCTCGGCCATGAGGCGGCACCGATGTGCACCCCGCCGACGCTCTGGTGGGTGTGCGCCACAATCGGCTTGAGTGTCTCAGTGGTGAGTGGCGCGAGCCACATCACGAGCGCGGCGGCGAGCGCGCTGCGGGGACGCTCGCGGGCGACGGCCACGGCGACGATGGCGATCCCCCACAGGACGAACAGGAGCGGTTCCAGCAGGTGCACGAGCACGTTCGCCACCGATGAGATCGGCGGGTGGGCCAGCAGGGTGAAGTCGCGCAGCAGCACCGCGTCACGCAGCTGCAGACCGGAGACGAGGTTGGCGAGCGTCCAGATCAGCGCGAGCGCCGGCAGGCACATCGCTGCGAGCGCGAGCGCACCACCTGGACCCGACCAGCCAACGCCGTCCCGATGGGGCCGGCTGCGCACAGCGGGGGCGCTATAGGCGTGTCCTGACACTCCTCGAAGGGTAGGGCGATTGCTAAAGCGCGCCTGAAAGCACTGCCAGCACCGGCGAGAGGGCGGCGCGCACGGCCCGTTCGATCGAGCCGGGGCCGAGGGTCGAGGGAGCCGTGCGTGGCGCGCTGGGTCTCGCGCTCGCGGCCACGGCGCGCACAGGCGCCACCGGGAAGGGCTTGCCGGCGATAGCTGTGAGCGCTTGGGCGGTGACCCACACGGGAGTCTGTGTGCCGGTGCGCGAGTAGCGCACGCTCCCGTCTACTTCCAGCAGCGTGCCCACGTATTCGAGCGGCGAGCGGCTGCCCTGCCGACGCACGGTGGCGGGGTTGCGCCCCGCGGCCGTCAGCGCCTGGATCGCCCAGGCGCTCGACTGGGCGTTAGACAGGCCACCGGGCTGCTGGGGATAGCCGCCGTCGAGGTTCTGCCCCCGCACTATGTAAGCCACCCCGCGCGCCAGCGAGGAACCGCTGTCGATGCCCCCATCGACGAGCGCCTGGAGCGCGGCCGAGGTGTCGTCGATGTCGCTGCCGCCCCCCCTGATGGCGAAGCCGAAGCCGCCGTCGGCGTCCTGCTGGCGCTCGAGCCAGCGTGCGGCGGTGCGCACAGGAGTGCTGGAGGAGGAATAGCCGGCGGCGCGTAGCGCGAAGATCCCGAAGGCGGTGAGGTTGGCGAGGTCTTCGATAGAGCCGTCGTGGCTGCGCGCTCGCAACAGCCGCGCGACGGGATCGCCGCCGGGGAGCGAGTGAACGGAGACGCCGCATGCGTGCAGCGCGAGGATCGTGCGCTCGAGATCGCCTGCACCCTGCAGGCTCGACGCCTGCCCGCGAATGACGTCGAGCACTGTGTGCCCGTCACGGCGCAGGCTCAGCGGGTTGCGATCGGCGGCCGCCAGGCCCATGGCCACCCACGCCGAGTAGAGCTCGCTGCTCGACTGGCCGCGCGCGGCGCCGAAGCCGCCGTCGCTGTTCTGGGCGGAGGCGAGGAAGGAGAGCTCGCGCGAGATGTCCACCCGCGCGGCGCTCGCTCCGCCCGAGGCGCTCGCCCGAGCGGGCGGCCCCAGCGCGAGCAGCCCCACCGCGAGGCTCAGCGCGAGCGCCGAGAGCCCCACGAGATGCGCCGAGGATGCGCTTGCCGGCTCCGGCGCAGGCGTCAGCGCCTCCCAGCTCACCTCCAGGCGCAGGCGCACACGCTCGAGCATCCGCAGCAGGACGGTGCCAAAGGCCAGGCCGAAGCCGAAGCTTGCCAGCACGTGGGTGACGTCGAAGACCACGGCGCTGCCCAAGACCACGCCGAACGCGGCAAGCGTGTGGTTGCCGGTTCCCGTCCAGGTGTAGGCGTCGAGCAGGAGGTTGAAGACCTCGGCGGCCAGGGCACAGGCGAGGGCGAGCACGAGTGGGCTGACCCGGCGTGCGGTGAGACGAGCCAGCGCCGCGCCCATCAGCCCCACCACCCCCCAGCCGAGCATCTGCCACGGCGTCCACGGCCCCTGGCCGAGCAGCAGGTTCGACGCCAAGCCCGCGATCGCGCCCACGGCGAACCCGGGGGCGGCCCCAAAGGCGAACCCGCTGACGAGCACGATCGCGGTGATCGGCTTGACATCGGGAATCGCTGCGAAGGCGTCGCGCCCGAGCGCTGCAATCGCTGCGAGCGTGGCGAGCACTGCCACGAGCTTGGCCGGCGGGTGCGAGCGCTCATACCACCAGAAGGCGAGCCCCAGGGCGAGGAGGACCAGCGCGAAGGAGGCAAGCTGCCAGCTCACAGGCCGACCTCCCCGGCGAGCGCTCTGGGCTTGGATGCGTCGCGGCGCGCCGCCAGCAGCAGCTCGGCGCCCTGCCCGGGCAGCAGCGCCCCCCCGGCGCCGTCGAGGATGCGGGCAGTTTCAGTCGAGAAGTACCAGCCGCCCGCGAGGATCTCCGCCACGGGGCCGTCGGCGATCACGCGGCCGTCGGCCAGCAGCACCGCCCGCGTGGCGATCTCGGCGGCGAGCTCGCCGTCGTGGGTGGCCAGCAGCACCGCAATGCCCTCCGCGGCGAACGCCTCGAGCCGGCGCACGAGCTGATCCTTGGCAGCCCTGTCCATGCCGCGTGTCGGCTCGTCCAGGGCGAGCACCGCCGGGGAATCCTCGCCGCCGAGCACGATCGCGAGCGCCAGGCGCTGGCGCTGCCCGCCCGAGAGGTCACGCGGATGACGCGCGCCGAGCCCTGCCAGGCCGACACGCTCGAGCTCAGAGGCCTCGGCCTCGTCCTCGACACGCTCGTGCAGGAAGTAGTCGCCGGGGTTCTGCAGCAGCAGCGCCACCCGCCCCGTGCTCGTGACCCGCCCGCGCGTTGGCGCGAGCAGCCCGGCGGCATGGCGCAGCAGCGTCGACTTGCCCGCCCCGTTGCGGCCCATCAGGACCACTTTCTCGCCCGGCTCGATGCGTAGCTCAGCTCCGCGCAGGATCGCCGGGCCGTCACGGAGCTCGTGCCAGACTCCCTTCAGCTCGAGCGCCGGCGCGCTCCCGTGCCTCTCCCCCGCGCCCCGGCCGCTGGCGAGCACCCGGCGGAGCAGCCCACTTCGAGCCTGTGACTCGGCGCCCTCACCCGGCAGCGCGGACGCCAGCGGGATCATGCCGGCGCGGCGAAGGGCGCTGCGTGCCTGCTTCACGCCCGTGGGTGGCGGGCTCAGCCCGAGACGCTCGAACAGCCTTCCTCCCGGGGTCTGCAGCGCGGGCTCGTGCTCGGCAGCCCAGCGCAGGAAGCCCTGTGGGTCGCTGTCGCAGGCGATCGCCCCGGCGTGCATGGCGATCACCCGGTCGGCGGCCGCGAGGCAGCGCTCGAGGCGATGCTCGACCAGCAGCACGGCCGTGTCGGACTCCTGGTTGAGCCGACGCAGCTGCCAGATGAGCTCGTCCCCGGCCACAGGGTCGAGCTGCGAGGTGGGCTCGTCGAGCAGCACCAGCCGCGGGCGCGCGACGAGCGCGGCCGCGAGCGTCACACGCTGGAGCTCCCCGCCGGAGAGCTCGCCGGTGGGCCGGTCGAGCAGGTGGGCGATCCCCAGCGCCAGCGCGGTCTCCTCGACCGCACGGGCGACGCTCGCGGGTGGGCTCGCACGGTTCTCGAGCGCCAGCGCGAGCTCAGCCCGCACGGTGCTCATCACGATCTGCGTCTCGGGGTCCTGCAGCACCGTGCCTGCGACCGCGCCGATGTCCGCGGGTGTGTGCTCGCGTGTGTCCCGTCCGTCGACGGTGACCTGCCCGGCGAAGTGCCCGCCGTGGAAGTGCGGCACGAGCCCGGCGGCTGCGCGCAGCACCGTGGACTTGCCCGACCCCGACAGCCCCGTCAGCACGCAGAACTCGCCCGCCTCGATCGCGAGGCTGACCGAATGGATCGCCTCGCTCTCGGCGGCCGGGTAGCAGTAGCTCACCTGCTCGAAGCGCAGCACGCTCACAGCTCGATCCCCCGGCGGTCGAGGAAGGGCACGAGGGCCAGCAGCGGCAGCGCGACAGCAACCACGAGAGTGGCCGGAGCGATCGTGATGCCCACCAGCGGATAGGTGTGAAACGGGGCGAGGTCGGCCGCGGCGGTGAGCGCAGCGAGAGCGAGCAGGCAGAGCGTCGCGAGCGCGAAGGCGAGGTCGTGCCGCGAGCGCGGGGTCGCTGACGGGCGCCCTCTCCCCCGCCCACGGGCGCCGTAGCCGCGCATCTCGAGCACGGCTGCCACGTCGAGCGAGCGGTCGAAGGCACCGCTGACGGTTGCGCGCAGCACGGCGAGTCGCCCGCGCGTACCGCGCGCGCCTCCGTCGGGGCGGCAGCGCTGGGCCTCGGACAGGCGGCTGGCGTCGGCGGCGAGAACGGGGAGCAGCCGGGTGGCAAGCGCGGCCGTGAGGGCAGAGTGCGGCGAGATGCGCCGACAGGCGAACAGCAGCGCGTCGGGATCGGCCGCGCAGACCACGAGCAGACAGGCGAGCGTTGCGACGATGAGCCGCAGTGCCATCACGAGCCCATAGACCACGGACTCGACCGTCAGGTTCATCTGCCCGAGCACACCCCAGTCGCCGAGTCGCGCGAACACGGTCAGCCCCCCGCGGCTCACAGCCACGTTGACGATCACTGTGAGCAGCACCACGGGCACGACGGTGACGCGCACCGCAGTGAGAATCTGGCGCCCCACGCCGGCGGCATAGGCGGCGGCGAGCACTGTGACCAGGAGCGAGCCGAGCAACACCGGGCTTTCGAGGATCAGCGCCGCGCTCGCGAGCACAACCCCGTAGGCAGCCGCCACTGTGGCACGGGCCGCGTGCAGCGGTGTGGGCCGACGCCGGTAGGCGAGCACGCGGCTGCTGCGCACAGCTGCGTTCATGATTCGCCCTCTGGCAGCGCGAGCACCCCCACCGGTGTGAGCGCCACAGCGAAGCGATTCTGGAGCGTCGTCTGGTTGAAGTCCCGGGCGGCGAGTTCCACCCCCGCAGCGTCGGTGCCGGTGACGATCCACACGGGCCCATCTTCGGCGTTGTGTGTGGCGGCAATCAACCCCGTGTCGCCATGCAGCGGCGCGAGGTGCGTGCCGGCGGCGGTGAGCGGTGTGAGCGTGGCGCCGTCGGAGGAGAAGAGCGCATACACCCCACTCGCCCGCGGGCCCCGCTCGATGCCCTGCGCGCCGAGGTCACCCCCGATCTGCGTCCACGGGCCGACGAGCACGCGGATGGTTTCGGGCTCGCCGCCGCTGCCAAGTCCGGCGATCGCGGCGGGGACGCCGTATGCGCGCAGACGCGCTGTGACCGTGTTGCAGGCGTAAGCGCCGACGGCGGCGCATTCGACCCGCACGGGGTAGCGCTTGCCGTCGATCCCGTTGAGGAATGGCTCGGGGAACGACCCCACAACCGCGGGGACGTCCTCCGTCTGGCTCCAGTTGTGACGATCCCACCAGATGTGATCGCCCTTGTGCACGTTGGTGGCGGCCGCGCCAAGGGTGGCCTGGACGCCGTTTACGTAGTAGAACCAGTCGACCGGGTGGGCGCCGCCGCTGCCCCCGGCGAGACCGTCGATGCTCTGCACGAAGCCGCCGCCATAGCGGGTGCTCACGGGGTAGTTGCGCATCAGCAGGCTCATGACGGTCTCCTGGCCGCGTACCTTCAGGGCGCCGCTGTGCCCAAGCGTATGAGCGCCGAAGTCACGCGTCACCGTCAGGTGCACGGCGCTCGGCGCAGGCCCCGGGCCGAGGCCGCAGCCGCCGAGCACGAGCAGGCACAGCACGAGCGGGAGATGTGCACAGGCGCGTCTCACCTCACCACGATCGTCTCCGGGAACGACGGCACGAGCCCACGGCGAGTGGCGCTCAGCTGGTAGCGCCCTGGCGCGTCGGGGGCGTAGACGGTTGTGCGTCCGTTCGAGCCGGTGGAGGCGAAGTCGGTTTCCAATGTCACGATGGCACCGGCAAGCGGCACTGGGCGGCCTTCGTTGTCACGCCCGAGCACGCTGACGCTCACCGCCGCCCCGGGGTTGACGGTGGTGCTCGACGCGGTCGCTTCGAGCGTGCGCTGGCAGCCGCCGGTGTAGGCGGCGCACCAGAACCACAGAACCTGCGCACCGGAGCTGAGACGCCGCCCGTTGCCGGCGGGGCCGCTCGGGTCCCCCGCACCGGTCGTTCCTGAGATGCCGCCGACCTTGTACTCCCAGCCGTCCTGACCGCGATTGGCCTCGCCGCCGAGCGAGTCGACGAACAGCTGACCCGAGTCGGCGGGCGAGGCCCCGCAACGCCCGTAGTCGCGCAGCACAAAGGACGGGCCGCCGCCGCGCGCAACGGCAGCTAGGACGGCGAGGGGCGTGCCGGCTGCGACCGCGCAGCTCCTGCTCCCCACACGCACGGTGGTGGCGGATGCCGAGACGCTGCGCGCGGAGGAGAGGATCGATCCGCCGGAGCCGACGATCATGCTCTGCACCACCGGCGCCGCGCTCGCGGCGCGAGCGGCCGGCCGCGCCTGCACGGCGGCTACACCCAAAACCATGAGAGCCGCCGTACCGATGAGCGCCGCCGAGAGCCGCCTAGCGGACATAGAACACGATCCGCGAGCTACCGCGGGCGAGCGTCGTCCGGTTGCCTGCGGCGTCGCTTGCCTCGATGTCGAGCACGTAGCGTCCTGGGGCCAGCGCTGCAGGCAGCTGGTAGGAGAACACGCCGTTGCCCGACACGTTGAAGAAGGCGCCGCTGCCGCAGCGCGCGCGGCGGAAGCGCTCGGTGGCGCCGTCGAAGGCGGAGCAGCGTCCGCGGTACTCACGGCGCAGGCGCAGGCTCACGGCTGTGACTGCAGTGTGCGCGAGGACGGTTCCCGCAAGCACTCGCGGCGCAGTGCCGCGCCTGTAGACATGCCCGCTGAGAACCCCCTTGACGGATGCGACGAGCGCGTAGGAGCCCTTGTAGGGGCTCGCCGGCGGCGCGCTCCCGCCTGCTGACGAGGTCCCGGACGAGCCGGCCGTCGGGCTCGAGACGAGTTGCGTCCCGCACCCCCCGTCGTCTTCGGCATGAACGCAGATGGTGGTCTCGGTGCGAACGGACTGCGCCTCGCTCACCCCGACGAGGACGGATCCGGCCTTGGCGAAGCTCAAGGTCGCATTGCCGCTGGAGTCCGTTTTGGCACTGGTGCCTTCGTAACTGACTTCAGCGCCGACCGCAGGCGAGCGGGCGCCGGTGGCGTTCGCGTAGGAGGCGACCGCGACCGTCACAGGCTTGCCGACCTCGGCGACGGGTGGAGCTTCGATGCCGAGCGGGTTCGGAGGGGCCGGGCATTCCCCGAAGCATTCGGGGAAGAACAGGACGCTGTCGCCCGGTTCGAGCTCCGTTTGGCAGATGCCTTTGGTCGCCGGCTTGTTGTCGAGCCAGAAGGTCCAGTAGCCGTCCGGCGAGTTGACGTAGCTGTCACCCTCGATCGTTTCTACGAAGAACCCACCTTCTTCATAGAACTTGCCGCTCCAGTTGCCCGAGGTGGCGAGCTGCAGGGCACCTGCGGCGCTCGTCCCCGAGCATGAGTGGCCTTCTTTGACGACCGGGGCCTGTGACGTGGTCACCTGCGTGGGAGCAAGCACGGTCGCGGCCGCGCCCTCGACCCGGACCGTGACGGTTGCCGGTCCGGTGGCGAGCGCGGCGGAGGAGAACGAGGCAAATCCAACGGAGGCGATGCAGACTGCCAGCGAGATACGACGTGATGTGAACATGGAGCCGACCCCTTTCCACGAGGGCTTGTGGGCTTGGGTCGGAGGCAGGTCTCCTGGCTCCCGGGCCTACCCCTCCGCGCCTTCCCGTCCCGCCGGAGGCTGAGTCGGTGGCCGCGCGCCGCAAAGGGCGCGCCGCGGTGGGCATCCCCGGTAACAGTGGCGGGTCCGCGCCGGATTCACACCGGACTTCCCTTGACCACCGACCGTATTGACGCTTGGATGCTACTCGACCGTCGCGCGATCCGGCAGTCGGCTGCGACTCAGGCCGCGAGCGTCTGGAGGTCGCTGTCGAGATCGCCGAGGGCCGCGCGCTCGGACTCGTCGAGCTGCGTCCCGGCGCTCAGCAGCCGGCGGGCAGCATCGAGGTCGTCGGAGCGACCGAAGGTGAGAGCCGCCTTGACGACTCCGTCCTTGAGATACCAGTTGGTGAAGGCGCCGTCGACCATTGAGCCGCGCACGATCTCCTCGTCCCACTGGTAGGCCGGGCCCACGTACTCGAGTTCTCCCCAGTCGCCCAACACGGAGTAGAAGTACGGGACGATGTCGTGGGGCACGTCGCGGCCGAGCATGTTCAGGGCAGCGGTCTTGCCATGGTTGAAGGCCACATCCCAATGCTCGATCCGCATGGGCGAGCCGTGGATCGCCGAGTCGTACTCGCAGATGTCGCCCGCGGCAAAGACCCCGGGGGTCGAGCTCTCCAGGCGTGAGTTGCAGCGCACTCCCCCGCGCTCCCCGATCTCGAGACCTGCTCGCTGTGCGAGGCCCACATCCGGAGTCACGCCCGCGCCGATGATCACCGCGTCGGCGGCCAGCTCGAGACCGGCTCGCGTTACGACCTTCGACACGCCGCCCTGACCCTCGAAGCGCTCGAGCTCGTCCTTGGCGTGAACGGTCACACCATGGGATTCCAAGAGCTCTTGGAAGAAGCGTCCTGCGGCTGCGCCAAAGCCGCGCTCGAGCGTGTGCTGCTCCTGCATGACGATCGTGCAGTGCTTGCCCATCATGGTGAGCGACGCGGCGACCTCGCAGCCGATGTAGGAGCCGCCGATCAGAACGATCTCCTGGGCGTTCTCGACGCCGGCACGGATCGTGTCGGCGTTTCCGAGTGTGCGCAGGTAGTGAATCTGCTCGAGGTCGCAGCCGTCGACGTTGAGGCGCCGGACGTTGGCGCCGGTGGCCACGAGCGCCTTGTCGAACTCGACCTCCTCCTTGCTCGAAAGCTTGGCCGTGCGTGCCTGTAGGTCGAGCGCCGTGACGCTCGTGCGGGTCAGAAGCTCGATCTGCTGCTCGGCCCACCACTCGCCGGGACGGAACAGCGGCTCCTCGCGGCTCTCCTCGCCACGCAGATAGCCCTTGGAGCAGTCGGGACGGTTGTAGGGCGCGTCGAGCTCGCGACCAACGAGGAGGATCTCGCCGTCGGCCCCTTCCTCACGCAGCCAGCGCGCGCAGTTGGCGGAGGCCAAGCCACCGCCGATGAGCAGGAAGTCGACCTTGCGGGCACTCATGTGTTGGCACCCTACAACCCCGGCGGGTGCCTCACGGACCAGTGAGCCCAGGTTGGTAGGTGATCGAGAACTCGCCAGCGTGGTCCCCCTTGGTCTCGGTTGGGCCCTTCGTCGGTGCCGTTGTAGGAGGTGTCCAGGCGCAGTCCCGCGATGAGGATGAAAACGTGCGGCGTGGGCTCCGTGGTTGCGTAGATCGTCACCCAGCGCCCAGGGCCAGGCGCGCCCCAGTCGACATAGTCTTGGGCGAGCGGGTTCTGGTGGAGGATTTCTGCGATCTGACGGACCCCGGCGCGGTAGAGCACGTAGTTGACCGTGCTCGAGCAGTCCTCGTCGCTCGCTCCGCGGGGATCGGGGTGCCCGTCGGGACCATAGGGGAGCTGCTGCAGCTCGTTTCCAGCCACCAGCATCTCCTGGACGACCGGCGGGATGCCTGCCGGGATCAGCGCCACGTGACCGTCTTCGGGGGCGAGCTCGGCGCGTTCGCCTGCGATGAAGTGAACCGGCGTCGAGGTCTGCTGGGCCAGCTGCACGTCGACTCCGGGGGACGCTTCGGCCTCGACGCTCGCCGACGACGAGCTCGAGCCGCGGTAGCCGGCGGCCCAACGCTGCACCTCCGCCACGTACCAGGCGGCGTGGTTGTAGGCGAATATGGCACGGCTGTAGTCAGCGGGCGCCCCCGACGCATGCAGGTAGTTGGCGGCCGAGAAAATGGCATCGGCTGGATCCCAGCGGTCGGCTCTTCCATCGCCGTCGCCGTCGACTCCATAGGTTCGCCAGGTGGAGGCCAGGAACTGCATGGGCCCGCCCGCTCCCGCCGAGTTCACCGCCCCCTCGATCGTGCACGAGGGGTCCGGATCGCGGCCGTGATCGCACTCGACCTTGCCGATTCCCGCGAGGACCGCCCAGTCCAGCCCGTAGTGGCTCGCCGCCAGCTGGTAGAGACGCAGGTATGAAGGCGGGATTTCGCGCGCCGCCAACGCCGAGACCCCGTAGCTCTGGCCAAGCGACGGCTGAGCTCCGCCCATGCCAAGCGACACCCCGCCGAGGGCCCCGACGAGCACGAGCGCCGTCATCAGCGCCACCGCGATGAGTGCTGCGCCGGCGAGCATTGACACCGAAGTACTCCTCGGAGCGCTCGCATGCCACGGCCCGAATTCGCTGCTCACGGACGGTCGTAGCCCAGCTGCCGTTTGCGACCGGCCTCGACCTCGCGCGCGTCACGCATCACCCTCGATTCGGGAGCCTCCCTCCTGGGGATCGAGGTGCGCTTGGATCTCGCCGCGCTGCGCTCCTCGCCGGGCGAGCTACTGCCTGCTTCCTCAGGCTTTCCGGCTTGACGCGAGCCGGGGCTCCTCGACGGCTCCCGTCGCGCTGCGAGCTCACGGTCGATCTCCACTCTCACCTCGCGCTGGCGTCGTGAGCTCAAGCGCTCGTACTCCCAGCCGGACAGTCCGGCCAGCGTGGCAAGCGCCGCGTAGTCGATACGAGCCTCTTCCTGCGACCCAGCACGGCGCCTGGACCCGGCGCGCGGCGCCGGTCCTCGCAAGCCCCCCGATGGGTCAGGCGGCGAGGGCTCGGGAGGCCGTATCCCATCGTGAGCACCCCCCCGCCGAGCCGCCGGCACGTCGCTGTGAGCCGGCCCCTCGCTCGCCGCGTCGGCCTCTATACGCCGCGCACGCACACCGAGTTCAGCCGCCCGGCGCGTGTTGCCCGCCTGTTCGGCCTGTGCGCGGGCACGAGACACGCGCTCCAGTTGCGCCCGCCTGTCAGCGGCCGGTCCCGCCGAGGTCTCACCGTGCGCCGGAATCCGACCGTCGCCACCTCGTTTGGCGGGTTCGGGGCGCTTTCTCCTCTTGGGAGGTTGGGGGATGGTTGGTCCGTTGCCGGTGCGCGTCGGGCTGCCCCTGCTCGCCTGGCTGTCGGTCGGTGAGTTGACATCGGGTGCGGACTTCTTCTTCGCTGTCCAGCGATCGAGGACCCGACGTCGGCGAGCCTCGATCACACTGCCGATCCGCAGGGAGATCGAGCGTCGCTCGATGTAGTTGTGACCGAGCGCACCGATGGTGACGCCGAGCGCCTGATGGCGGCGCATGTAGGCGCCCCACCACAGCACTGACATGAGCAGCCACTGCGTCCACCAGCCGAGTGCAGTGAGGCTCTCGATCAGGCCGACGAGCGAGAGGACGACGCCGAGCAGAAACGAGAACAGCAGCTTGGTGACGACCGTTCCGAGCAGCTGCATTCCCCACTTGCGAAACAGCGCCCGGCCGCTTTCGCCGAAGGCAGGGGCCAGCACCATCGCGGGAGCCAGCAGCAGATAGAGCAGCCCGAACAGGGCCGCTGCCAGCAGACGCGTGCCCAGGAACCCCAGCAGGAGCAGCATCCCGAGCGTGCCCAGGGCGATCAGCACCAGGCCACACAACCGCGCCCATGTCTGCGACTGGGTCCGGAACTGTGCCTGTGCGGCATCCGCTCCCCGGCAGCTCGTGGCGTTGGCGCTCTGGCACATGGTTCGCAGCAGCGATGCCTGCGAGTTGATCGAGTTCCGTGCCGATCCGTTGGGTGGTAGGGCCAGGAAGATCGCGCCGTTGCTCTGCGCCGAGCGCAACATCTGTGCGCTGTGTTCGATCGTCCGCGCCGAGGGACTCGACGGGCTGACGCACGCGGACGAGCTCGAGCCGCAGCCGATCTGCATGAGCTCGGCGGTGGCGATCTTCAGAGCTGCGCTGTGCAGCCGCGGATCGAGCCGCCCCGGCTCCCGGCACCACACCACGTCCCCGAACTCGAGGTAGCACCACGGACCTTCCACTGCTGCGGAGAAGACAGTGTCGAGACTGGTCCCGAACACGCGCTCGGGTTGAGTGGGCGCGCCCTGGGCTGCCACCGCGAGCGTGCCGAGTGCAGCCTGGTTGGCCCATGCGCCGAGCGCCCCGACGGTGCCTGAGGGATCGCTGATCACCCACAGGCCGCCCACCATCATCGCCACCATCAGCACCACCTCCCCGAGCGTCTGTGCGACGCGGCGGCGGATCAGGCCGTGGTAGAGGGCGATCACCGAGGCCACCGAGAGGACGAGCGGCAACCAGGGCTGGGTGAAGGTCGCCTCCGTCTGGCGCAGCCCCCTGCCCAGTCCACCCGCGGCCGCGCCCGGCAGCAGGTCGATCGTGAAGCACCACTCGAGCATCACCACGAGTGCGTGAACCGCCCACACCAGACCCATCCACGCCGGCGCGATCAGGATGTCCTGGACGGCAGTTGACAGCCAGTTCGAGCTGACCCCGAGCACGCCCGTATCGATGTGGACGTCGATCCCGTAGTTGCCCGTGGGCGCGGCCGTGGCCACGAAGCCAGAGCTTTCGCAGTGGCGCCTGTCACCGGCAGTGAGGTCCACGGCAGTCGCCGCCTGACACGACGGGCTGGCCAGGCCGTTGCTGACGAGCGGGTCGGCCTGCTGCTGTGGCGCGTCGCCTTCACCTTCAGGCGCTTCCGCGCCGGACACAGCCACGCCCGAACCGGTCGAGCTCAGTGGCCCACGGGTCGGCGCCCTGGCAGGGACGGACCCACGCGCCTGTTCAGCTGCCGGCGACCGGGTCGCCAGCGGGCCGCAACTGAGCGCACAGCAGAGGCAGAGCGCACCGGCGAGTCGGAGTCTCACCGTCGCTCTCAGGCGGTCGGCGTGGTGGAGAAGGCACGCATGAGCGCCGGAACCACCACATCGACCTGGATCGCCTCGACGCGCCCCCTGTGATCGCGGAACAGGCAGCGACCAGCCTCGAGCTCGAGCAGGCTTCGACGCATCCTGGAGTCCTCGGGATCCAGTCCCAACAGCGAGAGCGCTCTCGACGCCTCCGCTTCTGAGCGCATCCCAAAGACGAACGTCGCCCCGAGCAGGTTCTCCAGCGACTCACGCTCTCCGATCAGGCCGTCGCTGATGAGCTGCGTGCTGATGATCGGTACCGCCAGCTCTGAGCGTCCCATCCGCTGCAGCGAGCCGAGCAGCGCACGGCCTACCGGGTCTCCGAGCAGTCGCCAGCCCTCGTCGAAGGAGAACAGCTTCAGGCGGCTCCTTTCAGCGCTCATCAGCTGCAACGCGAACATCGCGATCAGCCGCACGATCTGCTCGCCCACGCGCTCCGACTGCGAGTACTCCGAGCGCCGCGTCCCGGGCTCCGGCCCCGGGAGGTCCCGGATCGGGATGTAGGTCACCTGCGCCTGCCCGACGGGCGGAAGCTTCACCTCCGGATCGGCGAACCCGAGCTGCGTCAACCCTGAGCGGGCATAGACCTCGAGTGTCTTGCCCACCTGCACATCGACCTCATCGCCCTCCTGTAGGGCGCTCACCACCTCCAGGCACGTCGGCTGGCGCGAGCGGCAGCTCACGCGATCCACCGCCCCGATCACCGCCGTCTCCCACGCGGGCTCTGCACGGCCCGGGAGCAGGTCGCGCAGGAACGACACGGCCGCGTCCTGTCTCAGGTGCTCCGGGGCGACCCTGAGCGGGTCCAGCATCCCTCGCAGCGCCGGATCGGGACGCAGGGTCACGCACTCCACGTGGGGCGCCACCTCGTCCAGGAGATGAAACCGATGGTCGCCCTTGGGGTCGCAGTCGATCACCCTGGCGCCCTGCAAGAAGCCCTCGTACTTGAGCTTCTGAGCGAGCGTCGTCTTACCCGAGCCGAGCGCCCCCACGCTGAGGATCGCGACGTTGCGGTTGTGGTCCGATCCCTCCCGCAGGTTGAAGTTGACAGGACGGCGGGAGCCGGAGAGCGTGTGCCCGAGGTAGAAGCCGCCGTCCGATCCAGCGGCATGAGCAGCGGTCGGCATCATCGCCGCCACCTGCTCGACTGTGAGCGTGTCGTCATAGCCGGCGACCCGCGTGCGCTGGCCAGGCAGGTGCTGGAGGAACAGCTGCAGCTGATTGCCGAGCGGACGGTGAAGGTGGATCTCGCCGTAGGCACGCCGGCACAGCTCGATGCGCCGCTCCAGCTCGCGCTCCTCCGGCGCGCTCACAGCGACTGCGAGCGTGGCGCGCAGAAGCGGGGGCCTGCTCGACGCCTGCAGGTAGGAGAGCAGGTCCCTCGCCTCTTGCGTGCGCTCATAGCCCAGGTCGCTGACCCCCTGCTCGCCGTCGGACTCCGCTCGCACGATCTGATCGGCGTCCTGTATCCGTCTGCGCGCGATCCTCAGCGCCAGCTCATTGGGGAGATAGCGCGCGTTCAACGAGAGGTCCACATCGAAGGGAAGGCTCTCGGGCGCGGCGAACATCAGCTCCGCCCGTGCGCTCGGGAAGCGCATCCGCTCGGGCATCGCCCCCATCACCAACTGTGCCTGCCAGCTGGTGCCGAGCTCCGATTGCACCCGCAGGCTGCGGCCGAGATGCTCGACGTATCCGTCCATCCAGCGCATCACGTCGCCCTCCAGCGGTGCGAGCAGTGCGCTGCCATTTCGCTCGAACAGCAGCGCCCGCGGCTCGTGCAGCCCGTCGACGTGCGGCTCACCCAGACCCCTGCAGAACGCGCGCCTGATGAGCCACTGCAACTCGACCGTGCGGGTCTGGCGAACGGGAAGGAAGTCGGCGAGTCGTGCGTGGGCTTGATCGGCGCGCACCCGAGCCTGCTCGAGCTGCGCGACCGTGAGCACCCGGCCGTCGCGGAGCGAGAGCGCCCTCCGGACACCGTGCCACCACTCGCGCGGGTGCTGGCCTGCCGCTTTGGAGACGTAGGAGGCCACGTCGCGGTCGGGCTCGCGCAGGCTCACGAGCAGGAAGACAGCCGGCCGTGCGCTGCCGAGCTCGCTCAGGCGCTCGCGCTGTCGCTCCAGATAGCTGCGTCGGGCGCGAATGTGCCCCTCGGGCGCTCGCGTTTCCGTGCCTGGTGAGAGCATCCGCTCGCCCTCGCTCCACGAGCCGCCCAGTCTGATCAGCTGGATGTCGGCTTCGATCACCTCCAGCGCGGCAATCAGCTCGAACAGGCGTGCGCGCTTGGCATCCTCCCCGAGCCATGCATAGGTCGAGGGCTCCACCGTGAAGGCCGCCCACGCATCTGCAGCGTCTGCGAACACGCAGTTGCCGTAGATGAACGCGATCGGTGGCTTCACCGCGCCGTCCTGCCAGATCGGTAGGCACGGACGAGCAACCTCGCGCCCGCCGCAAGCAGGATCACCTGGCTGCGCTGAGCGGCGCTCGACTCGGTGGTGTCCTCGATGGTTAGCGTCGCGCGCATCCGCCCGCTGCTGCGCTTGTGCGGAACCGACACCCGCACGGCACCCGGACCCGTGTAGCGCATGCGCCGCAAGCGGGCGTCTGAGCCGTCGGGGATGATCAGAATCTCGTCGGGATGCCACAGCCGCCCGAGTGGAGCTGCGCCCTGCAGGCCCACCAGCTGCCGCGGCCCGAGCCGGTGCCCGATTAGCGCCAGGGCGGCAAGGTGAAAAGCACGGCCCTCCAGACGGATGACTGCAAGCAGCGTGGCGCCGGCGACCGGGAGCACGAGGTCCCGGACCAGCCAGGGAATAGCCCCTGCGGCGCCTCCAATCAATGGCAGACGCGCGACGAGGAGGCTGACCGCGAGGATCGCGACGAAGTAGAGAATGCCTCTTACCGGTACACCGGTTGGGTTCAGCCGCAGGGAATCGACGCTGTAGACACGCCGTTCGAGATCGAACACGCGCCTGTAGGAGCGGATCTCCATTACGACGAACCGAACAGCGAGGCAACCGTGTCGCGCAGCAGGTTCACCCCGGCCGGCGTCGCCAGCAGCACCGAGACGATCCCTACCGCGAAGACACCCGCCGCCTCCTTGAAGTCACGCCGAAACGCGAGCACAGTGGCGGCCACGGCGAACGCCAGCCCAATCAGGCTCATCGCCACGGCACGACCGGTGTTCCCAGCCTTGGCCGCCGCCGATTCCAGTGACGTAGCGCCTTTTTCACCCGAGCCTCCGAGCGCGGCGCTCGATGCACTGCTCGATACCGCTGCTTGCGCAGCTGCCACCGGCGGGACCAGCACGGCACTCGCCAGCACCGCGCCTGCGAGCGCAGCAGCCACTGCAGGGTGCAACCGTCCAACTTTCATCGGGCCTCCTCGGGTCCAGATGGTTGATTCCACGGTTGTGTGCCGTGGTCCGGGGGTGCGGATGGCCAAGTCGGCCGCGGACGCAGGCCGAAGGCCGTGGTGGTTCCAAGGGCGACGCCGAGGACAAGGGCCGGCGCAGGCCAGGCGTGCCAACCGGCGGTGCACATCCGAGGAATCAACCATCTAGGCATCGGGATCCATCTGCACTGCCGCGACCTCCCAGCGCCCTTGAGCGCGGACGACATCGAGTTCGTACTCGAGCGTGTACTGAGCGCCGCGCGCGTCCTGAGCCTGGACGAAAGCCACCACCGAGCTTCCATCCGCGCTCCAGTCGAGTCGCTGGGTCGAATCAAGAGTCAGCGCGAGCCCCGGCAGCGACACCCGGGCGCCAGGGGCCAAATCGGCAGCCAGCTCGCCGGCGGAGCCGGCGAGGTAGTTGCGAAGCGCTCGCTCGACGACCGTGCTCAGTTCGAGGTCTGAGACTTCGCGTAGGTGCGGAGCAGGCACAGCAGGCCCCGCGGCAGGCGCTCCGACAAAAGCCGGATAGCCGCCCAGCGCGAGCGCTCCTCCTGCCTCTCGCGTGACTGTCACTGTGAGATAGAGCAGGCCCTCAACGTCCGTCTGCGCAGCCACTGTGTAAACGTGCTCCGCGCTCGTGAGCTCCCGTGCCTGCACAACTTCGGCCCATTCAACACGCTGCTCGCCTGTGGCCGGTGCGACAAGCCCCCCAGCGGATTCCATGCTCTGACCGGTGAACGATTCCAGGGTGTGCGTACTCGCCTGCGGTTCACTCGCGTTCCAGCTCAGATACCGTCGTGCGAACAGCGCGGCGTAGGCTTCGGCGGCTCGGTCGGGCGCGCTGCTCGCCTGCGGCGACACCAGCTCACGAAGGGAACGGGGCGGGAGCAGAGCAAAGCGAGCGCTCGCCGCCAGTCCCGCCAGCGACACTGTGTAGAGCAGGTAGCGTGGCAAGCTGTGCGCCAGCCTGATCCGCCACATCGTCCGTGTGCTGATGTTCACCGACGCTTCAGCGCTCAAAGCCGAACTCCGCAGGCCTCGCATATCCAACTTGTGGTGCAGCGACCGGGAGCACACGAGGAGCTTCGACGACGGAGCCCGGTGCATCCGCGCGGTGGAGCCGGAGCAGCGGCCGGCTCGGCGCCAGCGCCAGTCTCCTCGTCGTCTTGCGCGACGTCCGGGATCCATTCGCTGGCCGCTTCACGCTCGTCCTGGTCTCGGGAGCCTTTACCACGAGCGCGCCGATCGCACTCGCAGTGCGCGATCCACGTCCGTGGGCGGAGGATTCACCTCGCTGTAGACGTCGCCCCGAGGTGAACAGTCCACCGAACACACCAACTGCCCCGACGAGCAGCGCCGCCACGCCCACCAGCCCAATCGATCGAGCTGGCCCGCTACGCGCAGCGGCGAGCTCCGATCCGGCCGCGGCCATGAACTCGTTCTCGTCATAAACCCTGTACACCTCTCGCGGCGCACGGCGTGGCAACTTCACCTTTCACTCCCTTTAGGGGAGACGCGGGCGGCCGGAGCTCGGAGCGGGAATGACCCCGAGCTCCGGCCGCTTGCGCGTAGGTGGGCTGCGCCGTTCCATCGTGCGTTCGACCGACGGCCGGCTGCCCTGTGGGACGTTCCTATGAGTGGGGGGAGTAGGTTCACAGGACGGTCCCTACTGCCTGTTCCGACGCCGGCGCGGCGGACGGGACACCGCCCTCCGCGATCACCATCAATCGTTTGAGACGCGCGCGAGCCCGCTGGGCAACCTTGCGGTACTTCTCCGCGCTCCAACCATGAACACGGCAAAACTCACTGCAACCCATCTGCAGTGACACCTGCGAGGCAAGCACGAGCTGCTGCTCGGGAGTGAGCTTGCACATGAGCGTTTGCAACAGCGCGAGCTCATGACGCAGGATCACGATCTGCTCCACATCCGTATGGCTGGAGAGACCGCCGTCTTCCCAGTTGACGTCATCCAGAGGTACGGCGCTCTCGAGCGCTGCCTGCATCGGACTGCGACCCAACAGCGCCCTGCGCCGGTCGTGGATCCTCGACACGAAGCGCTGCTCGAGCGCGTTTGCCAAGTGACGCCGGTTCGCGTAGGCGCCACCTCGCTTGACGTAGGCGACGATCTCCAGGACGGCCTGGCTGTAACAGTCTTCGAGGTCGTCCCTGCGCAGTCGATGGGCGTGCACCCGCAGCAGCAACTCGCGCTTCGCCCTGGCGAGGATCGCCACCTCCTCGACGGCGTCCGGACCGCGACGCTTTAGCCTCGTGCAGCGCCCATCGACACCCAAGCCTCGTTTTTCTTGCTCACATCGGGTACACACATGGACATGTCGCAGCCAGGCGCCCCCAGACCCCCCCACGAATTGATCGCCCCGTGAGCATCGCCGACCGCCTCCACGACCTCGATCGCCGCCAGCAGCAGGCGCCGCGCATCAGCTTCATCGCAGCCGTGATCAAGAAGTTCGGCGACGATCAAGCCGGGCAGCTCGCCGCCCTGATCGCCTACTACGGCTTCGTCTCGCTGTTTCCCCTGCTCCTGGTGCTCGTCACGATCCTGGGCTTCGTGCTGCAGGGAGACCCCAGCGCACAGGCCAGCGTGCTGCACTCCACCCTCAGCCAGTTCCCGGTCATCGGCACCCAACTCCAGAGCAACATCCACTCGCTCAAAGGCAGTGGCGTATCACTCGCCATCGGGCTGGTCGGCTCCCTGCTCGCCGGCCTCGGGATCACCGGCGCCACCCAAAACGCCTTCAATCAGGTGTGGCACGTGCCGCACAAGGACCGCCCGAACTTCCTCGGGACCCGGCTTCGCGGGCTCGGGCTGCTGCTCATCCTGGGCGTCCTCGCGATCGTGTCCACCGTGGCTGCCGGGTTCGTGACCGCCGGCGGCCACAGCGGCCTCGCCATCCTCGGCGGTGTGCTCGTCGCGCTGGCGGTCAACCTGCTCCTCTTCTTCACCGCCTTCCGGCTGCTGACCGCCGCCGAGATCGAGACCAAGGACCTGATCCCCGGTGTGATCGTCGCAGCGATCCTCTGGCAGATCCTGCAGCACGTGGGGGGCTACTACGTCGATCATGTCGTCCGCCACGCCAAGGAGACCTCGGGTCTGTTCGCCTTCGTCCTCGGCCTGCTCGCCTGGCTCTATCTCGGTGGTCAGGTCACGCTCATAGCAGCCGAGATCAACGTCGTGCGCGCACGCAAGCTCTGGCCCCGAAGCTTCTTCTCCGAGCCACTGCTGGAGGCAGACAAGCGGGCGATGACATCCTCGGCCGAGGTGGAGGAGCGGGTCGACGAGGAGAACGTCGAGGTCAGCTTCGACGGACCGAGCTAGCGTCTCAGTCGGCAGAGCGACCGGCGAGGTCGGCATGGGCGCCGACGGCGAGCAGCTGCGCCCACCACGCCGTCTCGCCCGCTTTGGCTCGACCAGCCCGCAAGGCAGCCGGCGGCGCCAACCGAGCGACCGGGGTCCGTGCCGATTGCTTCCCAAATCGATCCCTAGACCCCAAATATGGCTCTGGAATGCGCCATCACGGCATGACATGGAAGTACTTGCGCGCGCAATCAACGCGCGCTATACTAACTACACTTTCGTAAGCTCATATGGAGCGGTTACCTATGTCATCACCCTCAGAGAAGCCCACCATCCAGCCTCCAGAGCCCAAGCAGCTACTGCGGCTCATTCCCCTCGACGACACCGTCGTCTTCCCCAACATGGGCATCACCCTCACCGTCGACGTGGGCGATGACGAGCGTGTCGTGCTCGTACCCCGCCACGAGAACGAGTTCCTCGAGGTCGGCACCATCGCCGAGGTCTCCGAGCAGATCCGCCTCCCCGGCGGCGGACGCGCCGTGGCCATCTCCGGCGAGCACCGTGCCCTGATCGGCGCCGCTCAAACCGGCCCCACCGGCGAGCTGCGTGTCGAGGTCGACGAGCGCCCCGACGAGGTGCCCGTGGACGGGCGCACCCGTGAGCTCGAGCGCGAGTACCGCGCCACCGTCGAGGAGATCCTCGAGTTGCGTGGCGACGACGGACGCATCGCCGCCTTCCTGCGCGCTATTGCAGAGCCCGGGGCGCTGGCCGACTCGGCCGGCTACTCCCCCCAGCTCTCCTACGAGCAGAAGGTCGAGCTGCTGCGCACCCTCGACGTCACCGAGCGCCTAGAGCTGGCCGTCAAGCTCCAGCGTGAGAGCCTGGCTGAGCTGCAGGTGCGCAAGCGCATCCGCGAGGACGTCCAGGACGGCGCCGAGAAGCAGCAGCGCGAGTACTTCCTGCGCAAGCAGATGGACTCCATCCGCAAGGAGCTCGGCGAGGACGACGCCTCGGTCGCCGACGAGTACCGCACCAAGATCGAGGACGCCGACATGCCCGACGAGGTCAAGGAGCAGGCTCTCAAGGAGCTCGCCCGACTGGAGCGCATGGGCGAGCAGACCGGCGAGTCGAGCATGATCCGCACCTACCTCGACTGGCTCATCGCAGTCCCCTGGGGCAAGCGCTCCGAGGAGCACCTCGACCCCGTCGGTGCACGTGAGGTGTTGGACGCCGATCACGCCGGACTGGAGGACGTTAAGGACCGCATCACCGAGTACCTGGCCGTGCGCAAGCTCCGCCAGGAGCGCGGGATCGAGGCCGACCCCAAGTCCGGGGCCATCCTCACCCTGATCGGGCCTCCCGGAACCGGTAAGACATCCATCGGCGAGTCCATCGCCCGCGCCACCGGACGCGAGTTCGTTCGCATGTCGCTCGGCGGCGTGCGCGACGAGGCCGAGATCCGCGGGCACAGGCGCACCTACATCGGCGCCCTCCCAGGTCGTCTGGTGAGAGCGTTGAGGGATGCCGGCACGATGAACCCCGTGATCCTGCTCGACGAGGTCGACAAGGTCGGAGCCGACTGGCGCGGAGACCCCTCCGCGGCGCTGCTCGAGGTCCTAGACCCCGCCCAGAACCACTCATTCCGCGACCACTACCTCGACGTGGAGCTCGACCTCAGCCAGGTGATGTTCCTCGCGACGGCCAACGTCGCGGACACCATCCCCGGGCCCCTGCTGGACCGCATGGAGGTGATCCACTTCGACGGATACACCTCCGAGGAGAAGCTGGCCATCGCCAAGGGCTACCTGTGGCCGCGACAGCGCGACCGCAACGGCCTGCGCGAGGACGAGGTCACGATCTCAGACGACGTGCTGCGCACCATCATCTCCGAGTACACACGCGAGGCCGGAGTGCGAAGCCTCGAGCGCAACCTCGGGACTGTGCTGCGTAAGACCGCAACCAAGATCGCCTCGGCCCAGAGCAGCCATGCACCCGACGCCGAGGCCGAGCCTGTGGAGATCGACCTGGAGGTCGTGCGCGACGCGCTCGGACGCCAGAAGTTCTTCCAGGAGTCGGCCGCACGGACCGCCACCCCCGGTGTCGCAACCGGATTGGCCGTGACCGGAGCGGGCGGCGATGTGCTGTTCGTCGAGGCCACCGCCATGAAGGGTGGCTCCGGCAACGGCGGGTCGCTCGTGCTCACCGGCCAGCTGGGTGACGTGATGAAGGAGTCGGCCAGGATCGCCCTCTCCTACGTCCGCGGCCACGCCGAGGAGCTCGGAATCGACGAGCACGCATTCGAGAACCAGGAGTTCCATGTCCACGTCCCCGCCGGCGCCATCCCCAAGGACGGCCCCAGCGCAGGCGTAACCATGGTTACCGCACTGGCCTCGCTGCTGTCCGGACGACCCGTCAAGCACACCGTCGGCATGACCGGCGAGGTCACGCTACAAGGACGCGTGCTGCCGATCGGAGGCCTCAAGCAGAAGGCGCTAGCCGCCCACGCAGCCGGCCTCACCGACGTGATCCTGCCCGAGCGCAACCGAGGCGACCTCGACGACATCCCCGAGGAGGTCCGTGAGCAGATGACCTTCCACCCGGTCATGACCGTCCAGGAGGTCCTCGACCGCGCACTGGAGCCGGCACGCGATGTCGCGCACCTCTCGTAGATGTGAGCCCGTCCCGATGGAGGTCCGCGAGACCGCGGACCTCCTCGAGCGGCGCTGGCAGCTATCCATCATCTATGCAGCCCTGACAGGGGCCCTGCGCTTCAACGAGTTCGCCGAGGCCGTCGCCGGCATCTCCCCCAGGATGCTCGCCGAGCGGCTGCGCGACCTCGAGGGCGCAGGCCTCGTGCAGCGCAACGTCATCCCCACCAGCCCCCCCACAGTCGAGTATCGCCTCACCGCCCGGGGGCGCAAGCTCGGGCCCTTGATCGAGGCCATGCGCGAGTACTCGCGCGAGCCCGTCTAGACGCGCGAGGTCGCTCAGCTGACAGAATCTCGAGGGCAACTGGCCAACGAGGCATCCTCGACTCAAGCGTGACCACCCACTGAGTTCTGTCGAATATGTAGAATCCCTGCCACCTGTTGGACGACGACCAGGAGTGACGTGCCAAACATGGGGCGAGACGGGGAGGAAACACACGTGGCCAGTCACCACTCACCGCAGATTACATCCGCGACAGCGGTCCCAGAGCCCTCGTTCGCCGACCTGGCACTGTACTTCACTGCTCCCTCCTACTGGCTACCAGGGCATGCATCAAAGCTCCGCGACTTCATTCTCTTCCTGCTGGATCCATCACGCCCGGGCGTTGGAGCGTTCGGAGCACCTTCCGGTGATGGCGACGACGATGATGCACCGCCGACATGGCTGGACTTAGCTGACGTGCCCCAGTACGTCAACCGCCTCTACACGGAGTCCTGGCTACCCGCTGACGGAGTGCCGCCAGACTCCTCCGCACTCGCGTCGGAGCGTTTCCGCCAGCTCGTTAGAACCAAGTCCGTACTGTTCCTGGATCAGACGCGTCTGGAATCCTGCTGTAAGTCAGCTGGCGACGACTACTTCGAACACGACAGCGAGCAGTGGCCCGACCCTTACTGGATCGGACTGACGATCGATTGGGCTCGCTACAGCACAGCCTTGACGTGGTTCCCGCAATTCCGTATCTACAACTACTGGCCGCGCTCACCTGTGTTTGCGCCTCCCGCGCCAGCCTCGTTGACAGCTGGCGCCCTGCAAGGACCCCAGCTAAGCGCCGAGACCGCGGCGACAGTCTTGGAGGATCTTTATTGGAGACGGATCGAGTCCAATGTACGCGGCCTGCGTGCCAAATTCGGACTTGGGACGGCCAACACTGGACCCTTCGAGTCTCCTGTGTTCTATATGTCCGAGCCCTCTATTCCGCCTCGAACGCCAGACGAATATCTGAACGTGGACTGGTCGCGCGCCCTTGTGCCGTTCACCGAGAAGGAGCTGCGCCTGGCCGATCCCCTGGCCGATAAGGCTGCGACCGCGATCCTCGAGGGTCGCTTCATGGTTTTTTCAACCGCGCTGCGCTCGTCGCGCTCGGAGATGCGACAAGACTACTACCTAGTAATTCCCGCCGCCGGCTCGCCAACTGACGGTATCTCCGCGGCCGACGAGCGCTTGGCCCACCTCGCCGACCAACTCTCCTACATGCACTTCCGGGCGGCCAAGATGGCGTCTGAGGTAACCATGGAAAGCCAGCTGCTCACCCTCCAGATCCGTCTTGAGTCAGTAATTCTCGAACACGCCCGAGACACTGCGGAGCGCATACTTACAGTTGTCTCAGCAGGACGGCACGGAGCGC
Organism: Solirubrobacteraceae bacterium; assembly: GCA_036264155.1. Classification (GTDB taxonomy): domain Bacteria; phylum Actinomycetota; class Thermoleophilia; order Solirubrobacterales; family Solirubrobacteraceae; genus Palsa-744. The sequence continues at coordinate 28,205 of DATARM010000059.1, forward strand.
ACGACAGGACCGAGAACATCCTGAGGAGCCTGACCCGAGAGTTCCAACTCGTAGTGGAGAAAATGAAGCTCAAGTTCGCACAGATTGACCTGGACGCACGTGGACTTCGAGCAGAGCTCGCACAGAACACCGCCACGGACGCCGAGGAAATGACCCAGAGACTGACAATCAGGACAGCGGGAACCGGCCGGAAGCTTTCGGGAGAGACTCTTGCTCCATCGGTCATGGCGGCGGAAGCGTTGGAGGATCTGAGTCGAGAGAGCGCCAGCGAAGTACGCAAGCTGGAAGGCCTCAAGGCCACCTTCGACGGTGTACTAGCGCACATTGAACAGGGCGAACGGGAGCGCGATGAGCGGGGACAGAAAACACTAAACTATCTCCTGGGGTTCCTCGCGGCCGTCGTCGCGCTGCCACTGCTGATTGGACATATGAGCTGGGCGGAACTGGGAATGGTCCTGAATCAGAAATCAGCGGTGGGGGGCATCGTCTGGGAACTGCACCCCGCCGTAACCTGGATAGGTGCCGTCGCCACCGTGGCGGCTATCACTATGCTCGTGTGGTACCTGCTCATGCGCTCAGAGCATGTCCAAAGCTGGCTGACCATCATCTCCCACCGGTGGCGATCAAGCCACGAGCCGCGAAAAGAGATCGCGTCAGTTTGGCTGAGCGTCTCCGAAAAACGGGTTCCTGGCAGAGATGAAGACGGTACAGACACCGAGATTGACGAAGCTGTCGTTCAGGCGCTCGCGAAGGAGTGCGAATGGCTGCTGGAACAGACGAGCAAATCGAGCGATGGAATCTCAGCGTCAGGACTGCAGGGTCGTGTGCGCGTACTCGGAGCGCTGAGCGAACTCTTTCTGCAGCGGCCTAACCCTCTGAGTCTTCCCCGGACCCTACTTTTCCTGCGCTCGTGCGGCCCTCGCTTCTTCAGCAACTGGGTCGGCTACCAGACCGTCGATGACCTGGAGCTGGAGTTCTCACTGGTTTCCTGCGGCTACTCGCAAGAAGCCGCGCGCAAGCTCGTAGAGCAGACTGCCCGTACGGAGTGGACAGACTCCGCGAGCACAATCTCAGATCTGGTCTCGACCGTCCGGGCAGCCGTCGTCCTACAAAGCTCTGTTCATGCCGATGAAGACGGCCCCACAGCTACAGCCATCCCGCAACATACCGAGCTCACGGGCGCTGAGAGGTAGCTGCCCGATCCCGTAGTCGCGCCTTCTCGGGCTGGCTCACCCCGACCAGTTGCCCCCCGGCGCAACCCTCGGCGCGCATGTCCACCTGGGGGTTGCGAATGCCGGCCGCGCCAACTAGCCCCCCGAGCGCCACCAGCGCCGCCGCGATCGCAATCCCGAGATGGAAGCTGTGCAGCGAGGCCGCCTCGGCCGCCCTGCTGAGCACATGGGCCTGGGCGCTCGGCAGACCGCGCACGTCGGGCTTGCCCAGCGGCAGCCGCTTGGCCGCCGCCACCGCCGCCCGCGCAGCACTGCCCAGCTTCGCGCCCACCAGGCGGCTCTCGAGCGTCGAGCCGAACGACGAGGCCACCGCCGCGCCCACCGCCGCCGTGCCAAGCAGACCCGCCACCCGGGCAATCGCGTTGTTCACGCCCGAGGCGATGCCCGCCTCGTGCTCTGAGCCAGCCAGCACCGCCGCCGTCAGCGGCGCCACCGTCATCGACAGCCCGAGCGCGAACACCAACAGGCCCGGCAGCACTTCCGAGACGTAGTCGCCACGCGCGCCAATGCGCTCGAACAGCACCAGCCCCACAGCCGCCACCAGCGGCCCCGCACCCATGAACAGGCGCGGCCCATGGCGGTCCGCGAGTGCGCCAAAGCGGCGGGACAGCACGAACATCACGACCGTCACAGGCAGCGTCGCAAAGCCACTCTGAAGCGGCGTGTAGCCGTCGATCTGCTGCAGGAACAGCACCAGGAAGAAGAACAGGATCGCAAGTCCCGCATACATCGAGAACGTCTCCACGTTGCCCGCCGAGAAGTTGCGGCGCCTGAACAGCTTCAGCGCCAGCATCGGCTGGGAGGCACGAGACTCGTATGCCGTAAACGCGCACAGCAGCGCCACGCCTGCGATCAGCGGCCCATACACACCCGCGCTCGACCACCCCAGCCGCGGCTGCTCGATCAGGGCGAACACCGGCCCCGCGAGTCCCGCCGCGCACAGCACCGCCCCCACCAGATCGATCCGCCGCCCCTCCCGGTCGCGGGCCGGGCCGGCCGGGATCGCAGTCAGGATCAGCGCCACGCACGCCGCCGCCAGCGGCACGTTGACCAGGAACACCACCCGCCACGAGGCAATCGCCAACAGCTCACCGCCCGCCAGCGGTCCGAGCACACCCGCAATCGCACCCCACGCCGTCCAGCTGCCGATCGCCGGACCCCGCTCCTCCTCCGGGAACGTGTTCACGATCACCGCCAGCGAGCTCGGCACCAACAGCGCGCCCGCCACGCCCTGAAGTGCCCTCGCCGCCACCAGCACGCCGATGCTGGGCGCCAGCGCGCACATCAGCGAAGCCGCCCCGAAGCCGGCCACGCCGAGCGCGAACACCCGCCGCTCGCCAAACAGATCGCCAAGCGATCCACCGATCAGGATCAGCGAGCCAAGCGTCAGCAGGTAGCCGTTGACCACCCACTGCTGTGCCGCCAGGCCACCCCCCAGCGCACGTTGGATCGTCGGCAGGGCAACGTTTACCACCGTACCGTCCAACAGCACGATGCCCGACCCGAGGATGCAGGCGATCAGCGTCAGGCGCTTCGCTGAGCCGTCCGCGCCGGCGGGCATCAGCCAGCTCTGTTCAGCGCCGAGCGCTCCACCTGCGAGATCGCCGTGTAGCCACTCAGGGCCAACGTCAAATCCAGCTCCGCCAGCAGGCAGCGGAGCACATGCTCCACCCCGGACTGGCCGCCCAGCGCCAGACCCCACACGAACGGCCGCCCCAAGCACACAGCGTTCGCTCCCAGCGCCAGCGCCTTGAAGACATCGGCGCCCGAGCGGATGCCGCTGTCGAACAGCACCGGGAGCTCCGCCCCCACCGCCTCGCGGACCGCCGGCAGCGCGTCGAGCGCACCGATCGCGCCGTCCACCTGGCGTCCACCGTGGTTGGAGACGATCACGCCGTCCACGCCCGCCTCGAGCGCACGCTTGGCATCGTCGTCGTGGAGGATGCCCTTCAGCACGATCGGCAGCTCCGTCTGCTCGCGCAGCCACGCCAGATCCGCCCACGTGATCGCAGGGTTCGAGAACTGGTATGCCCAGTGGCCGATCGCAGCCCCCGGATCCTCCTCCGGCGTGCGCTCGAGCCCCGCCCTGAACACAGGATCGCTGAAGTAGTTCGCAACCCCCTCGCCGCCCAGGAACGGGAGGTAGGCGGCCTGCAGGTCGCGCGGTCGCCAGCCGAGCATCCACGTGTCGAGCGTCACCACGATCGCCTCGTAGCCCGCCTGAGAAGCCCTGCCCACGAAGCTCGCCGCCAGCTCGCGCTCCTTGGGCCAGTACAGCTGATACCAGCGACTCGCCGCTCCCATCGCCTCCGCCACGTCCTCCAGCGAGTGGGAGGCCGCCGTGCTGAGGATCGCCGGCAGGCCGTGCGCGCTCGCCGCCCGACCCACCGCCAGCTCGCCCTCAGGATGCACGATCGACTGCACCCCCACCGGGGCCAGCAGCACCGGCGCCGGCATCCGCGTGCCGAGGATCGTGCAGCTCAGATCGCGGGCCGAGACATCGCGCAGCATCCGCGGCACGATCTCCCAGCGCTCGAACGCACGCAGGTTCGCCGCCATCGTCCGCTCCGTGCCCGCACCGCCGGCCACGTAGCTGAAGGCCTCCGCGCTCAAGACCTCGCGAGCGCGCTCTTCCAGGTCGCCCGCCGCCACGGGCAGCGCCGGCTTCTCCCCCGCCAGGCCGCGGCCGTAGATCTCGTATTGGAAGTTGGCGAAGAGCGGTTGGGGAGCGCCCTCCGCGCCGGGGTCTGCCATGTCTAGACCCTACCGTCGGCTTCGCCTTCCCGGTTGGCTCTACACGAGCGCCGGCTCGCCCGCCAGCGCGAGACTCGGCAGCGGGCCGCCGCAAACGCCGTTACGACCCGCCGCGCTTGGCTTCATACAGAGCCGCATCGGCCTGCGCGCAGATCGTCCTGTAGTCAAATGCAGTGTCCCGCTCGGAGGCGCTCACGCCAAAGCTCATCGTCACCCGGTAACAGAGGCGCCAGAAGCAGCCCTGAGCAGGGCTTCTTGCCTCTGCCGGGCTCAGCCGAGGACGAGCTCGGCAGCGGCGCGCAGCGTGGGAGCGTCGCCGCTTACCAACAGCGTCGTCACGATCGACTCGCGCCAGCGCTCGAGGTCGTCGCGGATCTTCTCGCGCGGGCCGATCAGCGACATCTCCTCGATCAGCTTGCGCGGCACCTTCGCCGCCGCCTCGTCCTTCTTGCCGGCCAGGTACAGGTCGGCGATCTGATCGACCTCGGCCTCATAGCCCATGCGAATCGCCACGTTGGCATGGAAGTTGGTGCCTTTGGCGCCCATCCCGCCGAAGTACAGGGCGTAGAACGGGCGCAGCGAGTCGGCCGCCGCGTCAATGTCCTCGGACACGATCAGCGGCACCGTCGCGTTGACCTCGAAGTCCGCAGCCGTGCGTCGCGCTCCGGGCCGCTCGAAACCTTCCCGCAGGTAGCCCGCATACACGTCCTGCTGCTCGGGCGCGAACAGCATCGCCAGCCAGCCATCACACAGCTCTGCGCACAGCGCGATGTTCTTCGGCCCCTCGGCGCCCAGGAAGATCGGGATGTCCTCGCGCAGCGGATGGATCGAGGCCTTCAGGGGCTTGGCCAGTCCCGTCCCGCCCGGCAGCGGCAGCTTGTAGTGCTCGCCATCCGCCGTCACCGGGCCCTTGCGCGCCCAGATGTCGCGCACGATGCCGATGTACTCGCGGGTCCTCGCCAGCGGCTTGGCGAACGGCATCCCGTACCAGCCCTCCACGACCTGCGGGCCGGAGACACCGAGACCGAGGATGAAGCGCCCGCCCGAGAGATGGTCGAGCGTCATCGCCGCCATCGCCGTGGCCGCCGGCTGGCGCGCCGACATCTGCACGATCGCCGTGCCCAGCTTCAGCTTCTCGGTCCTCGCACCCCACCAGGCAAGCGGCGTCAGGGAGTCAGATCCATACGCCTCCGCCGTCCAGATCGAGTCGAAGCCCAGCCGCTCCGCCTCCGCGATCGAGTCCTCCACGCCGGCAGGCGGCCCGCCCGCCCAATAGCCCGTGTTCAGACCCAGTTTCAGCTCCCCCGCCATGTGTACTCGAGCCTACTCCACCAGCGCCAGCGTGAACCCGTCGTAGCCCTTGGCGCCGACCGTTTGGATCGTCGTGGCGCTCACGCGTGACTCCCCTGTGAGCAGCTCATGGAAGCGGCGCATGCCCTGAACCCCCGGATCCACGCTCTGGGCATCGATCAGGCCGCCGTCGCGCACCACGTTGTCGACCACGATCAGCGAACCCGGGTGAACCAGCTCCAGCGCATGCGTGAAGTACTCAGGCGTGCTCTGCTTGTCCGCGTCGATGAACACCAGGTCGAAGGGTCCCTCGCCGCTCGAGCGCAGCAGCTGCAGGGACTCCAGCGCCGGCCCCACGCGCACGTCAACCAACGCTGCGACGCCCGCCCGCTCGATGCTCGCCCTCGCCACCTCGGCGTAGCGCTCGGAGAGCTCGAGCGTGACCAGCCTCCCTTCGGGCGGGAGCGCCCGCGCCAGCCAAATCGAGCTGTAGCCGCCGAGTGTGCCCAGCTCGAGGATGCTTCGTGCTCCGATCGTCCGCGCCAGCAGATGCAGCAGCTTGCCCTGCGCCGGCGTAACCGCGATCGCCGGCAGGCCCGCCTGCTCGGCCGAGCTCAGCGCCTCCTGCAGTGCCGGATCGTTCTCCAGCAGCTGAGCCTCCACGTACTCGTCAACCGCGCTCCACAGCTGCTGGCTCATCGATCCTCCGCTCGCTCGTCAGGGCTCATCAGCGCAACCGCCACCGCCAGGCCGGCCGAGCGGCGCACAGTCGCGATGTGCCTGCCCGGCTGCACCGCCTCGCGAATATCGCTCACATGCTCGCCGAGCGTAGCCACCGTGCGATCGAGGTCGGCGGCGACGAGCGCCAGTCCCCAGAAGCGCACCGGGCGATCGGGGCCACCGGCTCGAGCCACTATCTCCTCCGGCTCCTCGACCAGCTCGAGAACCTCCCGGCCGAGCCTGAAGAACGCCTGACGCGGAGCGCCGGCGGGGGTGGGCACTTCGCGCACGCGCCTGAGGTCGAGCCCCGCCTCCTGGATCCGCGCCACGCTGCGCCCGAAGTCGGGCGACATCGCCACCACGTGGTCAATCCCGAGCACGCCATTGGGGTGCTCGGCTCCCAGCGGCTGCGGTGGGCGCGTCGAGACGCTCGTCGGCAGGCCGTCCAGCTCGACGTCCTGCAGATCGCGCAGCGACCACGAGAGGATGCCGCGCTCGGAGCCCTTGCCCGTGAGGCGGATCGTCACATCCCCCAGGCGGCAGCTGTCGCCCGTGACAGCGAAGCCCATCGCCTCCCAGGCGCCGGGCTCGTCCGCGAGCGTGATCTCGTCGATCGTCGGCGCGGGCATCTCGGA
>DATARM010000158.1:0-4170 GCA_036264155.1 Solirubrobacteraceae bacterium
GATGCGGTAGTCGCAGTGAGGGCAAAGCGCGTGGTCGAGATCGTGTAGTCGAACCTCGGCGGCCTGCATCTCCAGTTCGCGCTCGCGCACATCCTCGATGTACTCCGGAGGACGCAGGATCAGGTAGATGATCGTGCCGACGAACGGAAACAGCGACGCCGCCGTGGCGCAGCCAACGAGCATCGGGTCGAGGATCCGCCGGCGGGCGTCCGCATAGGTCCAGTAGATCAACGACAGATATAGAACGACGACAAACAGGATCAGCAGATCGATGGCCAGGTTCAGACCACTGCTTTCGATCCCGAAGTATGCGAGCGGAGGCATCGGCCGGCTGAGTTTAGAGAAACAACCGGCCGAATCCATACCCCGCGGCGAAGAACACGAGGATTACCAGTGCCACGATCAGCGCCACCGCGCCGATCATGGTCAGCACCGAGGGTCCGTCCTCGTTCATCGCGCACCGCCCGGCGGAGGCACGAGCGCGTCATCGGCGTGGCCGCGACCGCCGATCAGATCTCCGACGAGGTAGACAGATCCGGTCGCGAGCACCGCCCCGTCATGCTCTCGCGCCCACGCGCGAGCCTGCTCGAGCGCCCGCTGCGGGCGGGTCTCGCAGGCAGCCGCATCGAACTGGAGCTGGCGCGCGAGCGACTCCAACGCGGACGGTGGCAGCGCCCGTGCGCTGGGGGGCGCGGTGAACCAGGCCCGCTCGCACAACGGCAGCAGCGTGGCGAGCATCGTGGCGGCATCCTTGTCGTCGAGGACGCCCAGCACCAGCGCCAGCGGGCGCTTTCCCAGCATTTCCGGGAGCGCCTCGACGAGGGCCTTGATCGCGTGTGGGTTGTGGGCGCCGTCGAGCAGCGTCGGCGGATCGTCGTCGATCAGCTGCATACGACCCTCCACCAGCGTCTCAGCAGCGGCCGCGGCTACCGCCGAGGCATCGAGCGAGATCCCGAGGAGCTCGAGGTGGGCCTCGGCCGCTGCCCGTGCGAGCGCAAAGTTCCTGCGCTGAAAGCTGCCATTTGCGGCCAGCTTGGTGGCTCGGTCGACGGGTTGCGGGCGCACGATCCGCGCGTCGCGCTCGCTCGCCACGCGCTCTGCCACCTCCAGCGCCGCCGGGTCCAGGTCCTCGCCGAGCACCAGCGTCCCCGCCGTGGGTACCACGGCGAGCTTCTCCTCAGCGATGTCTCTGACCGTCGGACCGAGCCAGCGCGTGTGCTCCAGGCCCACGTTGGTGAGGGCCATCACTCCGGCGTCGATCACGCTCGTGGCGTCATAGCGCCCGCCGAGACCTGCCTCCACGACCGCCGCCTCCACCTCCTGCTCGGCCATCTCCCACAGCGCTGCCGCCGTGAGCAGTTCGAACTGGGTGACATGATCGTCCTCGCCGAGGGTGCGGTTGACCCTTTCGGCGGCCCAGCTCGCCCGCGCGACGGCCGCCGAGAAGGCATCGGGGTCGAGCTCGGCCCCGTCGATCAGCACCCGCTCGCGATATGAGACCAGATGCGGCGAGAGATAGGCCCCGACGCGCAGGCCATGGCGCGTCAGGATCGCCGCCGTCATCCGTGTGGTCGAGGACTTGCCGTTCGTGCCCAGCACGTGGATCGCCGCAAAGCGCCGCTCGGGCGAGTCCAGCACGGTCATCATGCGGCGCATACGGTCGAGGCCGAAGCGCATGCCGAACAGCTCCAGCGAGCGTAGCTGACGCTCGGCCTTCACCTCGTTCCAGGCGGGCTCCTCGACACGTCGGGAGTCGGGCATCGTCGCGGCGGCGAGGACGGGCGTTGCTCGCGCGAGGCTTCCTAGGCCTCGGCGTGCCGGCGCAGGTAGTCGATGAACAGGGGGCGCAGCGCCTCTCCGAGCTCGCCGTCGCCGCTGTGCACAGCGTCGTAGATCAGGCCTTTGGAGAACTGCGAGTCGTACTGGGCCTCGCCATCGTCGCCGCTGAGCGTCTCAGCCGCCGGAATCGCCTTCAGCAACGTCCAGAAGAACTTGACATCCAGGTGCTTCTCTGCGCGCCGGATCGCGCGGTCGTGAAGCTCGATCGTGGAGAGCGCGTCGAGGGCGTCGGCCATCGCGCTCTCTAGGAGCGCCGGCGGCGCTTGCGTCCGCCACGGGCGATCGGCACGAGCTCGCGCAACATGCCCTTCAAGTCGAGCTTGCCGGCGAGCTGCCTTAGCTCCTTGCGCTCCTTTGCGCTGAGGTTGCCGAGACGTCCACCCGAGTCGCGCACGAGGCTCGACAGACGCGAGCGCTCCTTCTCAGACAGCGAGCGCCAGCGCTTGCCGACCACGACTACGGCCTGCAGCAGCGCAGCCCACGGCAGCGCCTTCAGGCGCGCTTGCTTGCTCTTGGACGTGAAGGTCTTCTTGGACACAGTCGCGATGGTAGCGGGGAGCGGCAGGCGACGCCTGGCGGGCGCTCAGGCCGACTCCTCCCGCAGCGAGGAATCGGTCTCCTCGGGCGCTGCTTCGGTGACGAGCGTGGGCGTCAGGCCCTTCTCGACGGTCTCCTTGGTCACGACGCACTTCTTGACGTCGCGCCGCGAGGGCAGCTCGAACTGCACCTCGAGCAGGATCTCCTCGATGATCGAGCGCAGGCCGCGCGCTCCTGTTTCGCGCTCTAGCCCCTTCTCGGCGACCGCCGTCAGCGCGTCCTCTGAGAAGACCAGCTCGATGCCGTCGAAGGCGAAGAAGCGCTGGAACTGCTTGGCCAGGGCATTTCGGGGTTCGGTCAGGATCGAGACGAGATCCTCGCGCGTGAGCTGGTGGACTGCGGACATCACCGGCAGACGGCCGATGAACTCGGGGATCAGGCCGTACTCGATCAGATCCTCGGGCAGGCAGCTCTCGAACACTTCGCCGGTGTCGCGCTCGGCCTTGGCTTCGATCGCGGCGGCAAAGCCGACGCCTTTGTGCCCGATGCGCCGCTCGATGACCTTGTCGAGGTTGGCAAACGCGCCACCGCAGATGAACAGCACGTTGGTCGTGTCGATCGTCAGGAACTCCTGGTGAGGGTGCTTGCGCCCACCCTGGGGCGGCACCGATGCCTGGGTGCCCTCGAGGATCTTGAGGAGCGCCTGCTGGACGCCCTCGCCGGAGACATCGCGCGTGATCGATGGGTTGTCGGCCTTGCGGGCGATCTTGTCGACCTCGTCGATGTAGATGATCCCCGTTTCGGCCTTCTTGACATCGTAGTCGGCGGCCTGGATCAGCTTCAACAGGATGTTCTCGACGTCCTCGCCCACATAGCCGGCCTCCGTCAGGGCGGTGGCGTCGGCGATCGCGAAGGGGACGTTGAGGGTGCGCGCGAGCGTCTGCGCGAGCAGCGTCTTGCCGCAGCCGGTCGGCCCGAGCAGCAGGATGTTGGACTTCTGCAGCTCGATGTCGGAGTCGCCGGACATCATCATCTGCACGCGCTTGTAGTGGTTGTAGACGGCAACCGAGAGCGTGCGCTTGGAGGGGTCCTGACCGACCACGTACTCGTCCAGGACCTCGTAGATCTCGCGCGGCTTGGGCAGGTTCTCGATGTCGAACGCGGGCGGGGCGGAGAGCTCCTCGTCGATGATCTCGTTGCAGAGATCGATGCACTCGTCGCAGATGTAGACGCCGGGCCCGGCGATCAGCTTCTTGACCTGGCGCTGAGACTTGCCGCAGAAGCTGCAGAGGAGCTGCTCGTTGGAATCTGTGGGTCTGGCCATGTCCGTTGCTCTCCCGCGGTTTCGACTGCCCCGCGCGACCTCGAAGCTAGTGCTCCGAGATCACCCGGTCAATGATGCCGTATTCCTTGGCTTCCTCCGAGCTCATGAAGTAGTCGCGCTCGGTGTCTTTGCGGACCACCTCGAGGTCTTTGCCGGTGTGTTTGGCGATGATCTCGTCGAGCCGTCGGCGGATGTCGATGATCTCTTTGGCGTGGATCTCGATGTCCGTCGCCTGTCCCTGGAAGCTCGATGAGACCTGATGTATCAGGATCTTGGCGTTGGGGAGCGCCATGCGCTTGCCCTCGGCTCCACCCGCCAACAGCAGCGCGCCCATCGACATGGCGATGCCGACGCAGATCGTCTGCACGTCGGGCTTGATGAACTGCATCGTGTCGTAGATCGCCAGGCCCGCATACACAGACCCCCCAGGCGAGTTGATGTAGAGCGAGACGTCCTTTTCGGGATCCTCG
>DATARM010000179.1:0-2452 GCA_036264155.1 Solirubrobacteraceae bacterium
GATCAAGTCCGGCACCGATGCTCTGACCTCGCCGTCCTCGAGCGCGATGATAAACCCGCCCTTCAACTCGATACGCATCTGGCGACCCGCGTCTTGGGCCGTGCCATCGATCGTTACCGAGCTCCGCTCGATCTCGGTCACACGCCCTTCTATGAGCACGGTGGCGCCGAGCGCCTCAGCGAGAGCAGCGGGTCAAACTGGGTGCCCCTGCGCTTCGATCGCCCGGCCCAGGGCGACCGCACGCGAGATCGATCCCGCGATGGCGGCGGTTCGGGCGCGGCTGGCGGTCATCGCATACCCCGCGGCTGCGCACACCCCGCCCAACCCCGCTGCGGCACTCCTCACCAGTCGAGCGGCGTGGCCGTCCTCAGCGGAGTGGATCACGAATACGTTGTCTCGACCGTCCGTGAGCACCACCGGGCTCGCAGGCACGCGCGCTACGTGCATTGCGCGCTGCTGAAAGCCGGGAAAGGCACGTCCGGCGCCGTCCGCGTCAAGCAGAGGGACTCCGCCCCGCGCGGCCCATGTGGCGGGGACCACTCCGTTCACCCCGGCGGCCTCGAAGCACATCAATGCGCCCACGCTTGCTTGGTGCAGGTCCTCCAGCTTCTGACACAGGACTCGCCCTTCTTCTCCGCTGAGGATCCTCTCGTTTGCGAGCTCCGGCGCACCGATCAGGCCGCACGGTACGACGAGCGCGTCATCAGGCAGCTCGTCGAGATCTACGATCGCGACCGGGCCCCGGTCCTGTACCGCGATTAGTGCCGTTAGCAGCGCTACCTGTGGGTCTCCGCCAGCGCCCGCGGCTAACAGGCCACAGCCACGGGCCAGAGCCCGGAGATTCGCCGCGTCGAGGTGCAGCAGCAAACGTTCAGGATACGGGGACAGGGCCGGGCCGCGCTTAGCATTGGCTCGATGCGTTCGCTCAGGCAACTGCTCGAGTCGCCCACGCTCGCGCCCCTACTCGGTTACCTCGTGCGCCCGGAACTTGACCCGTTGGTCGAGCTTGTGGCGATCATCGAGGAGCCCGGCGAAATCCGGCGCGTTGGCGAGCACGCGATCGTTCTGCTGACTCGCGCAGGCTCGGCAACTGCCAACACATACCGCTTCGACATCGCGCTGCGCGTCGCGCGCGCGCGCGGGATCGCAGCTGTGGTGCTGTACGCGGTCGAAGCTGAAAGCATCACTCCCACCTCGGCGGCGATCGCCAATCGGTCCGGTATAGCGATACTCGGCACGGGCCTTGAGGTCGATCTCGCTGAGCTCGCGCTGGCCATCGGCCGTGAGCTCGGGGGCGGCTCCGAACTCGCGCTCCTGCGTGCACACGCCGCGCTGCGGGCGATCGGAGCCCACCCGTCGCAGGGGCGCGTCGAGGCGCTTGTACAGCACGCCGGTGACGCCCTGGGCGTGCCGATCAAGATCGTGACGGCGGAGCCCTCGGGAGGTCCGCGCGCGCCGATTGTCGTCGAGAACCATGTGGAGGGCTGGCTGGTCGGAGAACCCCAGGAAGGGGATCTCGCCATGGGCCTCGACATCGTTCTGCACGCCGCGAGCGTCGCCGCTGCCCAGGCGCTGGGCGAGCGCCTCCGCGCCGATGAGCTGCCCATCCAGTCAAGGGAGGAGGTGCTCACGGAGCTGCTGGCGGCACCACCACACGCACGTCCGGCGGCGGTGCATCGGGCTCGTACGCTTGGCGTGCCGATCGACGGCTGGCACGTCGCCGTCAGGCTCGAGGTGGATCAGCTCGCATACAGCGGTGACGGCGAGCTCGCCGCCTACGAGGCGCGCCTGCGACTCGCGCGCGCGACCCTCCAGGCACTGAGGACGCTCGGAGGGGAGTGGCACAGTGCGCGGGCTGGGGCGCTGGTCTTGGTCCGCATGTATGCGGACGATCCCGGCGCTGGGGCGTCGAGCGTGGTGGCCAAGGAGGTGGACAGGGCGCTCGCTCGCGTACGCTCACGGCTGCCCGCGACGCTGATCCGCTGCGGAGTAGGTAGTGCGTACGTTGGCGCCGACGGCCTGTGGGCGTCCTCCGCGGAGGCGGGGGCGGCTGTTACTGTCGCCCGAACGTCGGCGCGTGCCAATCTGGCCGTTCCATTCGACAGCGTTGGGCTGAGGCGGACGCTCGTCGAGTGGTACGCCTCCGACACGGCCCGGGACGCCGTGGGCACGGTGCTCGCGCCCCTCACCAAACTCGGTCCACCGACCAGTGAACGTCTGATTCAGACGCTCCACGTCTACCTGGACCAGCGCGGATCGTTTACAAAGACGGCGAAACTCCTCAATCTCCATCGCAACGCTGTCGCTTACCGAATCAATCGGATTTTTGAGCTGCTCGACGTCGACCGAGACAATCCGGATGATCTCCTGCTCCTCCAGCTGGCCTGCCGGGCGCGGGAAATCGCTTAGTCGCGTCGGCTCGCCCGGCTGGGGTACTCGCGAGCATCCCGCA
>DATARM010000113.1:0-2478 GCA_036264155.1 Solirubrobacteraceae bacterium
TGATCGCGGCGGAGCGGGCGGAGGCATTCGACGTGTGGGCGCTGCGCTGGCTCGAGCGCTGGTGCGCGGAGGCGCGCAGCCACGCGAGCGTTGACGATGCCGTCGACGTTGCACAGGGGCTGGCCGAGATCCCGATCGACCCCGAACACGCCATGCAGGTGATCGAGGCGACCCTCGCGCGCTACCGCGGCCGCCTCACCCAGACGTGAGCGTCAGCCGGCGGTGCGCACGCGGTAGCGCCTGATCGTGAGCGGCACGACGACGACGAGAATCAGCGCGCAATATCCCAACCCGCTCAAGACAGGGTGCTGCAGCGGCCAGGCCGCGCCGGATGGCAGTGCGGTGGGGTTGCCGAAGAGGGTCCGCACGGCTGCCGAGAGGGCGCTCACAGGGTTGTATTCGGCCACCTGACGCAGCCCGTCGGGCAGGCTGCCCGCGGGAACGAAGGTGTTGGCGATGAAGGTGAGCGGGAAGACGAGGATGAAGGCCACGCCGTTGACGGCGTCGGGCGTGCGGGCGAGCAGGCCGAGCAGCATCCCCACCCACAGCATGGCGAAGGAGAACAGGACCAGCAGGGCAAAGCCGGCGAGCGCATGGGGGAAGTCGGAGTGGATGCGCCAGCCGACGAGCAGCCCGCTGACGGTCATGATCACGAGCGCCAGCGCGGAGGTCGCGAGGTCGGAGATGATGTGGCCGTAGAGGAAGGCCGAGCGCGACATCGGCAGCGAGCGAAAGCGATCGACGATGCCCTCGGTGAGATCGGTGGCGATCGAGATTGCCGGCCTGATGATCCCGAAGGTGAGCGTCTGGATGAGGATGCCGCCGAGCAGGTACTCCTTGTAGCCGCCGCCGGCCACATGGATGGCCCCGCCGAAGACGTAGGCGAACAGCAGCACGAACATGATCGGCTGCACGGTGGCGTCGAGCAGGCGCTCGGGCACCTGGCGGATGTGGGCGACGTTCCGCCGCGCGAGCATCAGGCTGTCGGAGAGCTCCCAGCGCAGGCGCGCTGCCAGCCCGGGGTCGGCCGCCGCGCTTTCGCTGAGCGCGCTCATCGCGCGAGCGCCTCCGCCGCAGGTGTCTTCTCGGCGCTCCCAGGCGCGCCTGTGACGGCGAGGAACACGTCGTCGAGCGTGGCTTCGCGGCGGTGCACGTCGAGCGCATCCACGCCGGCCGCGTCGAGCGCCCGCACGACCTCCACGAGCCGTGTGCCGGCGCGTGCGGGCACTGTCACGCGCAGCTCCTCCGCGGCGATCACGGACTGTCCGTCGGCGAAGGCGCCGAGCGCCTCGGCTGCACGGGAGAGCCCGTCCTCGCCCGCGAGGGTGACCTCGATCCGCTCGCCCCCCACGCGTGCCTTGAGCTCCTCGGGCGGTCCAGAGGCCACGATGCGTCCGCGGTCGAGCACCACGATGTCGTCGGCCAGCCGGTCGGCCTCCTCGAGATACTGGGTGGTGAGCACGAGCGTGGTGCCGCCGTCGACCAGCTCCCTGAGCAGTTCCCACAGGTCGTTGCGCCCCTGCGGGTCGAGACCGGTGGTGGGCTCGTCGAGGAACAGCACGGGTGGCTCGCCCATCAGGCTGGCGGCGAGGTCGAGGCGGCGACGCATGCCGCCGGAGAAGGTACGCACGAGGATGTCGGCCTTCTCCAGCAACCCGAGGCGTTCGAGCAGGCCGGTGGCGCGGGCGTGTGCGACTGCGCGCGGCAGGTGGTAGAGCCGTCCCACCATCTCGAGGTTGACGCGGGCCGAGAGCAACCCGTCGACGGTCGCGTACTGCCCTGCCAGCCCGATCCGCTGGCGTACACGCGCGGCGTCGGCGACCACATCCAGACCGGCGACGGTGGCGCGCCCGGTGGTGGGCATGGCGAGCGTGGTGAGGATGCGGATGGCGGTCGTCTTGCCGGCGCCGTTGTGCCCGAGCAGACCGAGAACGCTCCCACGGGGAACGCTCAGGTCGACGTCGCGCAGAGCCCATAGCTCGCCAAAGCGCTTACCGAGGCCTTCGGCGCCGACACCCTCGTGCACGGGCGCGCTCGAGGCGGATGGGTGCTCGTTGCCGCTCACCCGAGCACCTTAGCGAGGCTCTACTGCGCGGCGAAGCTCACGGGCAGCGTCTTGAGTTGGTTGATGAAGGGCGATTCGACGTAGGTCGGTTTGCCTGCGAGTTTGATGTTGGGGTAGCGCTTGAGGGTCTCCTCGAGCATGATCTTCAGCTCCAAGCGCGCGAGCGCGGTGCCGAGACAGAAATGCCTGCCGCCCGCACCAAACGCCTGATGATCCGCATCACGTCTCACGTCGAAGCGGTCGGGGTCATCGAAACGTGTCTCATCCCGGTTCGAGGAGACATACCACATCACCACCTTCTCACCCTCCTTGATCTCCTGGCCATGAAGCTCCGTATCACACGTAGCCGTACGACGGAAATGAGCAAACGCAGGGAACATCCGCAACGACTCCTCAACCGCCCCCGGGACAAG
>DATARM010000127.1:0-19617 GCA_036264155.1 Solirubrobacteraceae bacterium
CTTCGGGCTGACTGCGACCATCGGTCCGGCCGCGCTGCTGCTCGCTCCCCTCGGCATGGTCGCGCTGCGCGGCTGTCCGATGTGCTGGACGGCAGGACTGGTCGAGACGGTCTCGGCGGGCCGCCTGCGGCGTAGCTGTGGCCCTGGCGGCTGCACGCTCGAGCGGGCGCCGGAGGATCACACCACTTCCCTCGAGCACGAGCACCACGGGGAACGCTCGCTGGTGTAGCACCGCCACGCAGTAGCGCCTGCGAGGGCGAGCCTCGCGCAGAGCACCACGCCGTGACTCCTGGCAGTCACGGTCCATCGACAGCTGGGCAAAAGGAGGTGATGTGGATGAGTGACGAGCACGACAGGGTCGCGATCATCGGCGCCGGCGCCTCGGGCATCACCGCGTGCCAGGTCCTGCAGAGCCGGGGGATCCCCTTCGACTGCTTCGAGAAAGGCTCAGGCGTCGGCGGGCTGTGGCGCTATGAGAACGACAGCGGCATGTCCTCGGCATACGACTGCCTGCACATCAACACCTCGCGCGAGGCGATGAGCTACGCGGCCTATCCGATGCCCGAGGACTACCCCGACTACCCGCATCACACCCAGGTCCTGGACTACCTCGAGGACTACGTCGAGCACTTCGGGCTGCGCGAGCAGATCCGTTTCCGCACTGCGGTGGAGAGGGTCGAGTGCGTGGACGGGGAGTGGCGCCTGCGCTGGCGTGAGGCCGACGGCGAGCCGCGGAGCGCGCGCTACTCGGCCGTGCTCGTGGCGAGCGGCCACCATTGGGACCCGCGCTGGCCCGACCCCGAGCTGCCGGGAGCGTTCGCGGGGCGTGAGCTGCACTCGCACGACTACCGGACGGCGGAGGAGCTCGCGGGCGCCAACGTGCTGGTGGTGGGCATCGGCGACTCGGCCATGGACATCGCCTGCGACGTCTCGCGTGTCGCCAACGCCACCTACATCACGGCCCGGCGCGGCGCCTGGATCGTGCCCCGTTATCTCGGCAGCTCCCCGCTCGATCAGGTCGGGCGCCGGCTCCAGTCGCGCCTGCCGATCGCCCGCGAGGTTGCCACCGGCCCGCTGTTCGCCCTCGCCCGCTCGTTCTTCGCCTGGCGTGTCGGGCTGATCCAGGGGCGCCCGCAGGATCACGGCCTGCCCCAGCCCGACCACAAGCTGGGTCGCGGCGAAGTGACGGTCTCCTCGGAGATCCTCACGCGCATCGGGCAGGGGCGTGTGCAACCCAAGCCGTGGATCGCGCATCGCGAGGGCCGGCGAGTGCACTTCGAGGACGGCTCCGTGGAGAAGGTCGACACGATCGTCTACTGCACGGGCTACAACCTGAGCTTCCCCTTCCTCGGCTCGCGCATCGTGACGCCCGACACCCAGGGTATGGCGCTCTATCGCCGGGTCGTGGACCCGACCTGGCCCGGTCTCTACTTCATCGGCCTGGTGAACGTGCTCGGCCCGGTCAACCCCCTCTCGGAGATGCAGTCCGAGTGGGTGGCGGACCTGCTCGAAGCCCGCATAGGCCTGCCTCCGCGCGTGAGCATGCGCAAGGCCATCGCCAAGGAGGACCGCCGCCGCCGTAGGCGCTACGGCTCCTCGCCGAAGTACGCCTTCCACGTCGACCAGGTCCCCTACCTCCATGTCCTTCAGCGCGAGCGCAGGCGCCGGGCCAACCGGTCGCGCGCGCGAGCGCTTTCAGTCCTGCCACGCCGATCGGGGAGAGTGAACGAAATGCAGGGAATCGAATGTCGCGAGCTGCGCAAGGCCTACGGCGAGATCCAGGCTCTCGACGGCGTCTCCTTCGAGGTCGGGGCGGGCAAGATACTCGCCTTGCTGGGCGCCAACGGGTCGGGCAAGACGACCACGATCCGTACGCTGACGACCCTCTCGGCAGCCGACTCCGGCTCGGCGCGGGTGGCAGGGAGAGACGTGGCGCACGAGGCTCAGCAAGTACGCGATGCGATCGGGTTGACGGCCCAGGAGACCGTCATCGACGGGTTTCTGACGGGCGGGGAGTATCTCGACCTGATCGGGCGCCTGCGCCACATCCCGCGTCCGCGCCGCCGCCAGGAAGTCGCCGCCCTGCTGAGCGAGTTCGAGCTGGAGGACCGGGCGCACACCCGCGTCAGCGGCTACTCGGGTGGCATGCGCCGTCGCCTGGACATCGCCACCAGCCTGATCGGCAAACCCGAGGTGGTGTTCCTCGACGAGCCCTCGAGCGGCCTCGACCCGCACAGCCGCGAGCGCACGTGGGAGGCGATTCGCCGCCGCGCCCAGGCGGGCACGACGGTGCTCCTGACCACGCAGTACATGGAGGAGGCGGACGCCCTCGCGGATACGGTCGTGGTGCTGGCGAAGGGCCGCGTCATCAAGCGAGGGACGCCAGATGCGCTCAAGGACGACATCGGTGGTCGTGTCGTCGAGCTTACGCTCGCCGAGCCGGTGCTCCGCGACAACGCATTGGCGATCCTCGCCGGATCCGACGCGCCGCCGCTTCCCGGAGGGACAGCAGACATGGTCGGCTTCGCGCTGTTGAAGTCGAGCCCGCCTCTGCTCACGATCCTCCAGAGCTTGGACATGGAGGGAGTCGAGGTGAGCGACGTGATCGTGCGTCGCCCCACGCTCGATGAGGCGTTCCTGCAGCTAACCCGCAAGGTCGACGGGCTGAATGGGCAACTGTCAACGAACGGAGCAAGATGACAACGCTTTCAGTGAGTCGAACGGGCGGCGACACGGCCGCGCTGGTGAGACGCAACCTGATCCGCTATCAGCGCCGACCCGACGTGATCCTGCTCGTGCTGGTGCAGCCGCTGATACTCGTGCTGCTGTTCCGCTACGCCATCGGCGGAGCGATCAAGATCAAGGGCACGAGCTATGTGGACTACCTGATGCCGGGCGCGTTCGCGCTGGCGATCGTGAACGCGTCGGCCACGCTCGGGATCGGCCTCGCCGAGGATCTGACCTCCGGGGTGGTCGACCGCCTGCGGGCACTGCCGGTGGCGCGCTCGGCGTTCTTGAGCGCGCGAGTTCTCACGGACGTGGCGCGGAACCTGCTGCTGATCCCGCTCGTGGGCGCGCTCGGGCTGGCCGTCGGCTTTCACTTCCATGGCACGGTGGCCAATGTGGCGCTCGCGGCGGCGCTCCTGCTCGGCCTCGGGTTCGCGTTTGCGTGGCTGTCGATCCTGCTTGCGCTGTGGAGCGGATCGGTCGAAGCGACGCAGGGCCTCTCGATCCTCCTGTTCGTCCTGGCCGGCTTCGTCTCCTCCGGCTTCACCCCTGTCAGCACGATGCCCTCGTGGCTGCGGGGAGTGGCGGGGGCGAGTCCTGTCACGCACGTGGACAACGCCCTGCGCATCCTCACCTCGAGCGCCGGCGGCAGGGTGGAGCACGAAGTGCTCGCGGCGCTGCTGTGGATGGCCGGCATCGTCGCCATCACCGTGCCACTCGCCGTGTGGCGCTACTCCTACTACACGCGATAGGTGATCGAGGAGATATTGCCTCGGCGGGTGAAGGTCGTCGAGGCATATCTCGACGCCGCACCGGGCAAGCTCACGGCCGAGGAGCAGGCGGCGGTTCTGCACGCAGTCCCGCGCCGCCGCCGCGAGTTCGCCACGGCACGTGCCTGCGCGCGCTCGGCGCTGGCCCAGTTGGGCATGCCGCCCGTCTCGATCCCCATGGGGGCACAAGGGGAGCCGTGCTGGCCGGCTGGTGCGATCGGCAGCATCACCCACTGCAACGGCTACCGAGCTTGTGCGGTCGCGCTGGCCGACGAGTATGTGGCGATCGGCATCGACGCCGAGCCGCACGCGCCGCTACCCGCAGGGATCGAGCCCGTGATCGCTCGCTCGGAGGAGCGCCGCCGACTGCGGGCCTTGTCGGCGCAGATGCCCGAGCTCCACTGGGATCGACTGCTGTTCAGCGCCAAGGAGTCGAGCTACAAGGCCTGGTTCCCGCGGGTGAAACGCTCGCTCGGCTTCGAGGATGCAAGCGTCGTGCTCGACGCGAATCGCTGCACCTTCACCGCCAGGCCGACGGTCGGTGTCCGCGAGCTCATGGGAGCGCGCGCTGAGCTCCACGGGCGCTGGCTGGTGCGCGACGGTTACATCCTCACGGCGGTAGTGCAGTCGTTCCGCGAGGGGCAGGAAGACTAGAGCGCGGCTAGATCAGCACGTGGATGTGACCGTTTGCGTCGGAGTAGCACGACGCGGGCAGCTCGGACTGGGACAGGAGTGAATCGCCCCGCGAACGGTGGTTGCTACGTGCTGAGGCAACGTCGAGTTGCTCGCCGCTCCAATCAGGTGTGAGCGCACGGCCGCCCGTTGACAGCTGATGTGCAGCGACGTGGTGCTCGCCTCTGCCTCGGTATTGCCTGTGTGACCAAAACACTTGATCGTCCCCCCGTCTCACTCGCCAGTAGGTCTCCCACACACCCTTGTGGATGCTTGACCCAGCACGCTATCGGGCGTCTGGCCAGAAGTCGAATCGAGCGATTCACACCAATTTTGCGGGGCCGAGAATTAATGCGAGCATCGCTCGGGCGGCGCCCGCCGCTCCTGAGAGAGGTGAATCGATGAGCACTGAAGTCAGCACCGTGGACGCCGGCCGTGAGCTCGTCGGCCCGGCGGAACGCCTCGATCCGAGGGCGCGCCTCGATCAGCTGTGCGATCCCGGCTCCGTTCAGGTCATCCGCTCTGCTGTGCAGTCGCGGCGGATGGGCGCGAGCGCGCGCGCCGGCGACGGCGTCGTGGCGGCCTCGGGGACGATTGCGGGGCGCCCGATCTTCTGCTTCGCCCAGGACCCGAGCTTCGCCGCGGGATCGCTGGGAGAGGCGCACGCCGAGACGATCGTGCGCGTGCTTTCGCTCGCCGGCAGGGCGCAGGTGCCCGTCGTCGGGCTGATCGAGTCGGCAGGTGCCCGTATGCAGGAGGCCACGACGGCCCTCAACGGTTACGCACGCATCTTCAGGCAGACGGTTGCGCTCGCGGGCCGCGTGCCGCAGATCTCGATCGTGAGCGGGATCTCAGCGGGCGGCGGCTCCTACGCCCCTGCGCTGACCGACTTCGTCGTGATGACCGAGACGGCGAACATGTTCTTGACGGGCCCGGGGGTCGTGCGCTCAGCGATGGGCGAGCAGGTGAGCATGAATGACCTCGGTGGTGTGGAGGTGCACTCCCGCAACGGCGTCTGCCAGTTCGTCGTCGACGACGAGGCCGACGCGGCGCTGCTCGCCCGCGAGCTGCTCTCCTACCTGCCCCAGCACGCCGGCGAGCGGGCGCCCCGTCTTCCCTCGCGAGTGCCGCTGGCCGCCGATCCCGGGAGCTGGGTTCCTCACGAAACGCGCCAGATCTACGACGTTCGCGACGTCTCGAGGTCCATCTTCGACGGCGGTGAGCTCTTGGAGGTGTCTCCCTGCTGGGCGCGCAATCTCGTCACGGCGTTCGCGCGGCTGGACGGGCGTGCGGTCGGGCTGGTGGCCAACCAGCCCCGCTACAAGGGCGGGACGATCGACCTCGAGGCATCCCAGAAGGGAGCGTCATTCGTGCGCAGCTGCAATGCGTTCGGGCTGCCGCTGATCGTGCTGGTGGACACCCCTGGCTTCCTTCCCGGCAGCGCTCAGGAGCAGGGCGGCATCATCCGCCATGGAGCTGGGCTGCTGCGCGCGTTTGCGGCGGCGAGCGTGCCCCGAGTGACGGTCGTTCTCCGCCAGGCCTTCGGGGGTGCCTACATCACGATGAACGCCCGCGACCTCGGCGCGGACCTTGCGTTCGCCTGGCCGCATGCACGTATCGGGATCATGTCTGCGCTGCAGGCGGTCAGCATCGTCGAGCAGCGCGACATCGCCGGAGCGGCCGATCCCGAGGGCCGGCGCGAGGAGCTGGCCGAGCGCTACGCGGCCGAGCATCAGAGCGCGCACGCGGTCGCCCGGGAGGGGTTCATAGACGAGGTGATCGAGCCGGGCGAGACCCGTGAGCGGCTGTGTTCCGCGCTGCAGCTTCTGGCCGGTCCATGAGCTGAGGCGTTGGGTCGCTACTCGGAGCGCACGCGGTTGCTCACCGCGCCCAGCCCGTCGACTTCGACCGCGACCGTGTCGCCGTCGTGCAGGAACAGGCCCTTCGAGGCTCCGACTCCCGCCGGAGTGCCCGTAGCGATGATGTCGCCGGGTAGCAGGGTCATAGTCCGCGACAGCCACGCGACAGCCTCGGCCACGGGAAATACCTGCTCGGCCGTGGTGCCCTCCTGGACGACCTCCCCGTTCAGGCGCGTGCGCACGCCGAGCGCCTGGATGTCCTCGATCTCATCGAGTGTCACCAGCGCGGGACCGCAGGGCGCGAACGTGTCGATTGCCTTGCCGGCCGTCCACTGCGGGGTGAGGAACTGGAGGTCGCGTGCGCTCACGTCGTTGAAGGGCATCGCCCCGGCCACGTACTCGAGCGCTTCGGCGGCGTCCACCCGGTTGGCTCCCCGCCCGATGACCACGGCGAGCTCGGCCTCGTAGTCGACAGCGGTGGGATGCGCCGCCGGCAGCACGATCTCCTCGCCGCTGCCGATCAGCGAGTTGGCGAACTTCGCGAACCAGATCGGCGAGGTGGGGATCTCCTGGCCGGTCTCGGCCGCGTGGTCGCGATAGTTGAGGCCCAGGCAGATGATCTTCTGAGGGTCGGGCACGGGTGCGCACAGGCGCACGTCGGCCAGCTCGATGCGCTCGCCCTCGGTCTCTGCGCGCCTTCCCAGCTCGGCTAGGCCGTCGGCGTCGAGCGCTTCGAGTAGTCCTCTCACCGAGGTGGACGGCGCCCCGAGGCTCGCCACGGCCACCGCCTCGCCGGCGTTCAGCACGCCGGCCTGCGGCCCACTGCCGTCGTGGAAGGTGATCAGGCGCACTGGCGCTCAGCCTAACGCTAGGCTGGCGATGTGATCGAGCGAGGCGCGCTCCAGCCGGCATGAGCTCACCTGATGCGATCGCCGCCCCGGTCCTGAGCGCTGCGGATCTCGCCGAGATGGCTCCGTTTGGAAAGGAGCGCGCCACGGCGGCCGGCGAGCTGCTGTTCGTCGCGGGCGAGGCCTCCTACGACCTGTTCGTGATCCTCGAGGGCGAGGTCGAGGTGGTCCGCGAGGAGGTGGTCGTGGCGGGCTTTGGGCCGGGAGCGTTCGTGGGCGAGCTGACGCTGCTGACCGGTCAGCGCCGCTTCCTCAGCGCCCGCGTCATCCGCGGCGGGCGCGTGCTGGTCATCGCGCAGGAGGAGTTCCGTCGGCTGATGAGCCTTCGCCCCAAGCTCGCCGAAGTGATCTTCAGCGCGCTGGTGGCGCGTCGCGAGTCGCTGCGCTCAGGACAGGGCGCCAGGGCGATCCGGATCATCGGGTCGCGCTACTCGCCCGAGGCCATGAGCCTGCGCTCGTTCGCCGAGCACTCGCGCATCCCACACACGTGGATCGATCTCGAGGAGGCCGACGACGTGGAGGCGCTGCTCGCCAGCATGGGACTGCGCGCACAGGACACCCCCGTTGTGGTAACTCCCTCCGGGATGCTGCGCCGGGCGACGCCGGCGAGGTTCGCGCAGGAGCTCGGCCTCACCTTCCAGCCCGTGCCCGGCTACATCTTCGACCTCGTCGTCGTGGGGAGCGGTCCCGCCGGGCTGGCCGCGGCGGTCTACGGCGCATCCGAGGGCCTGAGCACGGTGTGCCTCGACGGGGTGAACGTGGGCGGCCAGGCGGGATCGAGCTCGCGGATCGAGAACTACGCCGGCTTTCCCAACGGCATCTCGGGAGGGGATCTGACCTCCAGGGCCGCCGTCCAGGCGCTGCGCCTGGGAGCGCGTCTGAACTCGCCCTGCCAGGTGGTGGGGTTGCGCGCCGAAGGTAGCTTCCACGTGGTCGTCTTGAGCGACGGCAGCGAGATACCCACGCGCGCGGTGATCGTTGCGTCGGGCGCTCAATACGTGCGGCTGCCCGTCGCGGACCTCGAGCGCTTCGAGGGTGCGGGTGTCTACTACGCCGCCACCGATCTGGAGGCGCGTGTCTGTGCGGGGGCGCCCGTGCTGGTGATCGGGGGCGGGAACTCGGCGGGCCAGGCCGCGATCTACCTCGCTCAGAGCAACTGCGCGGTCACGATCGCCATCCGTCGCGACGATCTCGCCCAGAGCATGTCGCGGTACCTGATCGAGCGGATCGAGGCCGACCCCAAGATCGAGCTGCTCACCGGCGTGGAAGTCCACGAGCTGGCCGGCGAGGAGCGCCTGGAGCAGGTGACGCTGGCGGGCAGGGAGAGCGGCGAGCAGCGGGCGATGGCCTGCTCGGGGCTGTTCTGCTTCATCGGCGCGCGTCCGGCCACCGCCTGGCTGAACCCGAGCGGCGTGCTGCTCGACGCCGATGGGTTCGTCCTCACCGACCGTTATCTGTCGAGCTCCAGCGTCTCGGGAGCGCTGCCGTTCGAGACCTCCATCCCGGGCGTGTTCGCGGCCGGGG
This sequence comes from Solirubrobacteraceae bacterium, assembly GCA_036264155.1. Taxonomy (GTDB): domain Bacteria; phylum Actinomycetota; class Thermoleophilia; order Solirubrobacterales; family Solirubrobacteraceae; genus Palsa-744. The sequence goes on from DATARM010000127.1 coordinate 8,461, forward strand.
ACGTCCGCTACGGCTCGATGAAGCGGGTCGCCGCCGCGGTCGGCGAGGGCTCGAGCGCCGTGCGCTCGGTTCACGAGCGCCTCGCCAGCCAGGCCTGAGGCACGCGCTTGCCTCTCGCCTCCGGCCCCACACCGACAGCGCGTCTCACGGCGGCGGCGGCCCGGCGGGTGGCGCTCGCCGCACAGGGCTTTGCCGAGCCGCGGCCCAGCGGGCGCATCGACGCGCGTCATCTGCGGCGGGTGATCGATCGAGTGGGACTGCTGCAGCTGGACTCGGTGAACGTGTTCTGCCGTGCACACTACATGCCGGTGTTCTCGCGGCTCGGTCCTTACCCGCGCGAGCTGCTCGACCGGCTCGCCGGCCACACCACGGCGGGTGGCGCCCCGCTCCCGAGCAACCCGGCGAAACGCGAGCTGTTCGAGTACTGGGCACATGAAGCCTCGCTGGTTCCGGTCGCGCTCCAGCGGCTGCTGCGCTGGCGCATGGCACGCGCCGACAGCGACGCGTGGCGCTCGGTGGCGCGCCTGGCCCAGGAGCAGCCGGGCCTGGTGGAGAAGGTGCTGCGGCTGGTTGGCGAGCAGGGTCCGATCACCGCGGCGCAGACGGGAGTGGTGCCCGCGCGGCGCGAGGCGGGGGAGATGTGGGGCTGGCACGATGGCAAGACCGCGCTCGAGTACCTCTTCTTCTCGGGCCACGTGACGGCGGCGGGCCGAGTGAACTTCCAGCGTCTCTACGACCTGCCCGAGCGGGTGCTTCCCGAGGCGGCGCTCGCCGCCGAGACGCCTATCGCGGCCGACGCCCAGCGTGAGCTGGTGCGAATCGCGGCCCGCTGCCTGGGTGTCGCCGCCGAGCCTGACCTGGGCGACTACTTCAGGCTCTCGCGCGCAGCGTCGAAGGCGCGGGTGGCCGAGCTGGTGCAGGAGGGCGAGCTGATCCCCGTGGAGGTCGAGGGCTGGGGCGTCCCGGCGTATCTGTGGCCGCAGGCGCGCCGCCCGCGAGGGATCCGGGCACGCGCTCTGCTCTCGCCGTTCGACTCGCTCGTCTTCTCGCGCGCTCGCACCGAGCGGCTGTTCGGCTTTCGCTACCGGATCGAGATCTACACGCCGGCCGCCAAGCGCACCCACGGCTACTACGTCCTGCCCTTCCTCCTCGACGAAGCGCTCGTGGCCAGGGTCGACCTCAAGGCCGACCGTCAGGCTGGGGTGCTGCGCGTGCAGGGCGCCTTCGCTGAGCCTGGCGTCGAGCGCCTGCGCGTGGCCGGCGAGCTTGCGGGTGAGCTGAAGCTGGCAGCAGGCTGGCTCGGCCTCGACGGGGTGGATGTCAGGCCCAACGGCGATCTCGCCCGCGAGCTGGCGGCGGCCGTTCGAGGGTGAGTCGTCTCAGAGCGCCGGCAGGGCGCTGACGACGAGCGAGACCGGCGTGACCAGCGTGTCGCTCGACATGTAGGAGGAGTAGCGCACTCCCTCGACGTCAATCCCGACGCTGTGGTTGCCGGCGCCGACGGCAAGCAGCCGCTGTAGGGGCTCCTGGACCATTTGGGACCCCGTGAGCACGACTTCATCTCCGCCCGCCGGTCGGCCATCGAGGACGACCTCGACACTCAGATGCACGGTGGCGCTCGCCGGGCCTTCGCTGCGCAGCCCCGCAATTGCCGATACGAGCAGTCGCCCAGGCGTGCGCAGGCTCACGTGCACTTCGCGACCTGGGGTGGTTATGCCCGAGCGGCGGGGAAGCTTGCAAGTGCCGTTTATGGAGATCCCCGGAGGATTCGGCGCGTTGCAGAAGCCTTTGTACAGACTTTCGACGTTCGTGTCGGAGACTCCCGCGGACCCGAGCGGGAAGGCGAGCGCCGATTGCGTCACCGCACCGGGGCGCAGTTGCCTGGGGCCGATGCTGTGCGCTGGAATCACGACCGCCGCGTAGGAGGCGCCCCCGAGGGCGACGAACAGGGCAATCGTTGCGACGATGTTGGAATAGCTGAGGTGTCCAGCCACGGTGCGTAGGTGGGTCATGGCGGGCGATTCTAACCATTGGACCAGCGGCCGCATCCGCGTGGAGCGATCCCCGGCAGTGGGCTCGCGGTCCGGGATACCATCGGCCGCGCTCAGATGTCAGCCGTCGGCCGACCGGATCGCGGCGCACCACCAAGGGAGAGGACCACAGATGCTCACGCTCACAGGACTGGACGACGTCAAGGCCTACGCGGGCAGGGAGCTCGGCGTCAGCGATTGGCAGGACGTCACGCAGGAGAAGATCGACAAGTTCGCCGAGGTGACGGGGGATGACCAGTGGATCCACGTCGACCCCGAGCGCGCCAAGGATAGCCCGTTCGGCGGGACGATCGCCCACGGTTACTACACGCTGTCGCTGGCTCCGCGCTTCTCCTATGACATGTTCAAGTTCGAGGGCTTTGCCTTCGGCGTGAACTACGGGCTCAACCGCGTGCGCTTTCCCGCGCCGATGCCCGTTGGCGGCAGGGTGCGGATGCGCGCCAAGCTGCTCTCGGTCGAGGACATCCCCGGTGGAGCCCAGATCGCCACCGAGCTGACGTTCGAGCGCGAGGGCGGCGAGAAGCCGGTGTGCGTCGCCGAGGCGCTCTCGCGCGTGTACGTCGGCTAGGCGCTCTGGAGCGCTTGGATGAGCGGCTCGAGCGCCACGAGGAGCTGATCGAGTGACGCCGCGCTGAGTCGCTCGAGCGTGCGGTTGGAGCGCGTCACGGCCACGCCGAGCGTGAGTGCCACGAGCAGCTCGGCGCGGAGCTCGGGCTCAGGGACCTCGCTCTCGGCGAGGTGCGTGGAGAGAGGGTCTACCAGGCGTCTTGCCGTGACGGCGTGGATCTGCTCGCGAACGGCGTCGGTGAGGGTCGCGCTGACGAGCGCGCGGCTGATCGGGCTGTGACCGTTGTGCTCCCAGCGTTTGAGCAGTAGCGAGACAAGGGAGTTGGGATCCAGGTTCTCTGCCCAGCTCCCGGCTGGCTCCTCGGCGATGGTGGCGATGTAGAGGCCCTCCTTGCCACCGAAGTACCTGGCGATCAGCGCAGCATCGACGCCCGCGCGCTGGCCGATCTCGCGGGTGGTAGCCCGGTCGTACCCGCGCTCGTCGAACAGCGCCCGGGCCGCGTCGAGGAGTGCCCGGCGACTGGCATCGGCGTCGTGGGCGCGCCGTGAGGCGCTGCTGCTATGCTTGTCAGCAACTGATGTCATCGTGCGCTGACAATATCACAGGGCTCAGGCGGTGAGCTGTTACCGCAACATCCTCGTGGCGCACGACGGCTCGGCCGACGCGGAGGCGGCCCTCAAGCACGCGGTTGCGCTGGCCCGTGACCAGAACGCACGTCTCAAGCTACTGGCCGTGGCTCCGCTGTCGCAGGGCGGCAACGTCAGCCTGCCCGCGGCGCCAGTTCCCGACCTCGGCGACATGTTCGGCGACTCGTTGCGCAGGGCGGCCGAGTCCGTTCCGCCAGACATCGGCCTGCACACGCAACTGCTTCGCGGCAACCCCGCGGAGACGATCCTGCGCATAGCGCGCGAGTGCGACCACGATCTGATCGTGATGGGCTCCCACGGCCATGGACGTCTGCACCGAGCGCTGCTTGGCTCTGTGTCCTACCGCGTGTTGCGCGAGAGCCCGGTTCCGGTGCTGTTGATCCGACACCATCGGGCTTGCGGCGAGGGTGCGGAGGAGGCGCTCGTGCAGGCGCTGGACCCCTCCGACGTGCCACTAGAGCGTCGCTAGACTCGAAGCCATGGCCGACTCCAACGACGATCTGTTTGGCGCAGAGCATGTGCGTGTATACCGCGAGACGGGCGGCGCGCGCGGCTATGAGTGGCGCGGCACCACGATCCTGCTGCTGAGCACCGAGGGTCGCAAGTCGGGGGAGATACGCACCACGCCGCTGATCCAGCGCACCGACGGCGATCGCTGGATCGTGGTGGCGTCCAAGGGTGGGGCACCCGTTCACCCAAGCTGGTACGAGAACCTCAGAGCCAATCCCGAGGCGACGATTCAGGTGCGCGACGAGGAGATACCTGTGCGTGCAAGCGACGCTGAGGGAGATGAGCGCACACGTCTGTGGGCGCTGATGGCGGAGGTGTGGCCCGCTTATGACGAGTACCAGGCAAAGACCGACCGGAAGATCCCGGTCGTGATCTTCACGCGGCGCTAGCTTCCTCGACTCGTCGTTTGAGCTCATTGGGCCGTCCGTTGACGAAGATGGCACGGGTTGCCGCCTCGACCGGTCCGCGGATCAGCAGGCCGAGCACGCGGCCGGGGTCGGCGTCGAGCCTGAACGTGGCGCGCGTATGTCCGCCGTCGAGCTCCTCGAGCTCCCACGCCCCCTCCACCGACTTCATGTCACCCTGCTCCTGACTCCAGGAGAGCCGCTCGGGCGCACCTGAGTAGTCAAAGCGCACGCGTGCCTTCACGCGCCTGACCTTGATGTCGCTCTCGGTCTCCACCAGCGTTGCCCGTCCCCGCTGGTCGTGCTCGAGGGCGCTCATCCCGTCGAGCCCTCCCTGCCACTGCGGCGCCGTGAGCACGTCCTCGACGACAGCCCAGACGGCCTGCAGTGGGGCGTCGATAACGCTGCTGGCGCTGCCTCCGAGGTGTGCCATCTCGATCCTCTGCCGTTGCCTGGTTCTCCCAAGCAGGTTAGTCCTTCGGTCGGCTCTGCTCCACAGATCGCTTGAGCCTTCCAAGTCGCGCATCCCAGGCCGCCTCGGCGTCCTGCAACCACGAGCTCGCCGGGGCAAGCGCTCCCTCGCGCAGGCGATAGCGGACCTCCCGCCCTGGAGCCGGCTCGCGCTCGAGCAGCCCGGCCTCGTCCAGCGCGCTCACGTGCTTGGCCACTGCCTGTCGGCTGATTGACAGGCCGGCGGTGAGCTCGGGAACGCTCGTGCTCCCCTCGCGCAGCAGCGCCTGCAGGATCCAGCGTCGGGTTGGGTCGGCGAGCGCGGCGAACACGCGCCCGGGGTCTTCGCTCAAGCGGCTACCAACGCGAAGCTCGCGGCCAGCATCGAGAGTGGCAGGAAGGGGGCGCTCTCGGTCACGATCACGCGTGCACCAGCGGGCGCCGCCACGATCAGGAACTCCACGCGCGTCGGCTGCTGTCCCTCGTGCGACCAGCTCCAAACGAGTCGGTGCGGCTCCTCGGCGCGCTCCACCACGATCTGTCGATCGGGCTCCTCCAGCCAGCGCTCGCGTCCCGCCTCACTGGCCAGCGCATCCCACACATCCTCCGGGGTGGCCTCTACCTCGACCTCTCTGCGTACCGACATGAGCACCTCCTATGACAACCAAATGGTTGCTATTGTCTTTTGACAACCGCAAAGTTGTCGAAAGGATAGCCCACATGCCACTGGTTCCGATGGTCGTCGAGCAGAGCGCGCGAGGCGAGCGCTCGTTCGACATCTACTCCCGCCTGCTGAACGAGCGCATCGTCTTCATCGGCACGCCAGTCGACGACCAGGTGGCCAACCTCGTGGTCGCGCAGCTGCTGCACCTCGAGAGCGAGGATCCCGACAAGGACGTCTCGCTCTACATCAACTCGCCTGGAGGGGTGGTCTACTCGGGCCTGGCCATCTACGACACGATGCAGTTCATCAAGCCCGACGTGCAGACGATCTGCTTCGGCGTGGCGATGAGCATGGGCTCGCTGCTGCTGGCCGGTGGCGCTCCGGGCAAGCGGATGTCACTGCCCAACAGTCGCATTCTCATCCACCAGCCCTCGGGCGGCTTCGAGGGCCAGTCGACCGACATCGAGATCCATGCACGCGAGATCCTCGAGCTGCGCAGGCACATCGATGACATCTACGCACGCCACACGGGGCAGTCGCTCGAACGCGTGCATGAGGACATGGAACGCGACCGCTTCTTCACAGCTGAGCAGGCCAGGGAGTACGGTCTGATCGATCGGGTGATCTCATCGCACGAGCTCACACGCGTTCCCACCGGCTTTGGAGCGGCCGGCGGCGAGGGCTGAGTCGAGATCCACGAGGACTGCGCCGCCGGGCGGCTGATCCGCTCGCAGCGACGCGGGGATGCTTAGGATGTGCCTATGGTCACGATCAAAGCCGAGGACGAGCTTTCCTCGTGCGGTGGGCGATCGCTGCGAGATGCGCTCTCCCTCCTCGCACAAGCCACACCACCAGACACGGACTTCGTCAAGGACATGGAAGTAGTCCTTGACTCGGTCGGACCAATGCCGGCAGATCCTTGGGCAGGTTAGACACCAACCTCAGCCCGTTCTGGGCGTGAACGGGATGCCGGAGCAGCCAACCCTCTACGCGATCCCCGGCTCGCACGCCTGCCGCTCGGCCACGCTGATGCTCGAGCACAAGGGCTTCGACTACCGCCGCGTGGACCTGTTCACCGGGCTGCACCCGTTCCTGCTGCGGACCAAGGGGTTCGCCGGCCACGCCAAGCCGATCCGCCAGGTGGACGGCAGGACGCACCGCATGCTCGCGATGCTCGACCGCGGCGGAACGGTGCCGGCCCTGTTGTGGGACGGCGAGCGCATCCAGACAAACCACGAGATCGCGCGCTTCCTCGATCGGGTGCGCGAGTCTCCGCCCCTCGTCCCTGCCGATCCGCAGCTCCGAGGCGAGGTCGAGGAGGCGGAGCGGTGGGGCGATGAGGACTTCCAGATGGCCGCCCGTCGGATCGCCTTGGCGGCTTCCACGCACGGGCTGGACGAGTTCTACGATCGCGCCAACAGCGGCCCGCTCGGCCCGCTGCTCGCACCACGGGAGTCCGTGCGCGTTCTCGCCTCGGCCGGCGCGCGCCTCAGCTTCAAGGTTGGGCGTGGCAACGAGCAGCAGCTGTTGGATGCACTGCCTGGGATGCTCGACCGGATCGACGCCTGGATCGCGGCAGGTGTGCTCGGCGGCGAGGAGCTGAACGTCGCGGACTTCATGATCGTGCCGAGCCTCGCCCTGCTCTGCTACTCGCGCAAGCTGCGCCCGGTTATCGCCGCGCGTCCCTGTGGCGCGTTGCTGGAGCGAGTGCTGCCTGTCAGCTGACGGCGGGAGTGGCCGTCCGTCGCGCGACCTCCTCACGGACCAGCGGCGCGACCTCGGTGCCGAACAGCTCCATCGAGTGCAGCACGTCCGCATGTGTCACTGCGCCCACACTCATCTGTGCGATGTAGCGGTCGTGGCCGAACAGCTCGTGCTCGTAGAGGATCTTCTCGGCCACTTGCTCGGGCGAGCCCGCGGCGACGGCGCCGTCGGGTGCGCGCAGCGCCTCGTACTGGGCGCCGCCGGCCGGCGGCCAGCCGCGCTCGCGCCCAATGCGGTTCATCATCGCCAGATACGGCGCCGCAAAGGCGGCGTCGGCCTGTGCCGAGGTGGCGCCCACGAAGGCGTGCGTGTTGATCGCAAGGCGCGTCGTGGCGGGGTCGTGGCCGGCTTGCCGAGCGGCCTCCCTGTAGAGCTCGACCAGTGGAGCGAAGCGCGCGAGCTGCCCGCCGATGATCGCAATCGTGAGCGGTAGTCCGAGCTTCCCTGCCCTGATCACAGACTCGGGCGAGCCGCCAACGGCGACCCACACGGGCAGCGGATCCTGCACCGGCCGAGGCCACACGCCGGCATCTGTGAGCGGCGGGCGATGGCGCCCGGACCAGCTCACCTTGGCCTGCTCGCGGACCTCGAGCAGCAGCTGGAGCTTCTCCGCGTAGAGCTCGTCGTAGTCGTCGAGGTCGTACCCGAACAGGGGGAAGGACTCCGTGAACGATCCCCGTCCGGCCATGATCTCGGCGCGGCCGCCCGAGAGCAGGTCGACCTCGGCAAAGTCCTGGAAGACGCGCACGGGGTCGTCGGAGCTGAGCACCGTGACCGCGCTCGAGAGGCGGATCCGCTTCGTCGTGACGGCCGCTGCTCCCAGCACCACAGCCGGCGATGAGATGAGGAAGTCAGGACGGTGGTGCTCGCCGATGGCAAACACGTCCAAGCCGAGCTCGTCGGCCAGCTGAACCTCCTCCATCAGCTCTCCCATCCGCTGCTGGGGGCTCACCCCGCCGGCCAGGTCGGCAAAGGTCGCAAGTCCGAGTTCCATAGCTTGAGCATACACCAAAGTAGTTGCGTGCGCAACGACTAGCGTGTCGGTCCTACGGGTACGGATAGGCCTATCGTTGCCGCCTACAAGCGCCCTGCCATCGGCTCGGCGCCCGAGCATCAGGAGTGATCGAGATCGAGAACAGCGCTGTGGGCAACTGGGTGATGGACTTCGCAGACGGCTCGCGCGATCTGCGCGACCTGCTGGGGGGCAAGGGCGCCAACGTCGCTGAGATGACACGCGTGCTCGGCGCCGAGCGCGTCCCCGCCGGCTTCACCATCACCACGGAGGCCTGCGTGGCCTACATGGACGGTGGCGATGGCGCCTTTCCCGACGGCCTCCAGCAGCAGGTGGCCTGCGCGCTCGAGCGCCTGGAGGCGCTCGCCGGTCGCTCGCTCGGAGATCCCCGCGATCCCCTGCTCGTATCCGTGCGCTCGGGCGCGCGTCAGTCGATGCCGGGGATGCTCGACACGGTGCTCAACCTCGGCCTCAACGACGAGACCGTGATCGGGCTGGCCGAGCGCTCGGGCAACGAGCGCTTCGCCTGGGACTCCTACAGGCGCTTTGCGCAGATGTTCGGCAACGTGGTCCTCGGCGTCCCCGGTGAGCGCTTCGAGCAGGCCATCGCCGCCGCCAAGTCGGCGCGAGGCGTGGAGCTGGACACCGAGCTCGATGCCGCCGCTATGCGCGAGCTGACGATCCAGTTCCAAAGCTTCTACGGGTTCCCCCAGGATCCGCGCGAGCAGCTCGAGCGGGCCATCCGCGCCGTGTTCGACTCGTGGCAGGGTGAGCGGGCTGTGGCTTACCGGCGGATCAACCGCATCCCCGACCACTGGGGGACAGCGGTCAACGTCCAGCAGATGGTCTTCGGAAACCTTGGCGAGAGCAGCGGCAGTGGCGTTGCCTTCTCGCGCGATGAGCTCACGGGGGCGCCTGAGCCCTCGGGTGATTTCCTGCCCAACGCTCAGGGCGAGGATGTGGTCTCTGGTGTGCGCACGCCACGCGACATCCGCGAGCTGCGCGGATGGCTGCCTGAGGTGCACGAGCAGCTGATGGACATCCTCGCCCGGCTCGAGCGCCACTACGGCGACATGCAGGACACCGAGTTCACCGTCCAGGACGGCCGCCTGTACATGCTCCAGACGCGCAACGCCAAGCGCCCAGCTCAGGCCGCGGTGCGCTTTGCCGTCGACGCCGTTGCAGAGGGACTGCTCGACACCGAGCAGGCGATCGCCACGATCGACCCGGCGTCCCTCGACGCGCTGCTGCACCCCACCTTCGACCCGAGCGTCGACTACGAGGTGCTGGCAACAGGCGTGGCCGCCTCGCCGGGCGCGGCCAAGGGCGAGATCGTCCTCAGCGCCCCTGAGGCTGTCCAGGCGGCGGCCGACGGACGCGAGGTCATCCTCGTGCGCTCCTTCACCGAGGCCGACGACGTCGCCGGCTTTCACGCCGCGAAGGGGATTCTGACCAGCGAGGGGGGGAAGGCGAGTCATGCCGCGCTCGTCGCTCGCGGCATGGGCCGCCCGGCGGTGACGGGGGCGAGCGCGATCGAAGTCGACCTCGCCGCGGGCGAGGTGCGCGTGGGCGAGCGCACGCTTCATGCCGGCGATCGCATCGCCATCGATGGCAGCCTTGGGCGCATCACGCTGGAGGACGTGCCGCTGGTGGAGCCGCAGGTCTCAGAGCAGTTTCAGACGGTGCTGGGCTGGTGCGATGAGCTGCGCACGCTGGGCGTGCGCGCCAACGCCGACACTCCCGAGGACGCCGAGAAGGCGATCGAGCTGGGCGCGGAGGGCATCGGCCTGTGCCGTACCGAGCACATGTTCCTGGGCGATCGCCAGCCGCTGATGGCGGCCGTGATCATGGCTGAAGACGATTCATCTCGTGAGCGGGCCATCGAGCAGCTGCGTCCCCTGCAGGAGGCCGACTTCGAGCAGATCCTGCGTGCGGTCGAGGGCCGCCCGGTGACCGTGCGCCTGCTCGACCCGCCCCTGCACGAGTTCCTGGCGCACCCCTCGGACTTGCCAGAGGGCTCGGCTGCCCGCCGGCGAGTGGAGCAGCTGCAGGAGTCGAACCCGATGCTCGGCACGCGCGGCGTGCGCCTGGGACTCCTCTTCCCAGAGCTCTATGAGATGCAGGTGCGCGCCCTGTTCGCCGCCGCGGCGCGCGTGCCATCGGCGCGGATCGAGGTGATGGTGCCGCTCGTCGCCTACGAGCGCGAGCTCTCGCTGATGCGCGGGCTGATCGAACGCGTCGCCGGGGAGCACGCCCACGGCGACTACCTGATTGGCACGATGATCGAGCTCCCGCGCGCCTGCTTTCAGGCGGATCGGATCGCTGGCGAGGCGGACTTCTTCTCCTTCGGCACCAATGACCTCACGCAGACGGCGCTCGGCTTCAGTCGCGACGACATCGAGGGGCGCGTGCTCGCGCGCTACATCGACGTGAAGATCCTCGACCGCTCGCCGTTTGAGACGCTCGACACGCCAGGCGTCGGGCAGATGGTGCGGATGGGAGCGTGGCTCGGACGCTCGCGCAAGCCGGAGCTGAAGCTGGGCGTCTGCGGGGAGCACGGCGGCGATCCGGACTCGATCGACTTCCTGCACCACTCGGGCATCGACTACGTCTCCTGCTCGCCATACCGCGTGCCGATCGCGCGTGTCGCGGCGGCGCAGGCTGCGATCCGAGCCGACTCGCAGGACGCCAAGCCAGAACCGAAGCGCGACTGACCGGCGCGGGCGCTCTCAGCCGAGCGAGGAGAGGCCTCCCAGCGCCTGCTGGGTCATGTCGAAGACTTCGGAGTCCGCCGGGACGTTGATGCTCTGCGTCGGTCCGAAATCGTAGAATTCCGACTGAATCGAGGTTTTGACCTGCTGGCCCGCGGCGGCGAGGCTGAGCGCGATCGCGATCTTGCGCACGAAGCCGTGAGCGTCGATCCAGACGTCGATCGGCAGATCCTTCAACCCCGTCGCAGACACCAGCTTTCCGAACGCGGCCCGCAGCTGTGAGCGGTCGGCACCGGGCTGTGCTTCGGCAGCCTTGAGCAGGTCGATCCTGCCGGCGTAATGGGTCGTTGCGACCCCACGCAATGCCTCGTGCCCG
>DATARM010000084.1:0-4424 GCA_036264155.1 Solirubrobacteraceae bacterium
ATGGCCGAGCTCAAGCCCGTTTACCTGATTCACGGCGACGATCACGGCGCGGTGGCGGAGCGGCGGGCGGGGCTGCGGTCGCTGGCTGAACGTGAGCACGGGGGGACGGCCGGGGTGGAGGTGCTCGAGGGGGATCTGGCGACACCCGCTGGGGTGGCGGAGGCGCTGGCGGCGATGACGCTGGCGATCGGGCGGCGGGTGATCATTGCCGAAGGCGTGGAGCGCTGGCGGGTGGCGGACTTCGAGTCCCAACTTGCTCCGCTCATTGCTCAGATGCCGCCTGACACCACGCTCGCGCTGTTCGCGCGTGAGGACGGTCGTGTCAAGGTGCCGGCAGCGGTGCACGAGGCCGTCAAGCGCGTAGGCGGTCAGATCGTGGCGCAGATGACGGTCAAGCCGTGGGAGCTCGCCAAGTGGGCCCGAGAGCAGGCTGCGCGGCTTGGCGTGACGCTCGATGGTGCCGCGGCCAAGGCGCTCGTGGCGCAGGTGGGCGAGCGCCAGCAGCGTCTACTGCGCGAGCTCGAGAAGCTGTCCCTCGAAGGTGATCACGAGCACGGGGAGCCAAGGACAGTGGGTGTGCAGGACATCGAACAGCGGGCCGCGCACTCGGCCGAGTGGCGCGCCTACGGCCTCGCCGATGCGCTCGTCGGCGCCGACGGGCGCGAGGCGACCCTCTCCTATCTGCGCCTGCGCGGCCAGGGCGAGCGTCTCTCGGGGCTGCTCTACCTGATGGCCTCGCGCCTGCGCGACGGCCTTGCGATCTCGGTGCGCCTGCAGGCGGGCGAGTCGGTGGCTGAGGTCAAGCGCAGCCTGCGCATGCCGGCCAAGGCGGCCGAGCGCTTCGTCGCCGACGTCGCCCGCAGCGATCCCGACCGCCTACGGGCAGCCCTCGGAGCACTGGCCGACCTCGAGCTCGACTCGCGCGGTGGCGCCCCCCTGCTGGCCGGCCGTAGCACCCTCGCGGGCCTCAGCGAGGACACCCTGGCGTTGCACGCGATCGAAACGATCACCGACCGCGAGCAGGACTAGAAGCCAGGAGGCGAAAACTAGGAGCTGGAGGAGGAGCCGGCCACGGTACGGGCGGCGCGTGACTTCTTCCGCGCCCCCGTGTTGCGGTGCATCGCGCCGCGCTTCACAGCCTTGTCGATCGTGCTCACGAGCTCTTTGTGAGTCGCTTGCGTACCCGCCTCGTCGGAGTCCTGCACCTGGGTTTCGAGCCGACGGAAGTAGGTCTTGATCGTGGAGGTATAGAGGCGGTTCTCCAAACGCTCGCGCTCTGAGCGCAGGATCCGCTTCTTCTGTGAGTGGATGTTGGCCATGATGTGATTGCCCGACTGCAGCACCGGATGGCCCGGGCGCGCCGCGCAGCGCCGTACTATAGCGGCCTTGTCTGCCACTGGAGAACCTCTCGGCGAGGAGCCCCCCGTCCCGCCGCCTGCAGGGGCCAGCCGGGTGGCCCGCAACACGGCCATTTTCTCAATCGCCACGGGCATCTCGCGGATCGTGGGCCTTGGCCGGGAAGTCGTCGCGGCGAGCTTCTTCGGCACCGGAGGCCCCTTCTCGGCCTTCACCATCGCCTACCAGATCCCCAACTTCGTCGCCCAGCTGTTCGCCAACGCCGCCCTCTCCGCTGCCTTCGTTCCGGTCTTCACCGAACTCCTGCACCAGGGGCGGCGCAAAGAGGCTCTGCGGCTGGCCTCGACCCTGTTCTGGATCATGCTCATCGGTTTGAGCGCCATCACCGCCCTGTTCATCCTCGGTGCCGGCGTGATCATGCCGCTGTTCGCCGGCAGCTCCTTCAACGTCGACCACGGGGCGCTCAACACCCTGATGGTCGGGCTGTCGCAGATCCTCTTCCCCGTGGTGCTGATCCTGGGGCTCAACGGGCTCCTCGTGGGCATCCTGCAGTCCTACGACGACTTCACCATTCCTGCCATCTCTCCGGCGGTGTGGAACGTGGTGATTCTCGTGCTGCTCCTGCTCCTGCGGCCCCACTTCCACGGTGGATACGAAAACGGCGACGAGATGCACGCCTACGCCATCGCCATCCTGGTGGCGACCTTCGTGCAGCTGCTGATGGCCTTTGGCGCTCTCGGGCGGATCGACTTCCGCCTCCAGTTCGCAATCGACTGGCACGACCCTCGAATCCGCCAGGTCTTCAGCCTGATGCTCCCCGTGACCATAGGCCTGGGCATCGTCAACCTCGACCAGCTGATCAACTCGATCTTCGGCACCCTCGTCAGCAAGGAAGCACCGCGGGCCATCGAAAACGCCTTCCGCGTCTACATGCTGCCCCAGGGCCTCTTCAGCGTCGCCGTCGCCACCGTGCTCTTTCCCACTCTCAGCCGCCTCGCCGCGGGACGGGATCCCGCGGGGATGCGCCGGGCTGTCGGCACGGGCATGCGCCAGATCAACCTCCTGCTGATCCCCGCCGCAGCCTTCATTGTCGTACTCGCCACCCCGATCGTGCGCCTGCTCTTCCAGCGGGGGAACTTCAACGCCCACTCCACCCACCTCGTCTCCATCGCCCTCTTCTGGTTCGCCTTCAGCCTGCCCTTTGGCGGCATCAACCTGCTGTTGACACGGACCTTCTTCGCCGTTCAGCGCCCCTGGATCCCCACAGGCCTTGCCGCGATGAACATCGTCGTGGACATCGTGCTGAGCGTCGGCCTCTACAAGCCCCTGGGCATCTCCGGGCTGATCATCGGCACGGTCGTGGCCAACGCCGTCATGACCGCCCTCCAGCTGCGCCGTCTCAAAGCCGGCCTCAACGGTCGTCTCGAGGGCGGGCAGACGCTGATGATCACCGTCCGCATCGTCGTCGCCTCAGCCCTGCTCGCCGGCATCTCTTGGGTCGTCTGGAAGCTCCTCGACACCTTCCTCGGCGCATCGCTGCCCGCAGAGATCCTCAGCGTGGGCGCCGCTGTTGGTGCCGGCCTCTACGTCTACGTGCGTGCCGTGCTCGTCATGCACATCCCCGAGGCCCACGACGTCAACCGCCTGATTCGGGCACGCCTGGGTCGCGCCTGAGCACGGAGAGGCCCTGCGCAAAGCGCCTGTCGGGGCGAGGCTACGAGCAGAGGCCGGGTGGACCGAGGCCCACCCGGCATGCGCCCGAACAGAGATCGCCGCTTACTACTTACGTCCCAGGACTGTGTGTTTCGCCTGGGCGGCTTAACACTCTCGACGCCTGGACAGGCCGCCGGCCCGAGGGTCGGCGCGTTGCCGCGGCTGAATGCATCCTTGTCGAGTTGGCGATCCGCCGGAGCGTTCAAGGCTAGCGCGTCTACTCTGTAACAGCCCATGGACCAGTCCCGCATCCGCAACTTCTCGATCATCGCCCACATCGACCATGGCAAGTCCACGCTGGCAGATCGCATCCTCGAGCTCACCCACACGGTGGCCGCTCGTGAGATGCGCGCGCAGCTGCTCGATTCGATGGACCTGGAGCGTGAGCGCGGCATCACGATCAAGGCCCAGGCCGTGCGTGTGTTCTTCACGGCCAAAGACGGCGAGACCTACCAGCTGCATCTGATCGACACCCCCGGGCACGTGGACTTCACCTACGAGGTCTCGCGCTCGCTGGAGGCCTGCGAGGGCGCGTTGCTCGTCGTCGATGCCGCCCAGGGTGTGGAGGCGCAGACGGTCGCCAACACCTACCTCGCGGTGGAAGCGGGGCTCGAGCTGATCCCCTGCCTGAACAAGATCGACCTGCCCGGGGCCGAGCCCGAGCGCGTGGCTGGCGAAGTGAGCGACCTGATCGGCGAGCCGCCCGAGTCGATCCTGAAGATCAGCGGCAAGACGGGAGCGGGAGTAGGGGAGGTACTGGAGGAGCTCGTCAAGCGCGTGCCGCCGCCCGCCGGCGATCCCGACGGTCCCCCCCGCGCGCTCATCTTCGACTCCGAGTTCGACCAGTACCGCGGCGTGATCGCCTACATCAGGGTCGTGGACGGCGTGTTTCGCAAGGGCGAGCCGATCCGTGCCATGGCCGCCGGCACCGAGGCCGACATCGACGACCTCGGCTTCTTCAGCCCGCAGATGATGCCCACCGACCAGCTCGCCGCGGGCGAGGTCGGCTATCTGATCACGGGCCTGAAGGACGTCACCCTGCTGCGCGTAGGAGACACGCTCACCACCCGCAAGAGCTCCGCGGGGCACGCCTCTGAAGCGACGGAGCCGCTGCCCGGATATCGGGAGGTCAAGCCGATGGTCTTCTGCGGTCTCTTCCCGATCGACTCCGACGACTACCCCGACCTGCGCGATGCCCTGGAGAAGCTCGTGCTCAACGACGCGGCCCTCTCCTGGGAGCCGGAGACCTCCGACGCCCTCGGCTTCGGCTTCCGCTGCGGCTTCCTCGGCCTGCTGCACATGGACATCGTCAAAGAGCGCTTGGAACGCGAGTACGATCTCGAGCTGCTCGCCAC
>DATARM010000168.1:0-29138 GCA_036264155.1 Solirubrobacteraceae bacterium
CCTGCCCCCACCGCGGCCGCGCCGGAATAGGGTTCTTCTCCTCCTGCCCCCGACTTGTACACCTCTACTTCAGCGTCATTCGGCGCAGGGCCGCCGGATTCGCCGTGGACTTCGCCTTCGATCACGCCGCCTTCTTTCAGCTGGGCATTGATCAAGCCTGTAGTTTTGCCTTCGGAGACGTCGACCACCTTCGCTCCGCTGATCCCAGTGGCATTTTCGTAGTACTGCGGTGCGAAGTTTTCGCTGCTGCGATAGGGCTCGGCGAACTTCACCCTGTATTCGCCCGCGGGCACGGCTATTTTGTACCCGCCTTCGCTGTTGGTGGTGGTGAGATACGAATGTTCAGACAATTCCACCGAATAGGCATAGACTTCGACCCCGGCCAGCGCCTTGTTCGGCGAAGCAGCTTCAATCACGGTCCCTTCGATCGTTCCCGTGGCGAATGCCTCCGGAGCCCCAGCCAGCAACCCGGCACACAGGACTGCCAAGGCGAGCGCCCAGCCAAGCACGCGCAGACGCCTCGGCGCGCCATGAGCAACTACAGGGGACGCGTGCGGGCAATCGGCGAATCCAGACGAGTCCATTGTCATTGCGATCTCTCCGTGGTGAGGGGCCGAAGGGCGAAAGTAGACCACTACTCAGAACTGACACAGCGGTGGGAACACTACATTCAGGAGAGGTCAGGGCGCAAGCAGCGCACCGGGCGCAGCGTCGACCGCGAGGTTGCGCAGCCCCTCCAGCCGCTCTGCGCCAGAGTCGCCGAGCGCGCCGGCGAGCTCCAGGCGATGGCCCTCAAAGCGCTCGCGCGCATAGGGCACGGCGATCTCACGAGAGACCATGAACGGCCAATCGCTGGCCTGCAGGGCGAGCAGCTCCCGGACCGCGGCAGTGCTCGCCCGCTCACCCGCGGCGAGCACCTCCAGCTCGGCTGCCCGAGTCACGAAGGCCATGTCTGCCACCGCTGGGGACGACCAGGTCGAAAGGTCGCCGTTACCCCCCCAACTGCAGGGTGCCCACTCCCCCGCTCCCGGGAGCTCGGAGATCGCGCGCGGCTCGCAACGCTCGAGGGCATCGTCGAGGTGCACCAGCTCGAGTCCCTGCCTGGCGCTCTCGTGCACGACCTCCTCGAGCCACACCACACCCTCATACCACCAGTGGCCGAGCAGCTCTGTGTCGAGCGCGCACACGGCCAGCCCGCCGCCGGGGGCCCCCGCTCCATCCAGGCGCGCGCGCACCCGCGCAACGAAGTCAGCGGCGTGTTGGCGGGCGGTGGCGAGCGCCTCCTCGTGGTCATAGGCCTCACCGCGGTTGTTCCACGGGTTGTGGTGGTGGACGGTGTGGTGGTGGTAGTCGCGGTAGTCGCCGTGGGCGGGATAGCCCGCGTCACTCCAGACCAATGACATGGTGGCGCGATCGACGGGCACGAGCAGGTAGCCCCCTTCGGTGGCGATCGGGCGCAGGTGCTCGGGCGCACCCGAGCCGAGCAGCGCGGTCAGCTCGACGCACACGGCGCTCACTCCGGCGTCCTCCAAGGCACGCTCGAGCCACGGCGCGTAGGCGCACTCGGGTAGCCAGAAGCCCCCTCGCCAGGCCTCGCCGAAGCGGCGTCTGTGAGCCTGCACGCCGCTGCTCACCTGCAGGTGCACCCCCGCGTCGCTCGCCAGCAGCGGCAGGACCGCGTGGGTGGCGGCGGAGGTCCACTGGGCGTGGCGCCCAAGCGCACCCAACAGCTGGCCTCCACACGCCTCGAAGCGCTCGAGGGCCGCTCGATACTCACCCCAGGAGCGCTCGAGCTCACGGGCCAGCTGCTCGTGGCCGCCCGCCCGCAATCCGGCCGCGTCCTCGCGGTGGGTCTCCTGGCGCGTGCCCAGCACGAACTCGCTGAAGCGCTCGGCGATGCCAGGGGCTTCGAGCTGATCGCACAGCACCGGCGTCAGCGACAGGGTGAGTGGCGCCCCCGCGTCCAGCAGCTCGAGCAACGGTAGATATGAGCCGGCGATGGCCTCCCACAGCCACTCCTCCCCGAACGGCCATGTCCCGAAGCCCTCCACATAGGGCATGTGGGTGTGCAGGACGATGGCCAGGGCGCCGCGATCGCGCCCGCCCGTCACGGCCGGCACACCGCCAGGAAGTCCAGCGCCTTCTCGAGGTCGGCCTCGCCGGCGCGGCGTAGCTTGAAGTCGGTGACGGATATGGCCGGCGTGAACCAGTCGTAGAAGCGCCCGGTCACGCGGAGCAGTGGGTGCAGGCGGTCCCAGCCGAGTCGCAGCGCCAGCTCGTGCACGCGCAGCTTGCGAGCGTGGAAGAGGCCATAGACTTCGACGCTCGAGAAGTGCTCGCGGCAGAGGCGCTCGTACTCGTGCAGGCGGTACTCGTGCACGTGCCAGGGGTTGCCCGAGCGCGGGGCGCCCTTGGGCGCGAGCGTGAGCACGTTGGGGGTGGAGACATAGAGGACGCCGCTCGCGCCGATCAGCGAGCGGAAGTGATCGAGCACCGCGCCGGGCTCCTGCAGATGCTCGATCGTCTGCAGGAACACCACTGCGTCAGCCTGCTCGGAGAAAGTGTCCACGAGGTCGCGCTCGAAGCGGATGTTGGGCCGTGTGTAGCGCAGGCGCGCGTGCTCATGAGCCTCCGGGTTGGCGTCCACCCCCACCGCGCTCGAGGCCGTGCGGGCGAGTACATCCGTGCCGTAGCCCTCGCCGCAGGCCATGTCGATCACACGCTTGCCGGCGCTCTGGCGAGCGATCCACTCGTAGACCACGAGGTGGCGGCGGTACCAGTAGTTCTCCTCGGGTACGTCGGGGAGCGTGCGCTCGCCCGTAAGCGCAAGCGCAGGCACGCCGTCGGGCTGATCACGCTGCAGGAAGACTGTCGGCTGGGTTGAACTCAAGAGATAGCTCCGCTCACAACAGTCAGATCCAGGGTTGGATACGCGAGCACGGCGCGCGAGTATATGGTGCCGCCCCGTGTCACCCACCCTTAGCGCCGAGGAGATCCGAGAGGCGAACACGCGCTACCACGACGTGGCGGCCGATCACTACGACTCCAAGTGGGGGATCGACTTCGGTGAGCTCGGCCTCAGCCAGGTATCGGCCAAGCTGCGCAAGGCGCTCGGGCGCGAGCCCGGCCAATACCCCCGCTCGCTGGAGATCGGCTCGGGAACGGGCTACTTCACGCTCAACCTGCTGCGCGCCGGCCTGATTGGCGAAGCGACCTGCAGCGACATCTCGCCTGGGATGCTCGACACCCTCGCCGGGAACGCCCAGCGCCTGGGGCTGGACGTGCGCACCGAGCCGGCCGACGCCGAGCGCCTGCCGTTCGCCGACGCGAGCTTCGACCTCGTGCTGGGTCACGCTGTCCTCCACCACATTCCTGACCTGCCGCGTGCCTTTGCAGAGTTCGAGCGGGTGCTGGCGCCCGGCGGCACGATCATGTTCGCCGGCGAGCCGTCGCGCTACGGCGACCGCCTGGCCAACGTGCCCAAGCGCTTTGCCGGCGCGATCGCCCCGCTGTGGCGCCGCGCCATGGGCGCTGGTCCGGCCCCACCGGCCGACGGCGGCGCCCCCGACTCGGCTTTTGAGAGCGTGGTCGACGTGCACGCCTTCGCACCGGGCGAGCTCGCCAGGCTCGCGCGCGGGGCAGGCTTTCGCGACGTGCGGGTCAGCGGCGAGGAGCTGCTGGCCAACTGGTTCGGCTGGACCAACCGCACGCTCGAGGCCACGGCCGATCCGAACGACGTCCCGTGGGCCTGGCGTCTGTATGCCTACCGCGGCTATCTGACGCTGCAGGAGCTCGATCGCAGGCTGCTCGAGTCGCGCCTGCCGCCGGCGATCTTCTACAACCTGATGCTCGCCGCGCACAAGCCCGCCGCCGCCTGAGCTCACCACCGGAGCCGCCCCCGATCGAGAGGCGAGCAAGGTGCTCCTAGACTCAGACGATGCCCGAGCAACCCACCAGGGGATTCCCCCTGTTCCCCCTCGGGATGGTCGCGCTCCCGACCGAGAGCGTGCCGCTGCACATCTTCGAGGATCGCTACAGGCGCATGATCGAGCGCTGCCTGAAGGCGCCTGGGACGCTCGAGGGAGAATTCGGGATCGTCTGGCTCTCCGAGCATGAGCTCAAGGAGGTGGGCTGCGCCTGCGAGGTCGAGCAGCTACTCGACCGGCTGGACGACGGCCGCCTGAACATAGTGGTGCGCGGAACGCGCCCCTTCAGGCTGCTGGAGCGCCAGGATGAGCTGCCCTACCCGGCCGGCGTGGTCGAGTTCGTGGATGAGGAGGATGAGCAGCTCGACCCAGCTGCGGCCGAGGCCGCCCATGAGCTCTACCGCGAGCTGGTGCGTGAAGCGACCGACCGTGAGATCGAGGACCCCGAGCTGGCCCAGCTCGACGCCTACCGCATGGCCGCCACGATCGAGTTCGAGGTGGAGGCCAAGCAGGAGCTGCTCGAGCTGCGCTCGGAGAACGCTCGCCTGCGCCTGTTGGCGGAGCTACTGCAGAGCGCAATCGAGCGCATGGACTTGGTCGAGCGCGCGCAAGCACGCGCGCTGTCCAACGGCAAGGTCCGCTTCGGCTAACACGCCTGCGGATGGCTACAGCGCGAGATGGCAGACCTGCTGGGCAGTCTGCAGCACGAACAGCTGTAGTGAGTGCATCGTCTTTGACTGGTTGGCCGAGTTGTCGGCGAAGCGGACCGTCCCGTTTTCGTCGCGCAGGTAGTAGCTCAGCACCGATCCGCGGCGAGGCGGCAGCGAGACGTGCTTGGAGGCGGCTTCCTGGAGTTCTTCCTGGATCGCACGCGCCTGCACGAGCCCGGGATCGCTCAGTTTCAGCGTGGGGCCGCCGTTGCAATGGACGCCACCTTCTTCGTTGATGAGCAGCGTCAGATGCGCGTCCGGGCCCGAGCCGCTGCGCTGGAGGATGAACAGGTCGGCGGCCTTGAAACCGCCACAGCCGGACAGTAGGAACACCGCCGCAAGCCCCGCTCCGAGCACACGTCTCATGCGCTCACCGCGACGCCACCCCGGCGGGGGTCCCCGGCCCCCATCAGCGCTCCTTCGCTGCGTAGCGCCGCCTGCACACCGCCGAAGAACAGGTTCCGAGAGCCGAAACGGACGACGGGAGTGTCCTCGCCGAGCTCGGCCAGATCGATCCCGGGCTCGGCGAAAACGGTGCCGGCCTCGAAGTGCACCCGCGGTGCGTCGACCGCCTCACGCGCGCTCAGCTCGTGGTCGACCACCCCGACGATCGTCTGCAAGAGCGCCGAGCGGATGCGGTTCGAGCCGGCGCTGCCCAGGACCAGCTCGACCTCCCCGTCGCGCATGACTATCGACGGAGCCATCATGCTGGGCATGCGCCGCCCCCTCGGGTGGCGGTGGAAGCCAAGCGGGTTGAGGTCCTCCTCGCCCATCACGTTGTTGAGGTGAAGGCCCGTGCCCGGCACCACCACGCCAGATCCCTCACCGTTGGTGCAGGTGGTGCTGCACGCGCGGCCGTCCCCATCGATCACGGAGATGTGCGTGGTCGAGCCGAGACGGCTTGCCAAGAACTGCTCGTGAAAGCCTTCCCGGTCGAGGCCTTCGACAAACTCGCTCGTGCGCTCGGACTGAGCGGCGGCCATCGCCTCCACGACGCCGTGCAGCGTCGGAGGACGCGGCCCGCGATCCAGCAGCGAGAGGGCATAGGCGAGCAGCGTGCCTCCGGCTGATGGGGGCGGGTTGGTGAGGATCTGACGGTCGCGATAGGCGACCTCTACAGGGGCCCGCTCGAGAGCGTGGTATCCGGCCAGGTCCTGCTCGCTCAGCGAGCCGCCGCGCGCGCTCAGCCAGCTGCACACCGTAGCGGCGACGTCACCGCGATAGAACGGCTCGGCGCCGTCGCTTCCCAACCGCGCGAGGGCATCGCCCAGCTCCCGGTTGATCAGCACCTCGCCCTCGCGCAGGACGTGCCCGTCGGGCGCCCACAGGGCGCTGCACTCCGGCGTCGAGGTCAGCAGCTCGGTGAGGATCTTCGCGACATATGCCTGCCCGGCGTTGAGCGCCACGCCTTCGCGTGCCACCCGCGCGGCGGGCGCGGCCAGATCCGCGAGCGCGACGGTGCCCCAGCGGTCGATCGCCTCGCACACGCCGGCTGGGGTCCCATAGACACCACACGAGGCCGGCCCGATGTGAAACACCTGGGCGGCATCCCCAAAGGACACGTCCACCCCCTGCAGCTCCGCCTCCGACCCGTCCCCGATGCGAGTGGGCGCCTCCACGAAGAAGTCCAGCAGGGTCGGCTCGGTGCCTGCGCCCGCCACCAGCATGTACCCCCCGGCGCCAAGCCCGGTGAGCAGTGACTCGGTGACGAACGACATCAGCATCGCCGCAACCGCAGCATCCACCGCGTTGCCACCTTCCCGCAGCACCCGCGCACCCGCCTCAGCAGTCAGCGGATGCCCCGCGGCAACAACCCCCTTCTCAGCAGCGCCCATTGCAGAGCGATACCACAGTCAGGCGGCTGGCGAAGCGCTGACGTGCGTCAGATCAGAAGTTGGGGAGGAACTCGGGCACTTCCAGTTCGTCGACCGATAGCCCGCCCCGACGCCTGGAGGGTGCGGGAGGCAGGTTGCGCTGGACTTTGACCTCGCCGGCCGCTGGCTCTTTGAGGCGGGCGACGCTCTTGCGTCGGCCCTCGTCGCCGTAGCCGGTGGCTACGACCGTGACCCATACCTGATCGTCGAGCTTCTCGTCGACCATCGCTCCGAAGATGATGTTGGCGTCAGGGTGGGCTGCCTCGGAGACGGACTTGGCTGCCTCGTTGACCTCCCACAGGGACAGGTTGGTGCCGCCGGTGATCGACAGGAGAATCGAACGCGCGCCGTCCATGGACGTTTCCAGCAGCGGTGAGGAGACGGCCTGCAGGGCGGCCTCGGTCGCCCGGTTCTCACCCACGCCCATGCCGATGCCGAGCAGCGCGTTGCCGGCCTCGCTCATGATCGTGCGCACGTCAGCGAAGTCGAGGTTGATCAGCCCGGGCAGCGTGACCAGGTCGGAGATCCCCTGCACTCCCTGGCGCAGGACGTCGTCGGCCACGCGGAAGGCCTCGACCATCGCGGTCTGCTTGTCGAGCACGCCGAGCAGCCTGTCGTTGGGCACCACGATCAGCGTGTCCACCTCGTCGGCCAGCGCGCTTACGCCGCGCTCGGCCTGCTCGCGCCTGCGCGTGCCCTCGAAGCCGAATGGCTTGGTCACGATCGCGACCGTGAGCGCCCCTACTTCCTTGGCGATCCGCGCGACGATCGGCGCCGCTCCCGTGCCCGTGCCGCCGCCGGAGCCGGCGGCGATGAAGATCATGTCCGAGCCCTTGAGCAGGGCCTTCATCCGGTCGTAGTCCTCCATGGCAGCCTGGCGGCCGACGTTGGCGTCCGAGCCGGAGCCCAGTCCGCGGGTCAGCTCCGCGCCGATGTGCAGTGTGAGGTCGGCCGTCGACTGCTGCAGCGACTGCAGGTCGGTGTTGACGGCGAGGAACTCGATCCCCTCGACCTCCGCCTCGACCATGCGGTTGACCGCGTTGACGCCCGCCCCTCCCACTCCAACCACGCGGATGATCGGCTGGCCGACCGTCGCGGGGGCGCTCGCCCGTGCGGGTTCGCGGGCGTAGTCGTCGATGACGGGGCGCCTGGAGGAGCGCTCGAGCACGTTCTCGGGTATCTCCGAGGAGAAGGCGTGGCGCAAGCGCTCCTGAGGTGAGGGCACGTGCACGTCGGCCGCCTCCGGGCGCGGTGTCGCGCTCAGAGCGGGGTGCGGCAGCCCGCTGTCGCGCGGGTGGGCGACGGGGGCCGGCGCGGAGGGCTCGCTGGGCTGCTGCCAGGCGCCGACCGGATCGACCTGCTCGGCAGCCGGCTGCCCACCCATGGGCTGCTCGCCCTCTTCTGTCTTCCTGAAGAGGGCCGCCAGGGGGCCTTCACGCATGCTCGCACGCTTAGGATTGGCCATGGGTGAGAACCTCCTGCGCGAGTTGCCTATAGGACTGGGCCGCAACGCCGTCCGGCTCGTACTTGAGGACCGACATGCCCTTCACCGGAGCCTCTGCAAAGCGGACTGTCTTGCGGATGCGCGAGGCAAACACGCGATCGCCGAAGTTTTCCTCCAGGATCTCGATGGCCTCCTTGGCGTGGATCGTTCGCGAGTCCACCAACGTGGGCAGGATACCCTCGATGTCCACGCCGGGATTGAGGTTCTCGCGGATCATCGCGAGGGTGTTCTGGAGCTGGATGAGCCCACGCATCGACAAATACTCGCACTGAACGGGGACGATCACCTTGTCGGCGGCCGTGAGGGCGTTGATCGTCAGCAATCCGAGGCTCGGCGGGGTGTCGATGCAGATGAAGTCGTAGTCCTCGAGGATCGGTTCGAAGGCCTTCTGCAGCGAGCGCTCACGGCCGATCATCGTCGACATCGCGATCTCGGCTCCGGCCAGGTCGATCGAGGCGCAGGCCACGTCGATCTCGCGCTTGCGCACAACCTCGCGGATCGAGACCTTGTGCACGAGCACGTCATACATCGATTTCTCGAGCGTGTCGGGATCGATGCCCTGGGACATGGTCAGGTTGCCCTGGGGGTCCATGTCGACGCAGAGAACGCGATGGCCCTCCTCTGCGAAGGCGGCGGCGAGATTGAGCGTGGTCGTCGTCTTTGCCACCCCGCCCTTCTGGTTGGCGAACGCGATGACCTTGGCCTTGCCTTGCACGGTGGCTCCGATTGGTCGATTGCTGGAAAGCCGTCCGCTCGGTATTCGCATGGTGGGGTCCGATTCCTGCATGGGAACTAGGATCGCGAGATGACCCCGACATCGAGGACACGCGCAGCGAACGGCCACCGGCCCTTGGGGGCACGCCTGAAGGGCAAGCGGGTGCTCGTGTGCGTGGGCGCGGGCGGCGTGGGCAAGACCACCACCTCGGCGGCGTTGGCGCTTGGGCTGGCGCTCGAGGGGCAGCGGGTGGCGGTGGTGACGATCGATCCCGCCAAGCGCCTGGCGGCGGCGCTTGGACTCGACGAGCTCTCCGCCGAGCCGACGCGGATCGCACCAGAGGCCTTTGCGGCGGCGGGCGTGGATATGAAGGGCGAGCTGTGGGCGATGATGCTCGACGCCAAGCGCACCTTCGATGAGATCGTCACGCGCCTGGCTCCTGATGAGAAGGCGCTGGAGGAGATCCTCGCCAACCCCGTCTACAAGGAGCTCTCGACGGCCGTGGCCGGTTCCCACGAGCTGAGCGCGATCGCCAAGCTGTATGAGCTCTACGAGGAGCATGACTTCGATGTGATCGTGCTCGACACCCCGCCTTCGCGTAACGCGCTGGACTTCCTCGACGCCCCCAACCGCCTGCTTGGGTTCCTCCACGGTCGGGCGCTGCAGGTGTTCCTCGCCCCGGGCGGCCTCACGGCACGCCTGTTCGGCCGTGGCACCGCGCTGGTGTTCGCGATCTTCGCCCGCGTGACGGGGGTGGACATGCTGGGTGAGCTCTCGCGCTTCTTTCGCTCGCTGTCAGGCGTGATCGAGGGCTTCGGCGAGCGCACGGCCGGAGTGGCCGAGCTGCTGCGCTCGCCTGAGACGAGCTTCCTGATCGTCACCTCGCCCGAGGACGAGCCGGCGCAGGAGGCCTCATATCTCGCCGAGCGCCTGGCGCAGGCGGGGATGGGGCGCGGCGAGTTGATCGTCAACCGTGTGCACACCGACGGCCTCGGCGGCCACTCGCGTGAGGAGGTCACGGCGATGCTCAGCGATGGACTGGGAGCAGAGCTGGCGGCGCGAGTGGCCGGCAACCTGGCCGACTTCGACGTGCTCGTACGCCGTGATGCGGAGACGATCGCCCGGCTCGCCGATCAGCTCGGCGGCCAACCGGCGATCCAGATCCCGTACCTAGATGAAGACGTCCAGGATCTCCTCAGCCTGCAGGGGATCTCCGAGTACCTCTTCGCCTGAGCCGAGCTCCGGGGCCTGCTGCTCCTCCTCGGAGTCCTCCTCCTCGAGCAGCAGTTCGTCGGCGAGCCCCACGAGATCGGAGTCGAGGTGGCCACAGATGACGTCGCGTAGTAGCGCGCGCAGATGGTTCGAGAGATCGCTCGCCAGAGTCTCCGCGCCGGCGTGCTGCACGGCGCTTCCCATCACCACGGAGCGCTCGAGCGCGATCGCCTCCACGGTCCGTGCGGTCAGCTCGAGGCGGCGCTCCGGGGTGGCGCAGAGCACAGCCAGGCGGCCCGGGAGCATCCCGCTCTGGGGACCCTCGGGCTCGAGCAGCGCACGCAATGCCAGCAGGTGGTCGCTCAACGCCTCATACGGGCTTGCGCGCTCGCAGCCCAGCTCGAAGCGCCGCAGCGCCCAGGCGAGCTCATTGCCGTGGGGCGCGCGACGCGAGACGAGGTTGCAGAAGGCGCGCAGCTCGTCCTCCTGCTCGGCTGTGACCACGAGCATGCCATGGGGCCGACCGCCCGCCCCGAGCGCGAGCGGGCTCCAGGTCGCGTCTGTCACGCGCGCCCAGGCAAGCGCGCCAAGCGTTACACGCCCATCTCCAAACAGCCTGAGTGCGCGCAATAGGTCGCGCAGGACTTCGCGCCCTTGGGCGAGTGCCTCGCGGGGATCGTCGTCCTCGGCGGCCAGGACCACCACCAGGTGGCCCTCCGCCGCTGCCCCACGTGTTGCGAGGGCTCCGGGCGGCAATCCTTCGAGGGCGTGGGGCTGGGCGATGGTCAGGCCGCGGGTGAGGGCCAGCTCCTCGGAGGTGATGGTGAGGCCGTGCAGGGTGGCCACCAGGGTGACCTCGCTCGTGACAGTCAGCGCGGAGCTCTCCAGTCGCGCGAGGGCTGCCTCCACGCGCTCGGGCGAGAGCTCGAAGTCGGACTGCCCGGCGAACACGTCGCTCAACAGCGCCCGCAGCCCCGCGCGTACTCCCGCCCGTCCGCCTGTCTGCACAAGCTCGGCACCGAGTCCGGCCACGTAGCGGCCGAGGCCGTCGAAGGCGGATAGCAACCGCGCTGCCTGCTCATACTCGGGCAGGCGCTCGAGCTCATGCATGCGCTCGGCGATGAACTCCTCGGTGAGCGGCCTGTAGCAGTACAGCGAGGGTCCGCTGGCGCGCCTGCGACTCTGCTGCTCGATCTCGAACGGCACCTCGGCGCCGGCCGCGACCTCGCCGTGGAGGTGGGCCGCCGCGGCTTGCAGATACTCGCTCAGCGCGGTCTTGAGCTGAAGGGAACGCATGGTGCGCTCACTTCGCGGCAGGTGCTTGCGCTCCTGCCCATGGGCGATATGCGCAGGTGGTCTTGCAGCGCTGCTAGGACGGCGTGGCCGCTCAGGCGACGACGAGCTGCGCTGGTGCGCCCCGCTGCGAGCACTCCTCGGCCAGCCACTCTTCGCCGTAGGCGCGCATGTCCTCGATGATCGGCAACAGCGCCCGGCCCTTCTCCGTCAGCGCGTACTCCACGCGTGGGGGCACCTCGGGGAAGGTGTGCCGTTCGACGATGCCCTCCTCCTCGAGTGCACGTAGACGCAACGACAACGTGCGCGGGCTGATGCCGGAGAGCGAACGTTCGAGCTCGCAGAAGCGGGAGCAGCCCTCAGCCAGATCGCGGATCAGTAGGAGCGTCCACTTGCCGCACACTATTTCTGCGGTCATGCATACAGGACAAGTCTCATCAACGGCCATTTGACCCTTTACTTTACCAACTGAAGTAAAGCTAGGGCGCGGGGAGGCGAGCTATGCGGCGCTGAGCGAGGACGGCTGAGCGTCAGGCTCGCGATTGGCCTGCGCGGCGGCGACGTCCTCCATCGTGGTGCCACGGCGGCCGTCGGACTGCATCAACAGCTTGAAGTCGTGGGGGCTGGAGGCCACCCGCATCGCATCCTCGAAGGTGACCCGTCCGGCCTTGACGTGACCGAACAGAGCCTGGTCGAAGGTCTGCATTCCGTAGTAGCCACCGCTGGTGATGACCTCGACGAGCTTGCCCGTCTGCTCGGGGTCCACGATCATGTCGCGCACCCGTCCAGTCATGCGCAGGATCTCGCAGACCGCCACGCGCCCACCATCCGCACCGGGCACCAGTCGCTGGGAGATGACGCCGCGAACCGTGCCGGCGATCATGCTGCGCGCCTGCTGGTGCTGGTGGGGCGGGAAGAAGTCGAGCATGCGGTTGATGGACTCGGTCGCATCGACCGTGTGGATGGTGGAGAGCACGAGGTGACCTGTCTCGGCAGCCGAGAGGGCCGTCTGGACGGTCTCCTCGTCGCGCATCTCGCCGACCAGGATCACATCCGGGTCCTGGCGCAGCACTCTGCGCAGGGCCCGCTTGAAGGAAGCCGTGTCCATCCCCACTTCGCGCTGGTTGATGGCGGAGCGTTTGTCCGTGTGCACGAACTCGATCGGGTCCTCGATCGTCACGATGTGCTTGCTCATCGTGTGGTTCATGTGGTCGATCATCGCCGCCAGGGTCGTGGACTTGCCCGAGCCTGTGGTTCCCGTGAGCAGCACGATGCCGCGCTCCTCCTCGGCGAGTTCACGAACCACGGCGGGCAGAGCGAGCTCCTCGATCGTGCTGATGCGATGGGGAATCGCACGGCAGACCAACGAGGTCAGCCCGCGCTGCTGAAAGGCGTTGATCCTGAAGCGAGCAACGTCGGGGATTTCGTAGGAGAAGTCGACCTCGTGCTCGTGGGCGAACTCATCGAGCTTTTCCTCGTCGCTCAAAAGCGTGCGCAGAGCCGCTTCGGTCTCCTCGCGCGTGAGCGCATCAGCACCAGAGTCGAGCGTCAACTCACCCCTGACGCGATACAGCGGGGCCGATCCCACCTTCAGGTGAAGATCCGAGCCCTCCTTCTCGACCAATTCGTGCAGCGCAGCCTTGACGTCGAACATGCCGTCTGATCGGCACACGGCGCCTAAGTCTTGAATGGCGGTGCCCCGCCTGGACGATCCTGGCCGAAGTTGTCTTCACCTCTCCCCCTGACGGTCGGATCGGCTTTCCTGGCAAGGACGCACCGAGCGTGGCGTACTTGGTACGCGAGCGAGGGAGGACGCAGCCAGGGAAGCCGAGGCGGCCGTCAGGCGACGTCGCGGAGCTTCTGGGCCTCAGCGAGGCTCTGCAGCTTCTTCAGCGACTGGTTCTCGATCTGGCGGATGCGCTCGCGGGTGACGTTGAACGTGCGCCCGACCTCATCCAATGTCCGCGGGTGCTCCCCGCCGAGCCCATAGCGCAGCTCGAGCACGCGGCGTTCGCGGTATGAGAGGTTCTCGAGGGCCTCGCGCAGTGCCTCCTTGGTGAGGATCTCGGCTGCGCGCTCGTAGGGGGACTCGGCGCGCTCGTCGGCGATGAACTGGCCGAACTCGGACTCCTCCTCGTCGCCCACGGGCTTCTCCAGCGAGACGGGCGCCTGGGCTGAGCGCTTGATCGAGTCGACCTCCTCGGGGTCGATGCCGGTGACCTCGGCGATCTCATCGGCCGTGGGCTCGCGACCCAGCTCGGTGACGAGCTTGCGCTCGGCGCGGCCGATCTTGTTGAGCTTCTCGACCACGTGCACGGGGATACGGATCGTGCGTGCCTTGTCGGCGAGCGCACGGGCGATCGCCTGACGGATCCACCACGTTGCGTAGGTCGAGAACTTGAAGCCCTTGCGGTAGTCGAACTTCTCGGCGGCTCTGACGAGGCCGAGCGTGCCCTCCTGGATCAGGTCGAGGAAGGGCAGTCCCTGGTTGCGGTAGTTCTTGGCGATCGACACCACCAGGCGCAGGTTGGACTCGACCATCTTCTGCTTGGCGTCGAGGTCGCCGCGCTCGATGCGCTTGGCGAGATCGACCTCCTCTTGGGCGGTCAGCAGGCGCACCTTGCCGATGTCCTTGAGGAACAGCTGCAGCGAGTCGGTGGTCATGTCCGGCTTGAGGTCGAGCGCCGTTTTGGCTTTGCGTCGACCGCGTTTGTCCGGGGCGCGCTCGACCAGCGAGGCGGCTGCGATCGCCGGGTCGATCTCCTCTACGAGCTCGATCTCCGATTTCTCGAAGAAGCCGTGGAGCTCCTCGACATCAGACTCGTCCAAGTCGAGCTCTGAAACCGCCTTTGTGATCTCCGCGTAGGAGAGCACGCCCACCTGCTGCCCCTTGGCAACCAGGCCCTTGACCTCATCCAGCTCCTGCAGCTCGACTACTGACATACGTGTTTCCATTTCTTCGATCGATCGAGAACCCGATGGCGAGCGCCTGGGCCCCGCGAGATTATGGCTAGAACACTCCTCCGTCGCACATACGGCCGCAGCCCTGCCGACGTTACATCTGAAATTGGGCTCTCAGGGTTCCCATGCTAACGCGTCCCCGCTGCAATGGGATAACCATGGCGCTCTGTTTGCAGCAAGCTCTTCGATCTGATTGCAACGTGCGGCTTTAAGCAATGATGTGCCGGTGAGCGCGCCAAACGAGAGCAACGGGCGTCCGAGCGACCCAGATGCCGGCCTCGGAGTCCTCGCCAACCTGCCTCGCACCCGGCCGCAGCGATCCACTGCGCGCAGGACAGCCGCCCGCAAGGCGAGCGGGTCCGCGCCCGCCGGCGACACCCGCGAGGGGGTGGCCAAGGCCAAGGCCAAGGCTGGGGTCAAAGCCACCAAGGCGGCAACTGCGAAGGTGGCCCCTGCCCGCCGCAAAGCGCAGGCTAAGAGCTCCAAATCGGCGACGCCGCGCAAGGCCACGGCAGGCACAGCCAGCTCGAGCCGCTCCGGCGCCGAGGCTCCCCGCGCCACCCGCGCGGCCCGTACTCCCTTGGTGAAAACGGCCACCAGCACACGATCCTCCAGAACCGCTCGCAAGGCGCCCAACCGTCAGCCGGCAGCGGTCGACGAGTCGGTTCCACGCCAAGGATTCGAGTCGGACATGGACCGTGCGAGTGGACCCGTGCAGCCCCCGGGCGGGACCGAGCTGCTCAACACCGCAGCCGAGATCGTCAGCGAGCTGGCGCGGGCGAGCGTGTCCAGCGGCGAGCGCCTGCTGAAGGATCTGCTCGGTCACCTACCGCTTTAGGGCCGCTCCGGACGTCCGTCGTCCGGTCTGTATACTGCCGCTCACGCCGAACCGTCGTGGCTCTGGTCACGGCGGACGGGGGACCCAATGCGGATCGAAGTCATCCGCCGGGGCGAATCGGTCCGATCAGGACCGTAGCGCCGCACTCAGGTGTCGCGCGAGCCCGTCAGCTCACCCCGTAGGCGTCGGAAACGATGCGATTGAACTTCAAGACACCTGCGCTTTTGCTCGCCCCGATCGCTGCCCTGGCGCTGCCCGCCGCTGCGCTGGGAGCCTCCTCGGGAGGAGCCGCGGCGCCCTCGCCGGCGGCCTCTTCACCCACCACCACACCGGCCGCCAAGGTGCACACCACCGGGATCGCGACCTGGTTCGGCCCCGGCTTCTACGGCCAGAAGACGGCCTGTGGGCAGACGCTGACCCCGGGCGTCGTCGGTGTCGCAAACCGCACGCTTCCCTGCGGCACGCTGATCAAGGTCACCTATGCCGGGCACGCCCTCATCGTTCCAGTGCTCGATCGCGGCCCCTACAGCCACATCGGCGCCGACTGGGACCTGACCGGCGGGGCAGCAACCGCGCTGGGCATCACTGAAACGGTCCGCATCGGAACCCACGTGGTCGGCAGCACGCCGAACACCCCCACGCTGGGGCTCCCTCCCGCCGAAGCGAGCTCACCGCTCGCCGGCGGCGCACTCGCGGGCTGACCCCCCGGCCCAGGAATCCCGGGCCCAGGAGGCATCTTCCTCCTAGAAGGTCCTGTCGAGGGGCTCGCGTGTGCGGCCCGGGTTGGTGCGCGCGGCTGAGCGCGCCGCGTACAGGTCGACATCGGCGTGTGCTGCAAGCGCTGCTGCCTGCACGCCGTCATCGGGGCAGCTCGCGACTCCCACCGCCAGCTGCAGCGGCGTTCCGCGGTGGCGCACAGTCGCGGCTAGTCCCTGCTGCAAGCGCTCTGACAGTCGACGCGCGCCAAGCCGCTCCGCGTCATCGGCGAGCAGCCAGTAGCGACCCTGCCTCTGCGAGGTGACCGAACCGGGCCACTGCGCCACGAGCGCCTCCTGCAACGAGCCCACGAGCTCGTCCAAGGCGTGTGGCGCCAGCGAGCGGCGCAGAGCGTCCAGCTCCAGCGGCTCGACGAGCAGCACCACGAACGGCATGCCGTCCTCGCGGTGGCGCTCGAGTTGGCGTCCGATCGAGCCGATCCACGCCGCCGGGCCCTCCTCGTGGCGTTCGTCGCGGATCTCGATCTCGCCACCGCGTGTCATCGGCGGCACAGGAGGCGACTCGTCCCACGACAGCGGGCGCTCGTCACTCCACGAGCGCTCGGCTGCAGCCGGCGCCCGGACTGAGGCTCGGCGCGGCGCCTGTACCTCGTGGGCAGCGGGTGCGTCGTGGGCAGCGGGTGCGCTCGTCTCGACCTGACGCTCCTCGCGCTCGTCGATGATGACCGCGCCCGTGCGGCCGCGCGACTCGCGCTGCTCCGAGGGAGCAACCTCGGAGTCGGACACCGCCGGCTCCTGGCGCCCTGGCTCCTCGGCAACTACCGACGGGCTCTCGGCGCTCAGGCCGGCACTCAACGCACAGCTACACACGTGGGCCAGGCGGTCTGACATCTCGCCGAGCCGACGCGCGGTGGCGGGCTGGGCGCCGGGCCAGTGGAGGTGCTCGAGCAGCGCCTCCCACAGCACGCCACGTAGCGCCTCGACCGCCTCTACGTGGGTCGCAGCGCTCCCAGCGCCCACGATCGCAGCCAGTCGGCGCGCCGGGGCGGACTGCTCACGGCCCGTGGGCGCACCGCCGCCCGTGAGCCGATCGAGCTCCACATCGGACACCAGCGCACGCACGAACTGGGAGCACACGAGCGGACCTGCAGCGGCGATCTCCTCCAACGGCACCATGCCGATGCCCTCCAGGGGGCGCGCGAGCACCAGCGCCACGGCCCAGCTCTGCGCCAACTCGTCGGCCCTCTCCAACAACGGGTCCACTGAGAGCTCGGCTAGTGGCCGGGCGCGGGATGACGAGTACGGACGGGACGCGTGGGCCACAGCTGGTTGAATATCAGCAGAGGGGGACACGATCGGTCCACCGCTCGGCGCGCGAGGATAGCCTAGGGCCGTGAGCTGGCGGGAGCGGACATGACCGCGGTGTGGGTAGTTGCCGCCGTGGCGGTGGTGATCGCAGCGGCGGTATCGAGCTGGCTGTTCCTGAATCGCCGCCCGCGTGGCAACCGCCCCGAGCTCGTGAGGATCGTCGACCTCGAGGACGCCACCTCGCTCGACCCCGCCACCGAAGCCGTGCGCTCGGTGCAGAAGGCAGACCTGGTGATCGAGCAGTCGGCCCTGAAGGAGATCTGGACCCCGGCGCATCTGGAGCGCCTGGCGCGCACCTACTGGCGCTTCTTGACGCGCGCGACCCTGGGGCTGATCCGGATCGAGTACACCGAGGGGGAGCGGTCGGTGGTGCTGATCGCATCGCCTCTGCGCCTGCTCACCTTCCAGGCGCCCGAATACGAGATGGATGCCTCCCATGGTCTCGTGCGCTGGCGGATCGAGCGCGGGCTGCTGGTCTCCAAGCGCGGTCGCGGCGGTAACGGCTACCTGCAACTGGACGTGCGCAGGGAGCCGGGCGAGGAGCCCGAGCACGCCCGTCTGCACGTCGAGGTCGAGGTCGCCAACTTCTACCCCTCGATATCGGGCCTCAGCCGCCACGTGTACAACGCCACCCAGTCGCGTATCCACGTGATCGTCACCTACGGCTTCCTGCGTTCGCTCGCACGTCTGGACCTGGCCGAGTCGAGGGTTGGGCGCCTGGCCAACCCACCTTCCCCGCCACCGCCGGGCCCCCCGGTCCCCCCTGCCCCCTCGACCGACTCCTAAGGAAGCTCCTCGGCGCTGTCGGCCGCCTCCGCGCCCGACTCGCTCAGCAGCACCCGCGAGGGGGCGCTGATGACCGTGGCGCCGGCCGGCACGTCCTCGGCGACCACCGCCCCGGCGCCGATCCGCGCGCCACGCCCGATGCGCAGGCCCCTGCCGGCCGGCGCGATGATCACCGAGTTCGCTCCGATCTTGACGTCGTCCTCGATCACGATCCGGTGGGCCGAGCCGCTCGGGGCGCGCACGGCGATCGTCACGTTCTGCCAGATCCGCACGCGTTTGCCGATGGTGACGTTGCTGTGGATCACCGTGCCGAAGCCGTGATGTCCGAAGCGGATGTCGGGGCTCACATCCACGTCCACGGGCAGCGAGTTGTGGTAGAGCGCCGAGTTGATCGTCTTGAGCAGCCGCGCCGCTCTCCTGAACCCTCGCGAGCGCAAGCGGATCGACAGCAGCCACAGTCGTTCCGGGCTCACGGCCTTGCTCGCTAGTGCGGCTCGCCGCCGACGGCCCGCAGCTTGGCGCGGTCGTGCGTGGCACGGATACGCCTGATTGTGCCGGAGCGCGAGCGCGTGACGAGCGATTCGGTCGTGGCGCCTCCGGCGGAGGGGTAGCGCACGCCCTGCAGCACGTCACCGTCGGTGATGCCCGTGGCTGAGAAGAAAACGTCCTCGCCGGCAACCAGATCGTCGCGGTCGAGCACCCGGTCGAGCTCGTAGCCGGCCTCGAGCGCAGCTGTGCGCTCGGCCTCGTCCCGCGGCCACAGCCGTCCCAGCAGCTGCCCGCCGAGGCACTTGACGGCAGCGGCCGAGATCACACCCTCAGGCGTCCCCCCGATTCCCCAAAGCAGATCCACGGGCGAGCGCTCCGTGACAGCCAGGAGGGCTGCCGAGACGTCGCCGTGGGCGATCAGGCGCACGCGCGCGCCCGCGGCGCGGATTGCCGCGATGCCCTCCTGGTGGCGGGGACGGTCGAGCACAACCACCATCACGTCGCCGATCGGGCACTTGCGCCGCTCGGCGATCAGGGCGACGGTCTCGCCCAGCGGACGATCGAGGTCGAGCAGGTCGGCGATCTCGGGAGCCCCGGCCATCTTCTCCATGTACACGCAGGGTCCCGGGTCGAACATCGTGCCACGAGCCGAGAGCGCGATCACGGCGAGCGCACTGGGCATGCCGTGAGCAGCGAGCGTGGTGCCCTCCAGCGGATCTACCGCGATGTCCACCTGCGGGGGCGAGCCGTCGCCGATCTGCTCGCCGTTGTAGAGCATCGGCGCCTCGTCCTTCTCCCCCTCGCCGATCACCACCACGCCGTCCATCTGGACCGACTGGAGCATGTAGCGCATGCCGTCCACAGCGGCCTGGTCGGCTCCCTCCTTGTCGCCTTTGCCGACCAGCGGGGCGGCCGACATGGCCGCCATCTCCGTGACTCGCACCAGCTCGAGGGCAAGGTTGCGGTCGGGCATCTGCTGGGTTCGGTCGGGACTCAAGGGCGTGTGAAACCTATACCAGCGCCGAGGTCACTACGATCGTGGCGTGAGCGAGCGTCCCCCCACGGTCAAAGCGCAGATGCCCGCCGCGCATCAGGGGGATGTGGAGGAGTGCCTGCAGGCAGCCGTGGAGGCACGTGTGGCCGAGCGGGTGCGCGAGGGCGATCCGACGCTGTGGGGTCCAGAGGGAACGCCTGAGATCGCCAACCGCTTGGGCTGGCTGACGATCGCCGAGCGCATGCTCGACGAGCTGGGGCCGATCGAGCTGTTCGCCGCCGAGTCGCGCGACGGAGAACTGAGCGACGTGGTGCTGCTGGGGATGGGCGGTTCCTCGCTCGCTCCCGAGGTGCTGCGGCGCGCGTTTGCCGGCCAGGTGGAGGGGCCGCGCCTGCACGTGCTCGACTCGACCGACGCCGCGCGGATCCTCGCGGTCCAAGGGGCGATCGACCTGGAGCACACGCTGTTCGTCGTCTCCTCCAAGTCGGGCGGCACGATCGAGCCGCTGTCGCTGTTCGCGCACTTCTTCTCCCGCGTCGAGAGCGGCAACAGCTTCGTCGCGATCACCGACCCCGGCTCGGGCCTGGAGAAGCTGGCGGCCGAGCGCGGCTTCCTGCGCACGTTCGCCGGCGACCCCGGCATCGGCGGGCGCTACAGCGCGCTGTCGGCGTTCGGGATCGTGCCCGGGAGCCTCGCCCACATCGACGTGCACGCGCTGCTCACGGGCGCCGCCGGCGCCTGGGAGACCCCGCTGGAGAACGATTCGCACGACCTCGGCGCGGGCGTGTGGATGGGCGCGGCGCTCAGCGCCCTGGCGCGCGCCGGGCGCGACAAGCTCACTTTCCTGATCGCGCCCACGTTGCCTGGCCTTGGACTGTGGCTCGAGCAGCTGGTAGCCGAGTCAACGGGCAAGCAGGGCACGGGCATCCTGCCGGTCGCCGAGGAGCCGCTTGGGGAGCCCGCGGTTTATGGCGAAGATCGTGTGTTCGCCTACCTGCCCGACCTGGGCGCGCCAGACGCGGAGCTGGAGCGCGGCGTGCAGGCGCTGGTCGACGCGTCTCACCCCGTGATCACAGTCCCCACCCACGGCCCGAGCGATCTCGGGCGCCTGTTCCTGCTGTGGGAGATCGCCGTGGCGGTAGCCGGCTGGGGCCTCGAGATAAACCCCTTCGACCAGCCCAACGTGCAGCAGGCCAAGGATGCGACCAAGCGCGTGCTCGAGGGCTATGAGAAGGATCACCAGCTCCCCGCCGTGGAGGGCGCCGACACGGCGGCTCTGCGCTCGCTGCTGCTCGACGCCGCCCCGCCGAGCTATGTGGCGATCATGGCCTACACCGAGCCCACAGCCGAGCTCGACGCAGCGATCGCCGAGCTGCGCGTGGCGATCCGCGCGGCGAGGAAGGCCACCACGACCTTCGGCTACGGCCCCCGCTTCCTGCACTCGACAGGCCAGTTCCACAAGGGCGGCCCGAAGGTGGGGCGCTTCCTGCAGTTGCTCCACGACGGGCTCTCCGATGTCGAGATCCCTGGTGCGTCCTACACATTCACCACGCTCAAGCACGCCCAGGCGATCGGCGATCTGCAGACGCTGCGGGAGCTTGGCCTGCCGGCCGAGCAGCTGACGCTCGCAGGCGATGACCCCGTGGGCGCCGTGCGCGCTCTCACCGCGACGATCAAGGAGCAGAAGTGACGCAGATCGGTTTCGTCGGGCTGGGCAAGATGGGCGGCAACATGGTGCACCGCATCCGCCGTGACTCCGAGCACGAGGTCGTGGCCTTCGACTTCGACGAGAAGGCCGTCAAGCAGGCGGTCAAGAACGGGGCGTCGGGTGCGAACACGCTCAAGGACCTCGTCAACCAGCTGCAGGCCCCGCGGATCGTGTGGATCATGGTCCCGGCGGGAGCCCCCACCCAGGAGACGGTGGACAAGCTCGCCAAGCTGCTCGACCGCGGCGACACGATCGTCGACGGCGGCAACTCCAAGTGGACGGACGACAAGCGCCGCGCCCAGGAACTGAAAGCCAGCGGCGTCGACTATGTGGACGTTGGCACCAGCGGAGGCGTGTGGGGCCTCGAGGTCGGCTACTGCATGATGGTTGGCGGCCCCGCCAAAGCGGTCAAGCGACTGGCTCCGATCCTCGACGTTCTCGCGCCCGAGACCAACGAGCAGAGCGTTGCGGCGATCGGCCCACGCGGGTGGATGCGCTTCGGCAACTCCGGCGCAGGGCACTACGTGAAGATGGTGCACAACGGCGTGGAGTACGGGCTGATGCAGGCCTATGCCGAGGGCTTCGATCTGTTCGACAAGTGCGAGTACGAGCTCGACAACGCCAAGATCGCCCACCTGTGGGGTCAAGGCTCGGTGGTGCGCTCGTGGCTGTGCGAACTGGCCGCGCGGGCCTTCGAGGCCGACGGCAACGAGCTCGAGAAGATCGAGGGCTACACCGAGGACTCCGGCGAGGGTCGCTGGACGATCGAGGACGCCACCGCCCACGACGTCCCCACCCCGGTGATCACCGCCTCGCTGTATGAGCGCTTCCGCTCGCGCGGTAACGGCGACTTCGCCGACAGGGTGCTGGCGGCGCTGCGCAACCAGTTCGGCGGCCATGCCGTCAAGAGCGCGCCGGCCAAAGCCGCGGGCGCCACGGGGAAGCCCGCCAAACGCGGAGGGCGCTGAGCGTGGCGGTGCTGGTCGGGCATCCGACCGATGAGCCGCTGCCAGAGAACCCGCTGACCGCCGGGCTGGAGCGGCTGCCGGTCGCGCCGACCACGCTTGTCATCTTCGGCGCCACCGGCGATCTGGCCCGCCGCAAACTGCTGCCGGCGCTCTACAACCTCGCTCACGAGGGCGCGCTGCCCGAGCGCTTCCACCTGGTGGGGGTCTCGCGCAAAGAAAAGGAGAACGAGGACTACCGCGAAGAGTGCGAGCAGGCGATCCGCCGCTTCTCGCGGCGCACGCCCGACGAAGACGTGCTCAAGGGGCTGCTCGAGAACGTCAAGTACGTCCCCGGCACGTTCGACGAAGACTCCGTCTACAGCGAGCTCTCGAGCGTCCTCGACGGCTTCGAGAAGGAGGATGGCGAGCCGCTGAACCGTGCCTTCTACCTCTCCACAGCGCCCGGCTTCTTCCCCGTGATCATCGAGCAGCTGGGCAAGTCGAAGCTCAACGAGCACGAGGGCTCAGAGGTGCGGGTGATCATCGAGAAGCCCTTCGGGACGACCCTGGAGGAGGCGCGTGAGCTCAACCGCCACGTGCTCGGGATCTTCGACGAGACCCAGGTGTTCCGCATCGATCACTACCTGGGCAAGGAGACGGTCCAGAACATGATGGCGTTCCGCTTCGCCAACGGCATGTTCGAGCCGCTGTGGAACCGCAACTACATCGACAGCGTGCAGATCACCGCCGCCGAGGATCTCGGCATCGGCTCGCGCGCCGACTACTACGACTCCTCTGGCGCGCTGCGCGATCTGATCCAGAACCACATGCTCCAGCTGCTCTGCCACGTGGCGATGGAGCCGCCTGTGAACTTCACCGCCGAAGAGGTGCGCAACGAGAAGGTCAAGGTGCTGCAGGCGGTCCCCCAGCCCACGGCCGAGCAGATCCCCGAGCTGGCCGTCCACGCCCAGTACGGGCGAGGGCACGCAGGCGGCGACGACGTGCCCGGCTACCTGGAAGAGGAGGGCGTGCCGGAGAGCTCCAATACCGAGACCTATGCCGCGTTGCGCCTGGAAGTGGACAACTGGCGCTGGGCCGGGGTGCCGTTCTACCTGCGCACGGGCAAGCGCCTGGCGCGCAAGATCACCGAGATCGCCGTCACGCTCAAGCCCGTCCCCCACCTCGCCTTCAGCCAGCAGGGCTCGCTCGGCGTGCAGCCCAACCAGCTGGTGCTCACGCTCCAGCCCAACGAGGGGGTCTCGCTGCGACTGGGGGCCAAGATCCCCGGGACGCGCATGATCATCCGCCCGGTCAACATGGAGTTCCAGTACGGCACGGCCTTCCTCTCGCAGTCGCCCGAGGCATATGAGCGGCTGATCACCGACGCGATGCGCGGCGACGCCACGCTGTTCACGCGTAACGACGAGGTCGAGGCGCAGTGGCGGATCTGCGATCCGATAGTGGCCGCGTGGGGCGAGCAGCCCGGCCCGCTGGCGAGCTATGAAGCGGGCTCGCAGGGCCCCGAGGAGGCCAACGGGCTGCTGCGCGAGGGCGACAGCTGGCGCGCGATCTGATGAGCGAGGCGGGTCCGCGCAGCGATGCCGTGTGGAGTGCGCAGGGGACGACGCCGGACGCGATCGAAGCGGCGCTGCGCCAGCTGCTGATCGAGGTTCACACCGAAAACGACAACTACGTGCCCGCCCGGGTGCTCAACATGATCGCGTTCGTCGACCGCGAATGGAGCGGGGAGATCGCCAACCGACTGCGTGGGGTCGGGCGCTACCACGCCTCGCGCCTGGTGGTGCTCGCCTACGAGCCCAAGCGCGAGCGCCTGGACGCGCGCGTGATGATCACCTCCGACGGCGAGAGCTCGCCGGGGGAGATCGCGCTGCTGCATGAGACGGTCGTGGTCGAACTGGGCGACCGCCACCTCGACGACCTGCTGACGATCGCCGACCCGCTGGTGGTGACCGACCTGCCCACGCTGCTGTGGTCGCCCCACGGTCACCACGAGATCGTGGCCGAGCTGCTCGCGCTATCCCAGGCCGTGCTGCTCGACTCGGTCGAGGAGCCGAGCGTCAAGGAGGCGCTCGACCGCGCGTGCTCGCTCTCCGAGCAGGCCTATGTGGTGGACCTGGCCTGGCTGCGCAGCACGCCCTGGCGCGAGCGGCTGGCCGCCAGCTTCGACCCCCCCCAGCTGCGGCGCGAGCTGCCAACGATCACCAGCCTGACCGTGCGCCACCATCCGGCCTCGACCGTGGCCGCGATGCTGCTGGCTGGCTGGCTGGCCTCGCGTCTGGGATGGACGGCCGCTCCGCTGCTCGCCCACGGCGACGCGCTGGCGGGCAAGGCGCACGTCAGCCGCCAGGACGTGGGCCTGCGCCTGGAGGCAGCGCCCGAGCTGCTCGTTCCCGGCCTCGAGGGACTGACCATCGAGACGGCCTCCGGGCGCAGTCTGCGCCTCGATCGTGGACCGGGGGGCCTGCATGCGCGCACCCACAGTCCGCGTGGGGATGAGCACGCGTGGACGATCCCCGGCGCCTCGCGCGGCGAGACGGGCGTGCTCGGCGAGGGCATCCGCCAGGCGTTGCTGCGCGACCCCACCTACGTACCTGCCCTGAAGGCGGCCCGGGCGATGGCCTCGTGACACGCCTGACCACCTGCCCGGACGCCGAGTCGGTGGCCGAGCGAGCGGCTGCGCAGATCGTGCGCGGTCTCACCCGCGCGCGCGGGGAGCGCGGCGTCGCCCACCTGGCGCTCAGCGGTGGGACCACCCCCGGGCGCACATATGAGCTCTTGGCGCGCGAGCCCGAGGCGCTCGAGGGCGTGGAGGTGTGGTTCGCCGACGAGCGCTGCGTGGGGCCCGACGACCCCGAAAGCAACTACCGCCTGGCGGCCGACGCGCTGCTCGGCCCGGCGTCCATCCCGGCGGAGCGCGTGCATCGCATGCGCGGCGAGCTCGGGCCCGACGAGGGGGCGAGCAGCTATGCCCAAGAGCTGACGGCGGGGCTGCCCGTCATCGCAGATGGACCCCCGGTGCTTGACCTGGTCGTGCTGGGGATCGGCCCCGACGGTCATGTCGCGTCGCTGTTCCCGGGGGCAGCCAGCCTCGACGCAGGAGCCGAGGCCGTGTGCCTGGGCATCACAGACTCGCCCAAGCCACCGCCCGAGCGGATCACGCTGAGCCTTGCTGTGCTGCGCGCGGCGCGCAGCTGCCTGCTGCTGGCCACCGATGCGAGCAAGGCCGATGCCGTCAGCGCGATGCTCGGCGAGGAGAGCCGCCACGTGCCCGCGAGCCTGTTGCGACGGGGGCGCCTGAGCGTGATCGTCGACGACGCCGCCGCACCTCCAGGCCCGCGGCTGTGAGCGCGCCGAGCGTGGGCGCCGGCGACGTGCTGCTGATCCGCCACGCGGAGACCGAGTGGAGCCGCGACGGGCGCCACACGGGGCGCATTGACATCCCCCTCACCGACCATGGGCGCGAGGTGGCCCGCGAGCTGGGCCCGCAGCTGGACGGCCTGGAGCTGGCGGCGGTGCTCGTCAGCCCCTCCCGGCGCGCCCGGGAAACGTGTGAGCTGTGCGGTCTGGGCGGGCAGGCGCAGCTGCGCCAGGACCTGCTCGAGTGGGACTACGGCGACTACGACGGACTGACCTCGGCCCAGATCAGAGGAGAGCGCCCCGATTGGGATCTGTGGCGGGACGGCTGCCCCGGTGGCGAGGGCCCGGCGCAGGTGGGCGCCCGTGCCGATCGGGTGATCGCCGAGCTGAACATGCTGGAGGGCGCCGCGGCGGTGTTCTCGCACGGGCACATGCTTCGGGTGCTGGGTGCGCGCTGGATCGAGCAGAACCCGGCGGGGGGCAGCCGCTTGGGCCTTTCGACGGCCGCCATGTGCGTGCTCTCGCACGAGCACGGCACAGCGATTATCGACCGCTGGAATGACACAAATGGGTGACTTGCGTGTAACGGGTTACACGCGTGGCGGACTCACCTTCTAGAGTGACGCAGCACAGCCAGCTCATGGCAGCCCGCGCGGTCAAGATCAATCCCCTCTCCCCCGACGTCGAGCAGATGCTTTCGGCTATGGGCGAAGCACGCGAGCAGACGCTCGAGCTGATTGGTCATCTGAACGCCGGGCAGCTCGAGGCGGTGCACTCCTCGATCATGAGCCCGCTGGTGTGGGATCTCGGGCACATCGCCGCCTATGAGGACCTGTGGATCGCCCACCGCCTCGGCGGCGAGCCGCTGCTGCGGGCAGATCTAGCCGGCATCTATGACGCCTTCGAGACCCCTCGCGCGGTGCGCGGCGAGATCGAGGCGCTGGGCCCAGAGGCGGCACGCAACTACATGGCCGAGGTCAGGACGCGCACGGCCGAGACGCTGGCGCGCGTGGGACTGGACGACGGCGTGGTCTGCGAGATGGTGCTTCGTCACGAGCTCCAGCACTCCGAGACGATGCGCCAGACGATGGACATCGCGGGTCTGCTGCCCGCGGGCGAGCCCACACTCGCGCCGCTGGCCATGGAGGAGGCGTGGCTGAAGATCCCGGCCGGCGAGCTTCAGATGGGCGCCCACCCGGGGGCCTTCTCCTACGACAACGAGCGACCCCGGCACACGGTCGTCGTAGGCGCCTTCGAGATCGCCAGGCGGCCTGTGAGCAACGGCAGCTGGATGCACTTCAGCGAGGGCGGCGGCTATGAGCGGCGCGAGTGGTGGTCGGCTGAGGGCTGGGCTTGGAAGGAGGAGTACGACATCACTCACCATCCAGACGTGGCAGCCGGCCATCCGCAGGCCCCCGTCTGCCACGTCTCCTGGTTCGAGGCCGACGCCTTCGCCCGCGCGCACGCAGCGCGGCTGCCCACCGAGGCCGAGTGGGAGAGGGCGGCGACCTGGAACCAGGAGCCCGACTGCAGACCCGCTGCGGTTGGCTGTGTGTGGGAGTGGACGGTCTCGCATTTCGGGGGGTATCCGGGTTTCGTGGCGCACCCCTATCGCGAGTACTCAGAGGTGTTCTTCGGCAACGGCTATCGCGTCCTGCGGGGAGCCTCGTGGGCCACGCACCCGCGCGTTGCCAGCACGACGTTCCGTAACTGGGATCTCCCCCAGCGCCGGCAGATCTTCGCGGGACTGCGACTGGCACGGGAGGCGTGATGGAGCCGCTGAGCCCCGAAGCGCCGGCCCCACCGGCGGCGATCCTGATCGACTCGCATCTCGACGGTGCCGAGGGACGTTCGCTGGCCGAGGACGTGCTCGACGGGCTCACGCGCCCGTTCAAGGAGCTGCCGCCAAAGCACTTCTACGACGCTCACGGCGCGCAGCTGTTCGACCGGATATGCGAGCTGCCCGAGTACTACCCCACACGCTGCGAGCGCACGATCCTCAATGAACGCGCCGAGGAGATTGCCGAGCTGACGGGGGCGGTGGAGCTGGTGGAGCTGGGCTCGGGCACAGCCGCCAAGACGCGCGTGCTGCTCGACGCGCTCAGCGCAGCGGGCACGCTCGAGCGCTACGTGCCGGTGGATGTCACGGAGAGCATGGTGCGCGAGTGCGCCGAGGAGCTCACAGCCGAGTACCCCGGCCTGCAGGTCCACGGGGTGATCGGCGACTTCGAGCGCCACTTGCAGCACGTGCCGCCTGCCGACGGCCCGCGGATAGTGGCCTTCCTCGGCGGCACCATAGGCAACTTCCCCCCCGGCAGCCGCCGCCGCTTCCTGCGTGAGATCTCCCGCCTGCTCGGCCCCGGAGACCACCTGCTGATGGGTACCGACCTGGTCAAGGACCCGCAGGTGCTGGAGGCGGCCTATGACGACTCCCAGGGCGTCACAGCTGCGTTCAACCGCAACGTGCTGCGGGTGCTCAACCGCGAGCTGCAGGCCGACTTCGACCTCGATGACTTCGACCACGTGGCGCTGTTCGACAGGGAGAACCAGTGGATCGAGATGCGTCTGCGCGCCCGCCGCGAGGTGAGGGCCGTGGTCGGAGGCCTCGACCTGCCGGTGCACTTCGAGGAGGGCGAGGAGCTGCGCACGGAGATCAGCGCCAAGTTCACGCCCGAGCGCCTGCAGGGCGACCTCGCTGCGGCGGGACTGGAGCTCGTGAGCTGGCTCACAGACCCCGATGAGCTGTTCGCCCTGACGCTCTCGCGGCGCGCCTGAGCGGTAGGCTCCCCGCATGGAGATCGAGGGGGCAGTAGCACTGGTCGTGGGCGGCGCGTCGGGCCTTGGCGAGGCGAGCGTGCGCGCGCTGCACGAGCGCGGCGCGCGGGTGACGATCGCCGATGTGAACGCCGAGAAGGGACAGGCTCTGGCTGCCGAGCTGAGCCTGGAGTTCGTCGCCTGTGACGTGCGCGAGGAGAGCCAGGTGCAGGCGGCTGTGGCGCAGGCTGCGCAGAGCGACGGGGGACTGCGTATTGCGCTCTGCTGTGCGGGCACGGGCTGGGCTCAGAAGGTGGCCGGCTCGAAGGGCCCACATCCGCTGCTGCCGTTCGAGACGATCATCTCGATCAACCTCATTGGCACGTTCAACACCCTGCGCTTTGCCTCGGCGGCGATGATCGCCAACGACCTCCTGCAGGAGGGCGAACGCGGGGTGTGCATCAACACGGCCTCGATCGCCGCCTATGACGGGCAGGTCGGCCAGATCGCCTACGCGGCCTCCAAGG
Organism: Solirubrobacteraceae bacterium; assembly: GCA_036264155.1. Taxonomy (GTDB): domain Bacteria; phylum Actinomycetota; class Thermoleophilia; order Solirubrobacterales; family Solirubrobacteraceae; genus Palsa-744. Next base: position 28,701 of record DATARM010000168.1, read on the forward strand.
GCGGCGTGGTGGCGATGACGCTGCCCGCAGCGCGCGACCTGGCGCAGTACGGGATCCGCGTCAACACGATCGCCCCCGGACTGTTCGACACGCCGCTGCTGGCCGCCCTGCCGGAGGAGGCGCGCACCAAGCTCGGGGCCGGCATCCCCTACCCCCAGCGCCTCGGGCGCCCGGCCGAGTACGCGCAGCTGGCATGCCAGATCGTGGAGAACCGCATGCTCAACGGCGAGACCATCCGTCTCGACGGCGCACTGCGGATGCCGCCGCGCTGAGACTGTTCGCAGACAATAGGCTGCAAGACGCTTGTAGCTGCGGTAGAATCGAGGCCATGAGCACTCGCGTGCGCCCCACTCTGCTCGAGCCAGGTCATGAGGCTGAGTGGGCTGCGCTCAACGAGGAGAAGCGTCGTGCTCTGACACCTTCGCCTGACACTCCGGT
>DATARM010000176.1:0-3738 GCA_036264155.1 Solirubrobacteraceae bacterium
CAAGGTCGTCCCGAGCTCGGACTCCTCGCGCGTGGGCTACTACGAGGCCCAGCGCGCGTTCGGACCCGGCGCCACCGGGCCGCTGCAGATCGTGGCGCCCGCCTCGCAAGCCGCTTCGGCGGCCAAGCTCGTCCAACGTGACGCCGGCGTTGCCACGCTCCTGCCCACTCAGGCGACCGGCCGCTACGCACTGCTCACGGCCGTCCCCACGCAGGATCCGTCAAACCCAGCGGTGGGCCAGACGATTGACCGGCTACGAGCCGAGCTCCCGGCCGGAGCGTTGATCGGCGGCGCGGTAGCCGAAAACCATGACCTCCAGACCGCGCTGTCGACCAAGACGCCACTGGTGATCGGCGTCGTGCTGGCGCTCGGGTTCCTGCTGCTGTTGGTGGCACTACAGGCGCCGCTAATCGCCGCGGCGGGAGTGCTGACCAACCTGCTCGCGACGGGGGCAGCGTTCGGCGTGGCCAAGTGGATCTTCCAAGACGGTGCCCTGCACTCGCTGCTGGGCTTCCAGTCACAGGGATTCCTCGACGCCTGGGGGCCGGTGTTCTTCTTCGCGATGATCTTCGCGATCTCCATGGACTACACCGTGTTCCTGCTGTCGAGCGCCAAGGAGCACTGGGACCGAAGCCACGATCCGCGTGAGGCGATGATCGGCGGCCTCGCCCACTCAGGCCGCGTGATCTTCGCCGCCGGCGCCGTCATGGTGGCCGTGTTCTTCACCTTCGCGCTCTCCGGGCCACTGCCGCCCAAGGAGATGGGGATCATCCTCGGGATCGCAGTGCTGCTCGACGCCGTGCTGATCCGGCTGCTGCTGGTCCCGGTGCTGCTGCGGCTGATGGGCCGCTGGGCCTGGTACCTGCCGCGCTGGGCGCACCGAATGCTCCCCGACGTCAGCTTTGGACACGCATGAGACAAGGAGACCAGCCATGAGACAAACGCTCGAGCTGTGGCAGACCGAATGGTGCCCGGCGTCGCACCGCATCCGCCAACGGCTAACCGAGCTTGGGTTGACCTACGTGGTCCACCAGGTCCCAGTCCGCCCGGACGAGCGAACACAACTCGAGTCGGCAACAGGAGGACGATCGATACCCGTCCTGGTGACCAGCGACAAGATCGTCGCTGGTAAGGAGGCCATCCTCACCTATCTGCGTGAGCGGTTTGTCGACCCGTCGGATGCGATCTCGCAACGCGAGAAAGCCGCAAGGGCAAAGCGCAAAGAACTGGAGGAAGCATGTCCCAAGTTGGCAGCCGCTACACACTGAGCACCACCACCGGCCTCAAGTTCGCTGAAGCCGTGGCCCGGGTCCGTGAGGAGCTCGCCCAGGAAGGGTTCGGGATCCTGTGCGAGATCGACGTGCAGGCAACGCTCAAGCGAAAGCTCGGGGTGGATCGCGAGCCCTACCTGATCCTCGGCGCGTGCAACCCCCCGCTCGCCCACGCGGCCCTTGAGGCCGAGCCCGAACTCGGAGCGCTACTGCCCTGCAACGTGGTCGTCTACGAGCAGCACGGCGAAACGCACATCGCAGCGGTCGACGCCGAGCAGATCCTCTCAATCGTCGGCAACGACGAACTCGCATTCACCGCAACCGAAGTGCGGCGCCGCCTCGCGGACATCGTCGATCGCGCTAGGACATAGCGCAAGGCGATAACTCAGAACGAGCTCCGGACACACCACGGATCACAATCAGGCCGTCTGGCAGCCACGACACGCGCCCCCAGACCGAGCAGCGATCTAGCCATGGCCGCCGTCCGCACCGCGAAGAGGCTCCGCGTCGCAGGCGACACACAATCAGACTGGCGACTGGACTCCTCCTCCGCCCCGTTGCAGAAGTACCGTGACCTCAGCAGAGCAGGGCTGAGGGCGTAGAGGCTCGCGGCCCCTGCTCGTCGCCACGAGCGCAACTCGGAATGCGCCGACCGACCCGTCAAGAGCGGAGCGTCCTGCTCGCCGCGCATAGGAGGGCGCTAAGCCAACTCGCCCCGGCAACGACCCCTCGGCAGGAAAGCAGGGCTCAACGCCAGCCGTCGAGCCGTCTCAATAGCCGAAGGCTGAACGGACCGCCACGACACCTGCACTGCGAATAGGCGCTTGCGCCCTGGGCCGCCCGGCTGGCCATGGGCCGGGATCGCCTGTAGGCGAGTAGGGTGTGGCGATGAGCGAGCCGATGCCCCCTCCGCTGTTGTACTACATGCCGCGCACTCGCTCCATCCGGGTTCTGTGGCTCTTGGAGGAAATCGGCGAGCCGTACGAGCTGACCGAGATCGCAGGCGCGCAGCGCCGATCTGCCGAGCATCTGGGACGCCATCCGTTGGGCCGCGTTCCGGCACTCGAGCTTGGCGACGGCACCATCATGTTCGAGTCGGCAGCGATCTGCCTTCAGCTGGCCGATCTGAACCTGACCGCCGGACTGATCCCGCCTGTGGGATCGGCCGAACGGGCGCTTGTGTATCAGTGGGTTGTGTTCGCGGTGGCCGAGCTCGAAGGACCGCTGTTTCGCTGGATCCGCGAACTTGGTGAGGGTACGACCGAGTCGGCGGCGCACGATCGCTTCGCCCAGGCTGCTGCCGCGATCGAGTCTGCGCTCGTCGACCGGGACTGGCTCATCGACGGCCGCTTCACCGTGGCCGATGTGATGTGCGCAAGCGTGCTCCAGGGAGCCAACTCCCGGGGGCTGCTGCGACCGTGGGCCGGCCTCGAGGCCTACGTGCAACGCAGCGAATCACGCCCCGCCTACGCGAGGGCCGCCGCCATCTCGGACCGGCCACGGACCTAGCCAGAGCTTCCCAGCGAGCACGGCACGTCGAGACCTCAGATACCGAAACCTCAGCTGACAACACGGCCTGCGCACCAACGACTCTCGCGCGCCGGGTGACGCTCGGAGGGCCGCTGCAGGCGCGCTCAAGCGGAAAGCTCCGCGAGGACGATTGGCGCGAGAGAGCGGGTTGGCAGATTCATGGCTCCCGGTCGGAAGCGGGGTCCTATAGTCGGGGCCATGAGAGCAGTTCTTGCCGTGGTCGCGGCCGTCATCGCCGTCATCATCGTGCTGAAGGTCATCGCCGCGGTCAGCGCGCTCGTACTCGCGTTCGTTCCGGCCATCATCGCACTCGGCGGCGGGTACGCGGTCGGCCAGATTCACGGCGCGCGGCGAGAGCGCCGCAAGCTCGAAGCCAAGCACGGCGGGCAGCTGCCCAAGTAAACAGGCCGCTGACCATGCCGCGCCGATGGCGTCCGGAGACCAAGGTTGAGCGAACGGTTCGCTGGATCCGTCTCTCTCTCGCGAATCGCCACCGAGCAACTCTAGTTCTGAGTTCACTGGGAAGCAGCTGCCTGACCGAGAGTGCCGAAAAGGCGACGAAAGAGGACTCGCTCCTGCTGCCCAGCTCGGGGGGATGTACCGTTTACCTTCTGGACGACGACCGTCTTCTCCCGGTTCCCAAGCCGTGGGGCTGTCCATCGTGTCGGCTCACGTACGTGAACAGCCGTTGTTGGGGTGGGGTGGGCGCTGGTGGCAGCGCCAGAATCTGGATTGGTGTCGGCGCGAGGGGTGGGCTCTACCCGGCGTCTAAGGCCGTGCGCCTCGGCCCTGACCGAGGCGCTGGGGGTCTAATCGCGGTCGGCGCCGCGCTACAAGCCGGGGCGCGCGCTTAACTGCCGGTCACGGTCACCTCGATCGCGTCGTCGAGGTTTACCGGTAGCCGCGACCAGCTCTCGCCGGCGTCGCGGGTGAGCAG
>DATARM010000029.1:0-2528 GCA_036264155.1 Solirubrobacteraceae bacterium
TCTGTGCCCTGGAAGTGCAGCGCCACTCCGTCGTCGGCAGCGAAGCCCCCGCACATGCCCTCGGCGACCGCCCGGTGGTACTCGGCGCGGCGGGCCGGCTCGGCGTCGTAGTGCACGCAGTTGGAGTAGGGCAGCAGCCCCAGCCCGCGCACTGGACGGGGAGCGCCGTGAAAGGCGCTGAGCGCCTGGTCGAACCAGCACAGGGACCCGGCTGAGGGTCCGCACAGCACGATCCCTCGCCGCCAGGCCTTGCGCAGGGTCGCGTCGAGCCCGTGCGCGCGCCAGGCGCCGAGCATCGACAGGACATTGCCCCCGCCGACGTAGATCAGGTCCTGGGAGAGCAGGTGCGTGGCGAGGTCATCCTCCACACCGCCTGTGCCCTGGTCGCGCCGGAACAGCGAGACGTGGCTCGCCTCGCAGCCAGGTGAGAAGCGGCGGTAGAACCGCACCACATAGTGGTCGGCATCCCCCGAGGCCGTCGGCAGGAAGCACACCCGTGGTCTGGCAGCGTCCACGAGCGAGAGCACGTAGTCGTCCAGCAGGGTGCCGTCCCGCTCCATCGAGAAGCCACCGCCTCCGAGGGCAACGATCTGGGGAGGTCGGGATGGCATCGCTCACTTCCCTCGAGTAGTAAAGAGCGGACAACAGCTGCCAGATTGCCCCAAGCGGCCGTGTGCGGATATGGACTGTGGTCCGAGATTCGAACACCCGGCAATCGACAGCCGCACATATCGATGAGTTGGCCCCTCGATCTGGGTCTTAGAGTGTCGAGCGATGAGCGAGCTGCAAACCCAACCGGGCACCCCGGCGATAGCGCTCCGTGGCGTGGTCAAGCGCTTCGGGGAGATAACGGCCGTGAACGGCCTCGACCTGGAGGTCGCGCCCGGCCAGTGCTTCGGTCTGCTCGGCCCCAACGGGGCGGGCAAGTCGACGACGATGCGGATGCTGACGGCCCAGGCGCTGGCCGACGAAGGCACGATCTCGGTGCTCGGCTATGAGCTACCGCGCGAATCGAAGCAATCGCGCCTGGAGATGGGCGTGGTGCCGCAGCTGGACAACCTCGATGTGGAGCTGACCTGCCGGCAGATACTGACGGTGTTCGCGCGCCTCTACAGGGTCCCTCGCCACGAGCGCCCGGAGGCGGTGCAGCGCGCGCTACAGATCGCCAACCTCATCCCGCGGGCGGACACGATCGTGCGCGAGCTCTCGGGCGGTATGCGCAGACGGCTGCTGGTGGCGCGGGGGCTGATCCACGAGCCGCGACTGGTGCTGCTGGACGAGCCCACGGTGGGCCTCGACCCACAGGTGCGCCAGGAGCTGTGGACGCTGATCGACTCTCTGCGCACGAGTGGGGTAACGGTGCTGATGAGCACCCACTACATCGAGGAGGCGGAGCGCCTGGCGGACACGGTTGCGGTGATGTCGAGCGGGAGGATCATCGCCCAGGGCACGCCGGCGGAGCTCGTGCGAGCGCATGCGGGCGAGCAGGTGCTGGAGGTGTACGGGCCCCCGGAGCGCCTGGCCGAGGTCGGGACGCTGGCGAGCGAGCAAGGATGGTCGAGCAGGCGCAGCGGTCCGGCTGTTGCGATCTTGCGTGCCGAGGAGCTGGATGGCCTTGCGCCTGAGGGCGTACGCAGGCCGGCGAACCTGGAGGACGCGTTCGTGGAGCTGACAGGACAGGAGATCGAGTGAGCACAGACGCGCACCTCGCCACAGACGCTGCAGCTACCCGCCGGGTGGGTCGCCTGGAACCGGCGGCGCTGGCCGGCGTGATGAGCCGCGACGTGGCGATCTTCGGGCGCTACTGGAAGGCGACGACGTTCTCCTCTGTGGTGCAACCGACGATCTACCTGCTGGCGTTCGGCTTGGGCTTCGGCACGCTGGTGAAAACGATCGGGCACGTGAAGACGATCCAGTACATAGGAACAGGCACGGTGGCGACGGCGGTGCTGTTCTCCTCGGCCTTCCCGGGCATGTTCAACACGTTCATCCGCTGGCAGTTCCAGCGAACGTACGACGCGATGCTGGCGGCGCCGGTGGACGTGGAGGAGCTGATCACGGCGGAGGTGCTGTGGATCTCGCTGCGCGCGGGCGTGTACGGGATGGCGCCGATACTGGTGGCCTTCGCGTTCGGCCTGCAGCCGGAATGGGGGATGCTGCTGGTGCCTCTGATCGGGTTCGTGACGGGCTTCGGCTTCGCGGCCTTCGGCGTGACGGTGGCGGCGGTGGCGAAGACGATCGACAACTTCAACTACGTGACGAGCGCGGTGCTGACGCCGATGTTCCTCGTGGCGGGCACGTTCTTCCCGATCTCGACGCTGCCGGACGGCGTACGCCAGGTGGCGCAGGTCAACCCGCTGTATCACTGCGTGCAGCTCGTGCGCGACGCATCGCTGGGCGAACTGCAGCTCGGCGACCTCGGCCACGCGGGCGTGCTGCTGGCGTTCGCGCTGTTGATGTGGCGCCTGGCGATCTGGCAGCTCGGCCGGCGCCTGATCGACTGAGAGCGGGCTGCCGAGCGACGCGTC
>DATARM010000031.1:0-7555 GCA_036264155.1 Solirubrobacteraceae bacterium
TGGTCATCCGCGCCGCCTTCATGGTGCGCGGCGCCGATGACTTCCAGCGGGTCCCCAACGCGGCCCTCGTCCCGCTCGATCCGGCCGCCGCCCAGGCCAACCTCGGCAGCGGCGAGGCCACGCTGCCGAGCTGAGCTACTCCGCGATCTGCGCCACCCCGTTGACATCCTCGCCGGCGATCAACAGGAACGCGTTGCGCGCGCCCTGTCTGCGGGCTTCGCGGTAGGGCCTGTACTCCTCGCTCGCGTAGAGCTCCTCAGCCGCCCAGGTAGCGACCACCACGGGCCTCCACCATCGGCGCACGATCCTTGATCCCGCCGAGGATCGGCCGAAAGATCGCTTTCCGGCATGGACCACACGACCCTCCGCGAGCACCTGGCCCGTCGCGGCGCCCATCGCACGGATGTAGCGCACCTGTAGATCGCCGGTGGTGTAGCCCACCCGGCCTCGAGCGTGTGTGCACGGCACAGCCCATGCAGGAGTCCAGAAGTGTGGCGGCGATGCCGCCGTGGACGGAGCCGATCGGGTTGAACATCCACTCGGCCGGGTCCATCGCGAACACCGCCCGTCCCCACTCGACCTCGATGCCGCCCCTCGGCGGCCACAGCGGCGGGATCCTCCCAGGTGAACGTCCGCGAGCGCTGCCCTGTGGCGACGCCGGCGCTCATGCCGCTCCCTCCGCGAGCACCGGCACGGCTGCCTGCTTTCGAGCCGGGCTGCCGATCGCCGCCAAGGCCAGCCCGGCCGCCAAAGCTCCGGCAACTGTGATCAGCCACGCGCTGTGGAAGTCGCTCGCCGTGCTCGTAGCTGTGCCGAGCACGGCCACCAGCACCGCGACCCCGAGAGCGGCCCCGATCTGGCGGCCCATCGTCAGCACCGCCGCACCAGTTGCAAAGCGCTCGGGGGCGAGCGAGGAGGCGCCCGCCCCTGTGAGTGTGGGGATCACGAGGCCCACACCGGCGCCGCCGATGATCGAGCCCGGAAGGTACTCCGAGAGGTAGGCCGGCCTGTCGCCGGTCTGGGTGATGAACCACACCGATCCGGCGGCGAACACAATCGCGCCGATCACCCCAGGAAGCCTGTACCCGAAGCGCGCTCCGAGCCGGGCCGAGGGCACACTGAACGCTGTGGCCATGGCAGGACCGGGAAACAGCATGAGGCCCGCCGTGAGCACGGGCTCACGCCAGACGGACGTGAGGAACAGCACTCCCGCCAGCAGCATCGCGCCGAAGCCCCCGAAGAACAGCACCGAAGCTCCCACCGCCAGCCCAAAGCTGCGAACGCGCAGCATCGCCGGCTCGACGATCGGCGCCGCGTGGCGTTCAGAGCGCCACCAGATGCCTGGCAGGAGCAGCACCGTGACAGCGAGCAAAGCGAGGATCTGCGGCGAGCTCCAGCCCCATTCCTGACCCTTGACTATCGCCACCACCAGCGAGCCGATTGCCACGATCAACGCCCCCGCTCCGAGCAGGTCGGGGCGTAGCGCTCCAGTCTCGCGGCGCTCCCCCAGGGTGCGAAAGCCCGTCGCGATTCCAATCAGCCCAACGGGAACGTTGACGAGGAACACCCACCGCCAGTCGGCCTGCACGAGCAGCCCACCGAGGGGTGGTCCGGCAGCGGCGGCGATCCCACCCGTTGCAGCCCACAGGCCGATCGCCACATGACGCTTCTCGGCCTCGAACTCGGGAAGCATCAGGCCCAGCGACGTCGGCAGCATCAACGCCCCGCCCGCCGCCTGCACGATGCGTGCAGCGATCAGCATCCCGACCGATGGAGCAGCCGCGCAGGCAGCGCTCGCCGCCACGAAGACGCCCAATCCGAGCAGGAAGGCGCGCTTGCGCCCGAAGGCATCCGCCCAGCGCCCCGCCGGCACGAGCAGCGCGGCGAACACGATCGCGTAGCCGCTCAGGATCCACGACAGCGAGCCGAGCGAAGCACCCCCGAAATGCCTGCCAATCGCCGGGAAGGCGATGTTGACGATGAACAGGTCGAGGCTCGACATGAACACCCCGACACACACGATGAGTGAGACGCGCCATTTCCGTTGCATGATGAAACTGACCCTAGCACACCTAAGTTGCTTGATGCAACGCAAGCGGCTATATTCTGTGGTGAATGCTCGGAAACCAGTATCCAAGCCAGGTCTGCTCGATCGCGGGGGCGCTCGAGGTCGTCGGTGAGCGCTGGTCGCTGTTGATCGTGCGCGACGTGTTCCTCGGCCTGCGTCGCTTCGATGAGATCCAAGAGAACCTGGGAATCGCGCGGAACGTGCTGCAAACGCGGCTACGCCGCCTCGAGGACGAGGGCGTGCTCGAGCGCCGTCTCTACCAGGAGCGCCCAGAGCGCTATGAGTACCGCCTCACCGACAAGGGCCTCGACCTGTGGCCGACGATTGTCGCGCTGATGAAGTGGGGCGACCGACACGCCGTCCAACCGGCCGGACCTCCGGTGCTGCTCGAGCACCGCGGCTGCGGCGGGGCCGTCGATGAGCACCGCACGTGCGAGCGCTGCGGTGCGCGACTGTCGGTCAGGGAGGCGCGTGCGCTGCCCGGCCCGGGCGCGCGTCCCGATCACCCGCTCGTGCGTCGTGAGCGCGAGCGCCTGGCGAGCTGACTCAGACCAGCTGCGAGACGAGGGCTGCGCCTTCGCGCGCCATACGCGAGCGGGGCACGATCAGCTCGAAGCCGGCCTGCTCGGCGCGCTCGCGCACGGCTACATCGACATGCGAGTAGAAGGCGAGCGTGCGCACCTCCCCGAGGACATCGGGGAGCGACTGCACGATCCCGGCGCCGTCGAAGCGCTCGTCGGTGAGATCCGCCACCAGCACCTGCGCGCGTGGCAGCTCGACATCTGCGAAGCGCTCGCCTAGCCGCTCCGCGCCGCCGATCAGCTCCACGTCATGACCTGCTGCCGTCAGATCTCCCTGCACCCTGGACCCGAACAGCAGATCGCCGGTGAGCACCAGCACAAGCGCCATCTACTGCGAGCGCAGGCGGCGGAACTCCTCGCGCGCAGACTGCGGGCGCCCCCACATCTGCGTGACCTCCACACGACCGCTGCGGACCTCCCGCACCACCAGCTCAGCCTCGATGCCGGCTTCGTCGAGGAGCTTGAGGGAGCCATGCACGACGGGAGCGGCGGCAGCGTGGCCGAAGTTGTGGGCGATGAGCAGCCGCCAGTGCCAGTCGTGATGGGAGTAGGGCCGCGCGTTGCACGTGGTGAGGTACAGAGCCGCCTCGACGTAGCGCGACTCGTCTGTGATCCGCACGTCGAGCTCGAGGTCGGTCCAGTCCTCGGGCAACGAGTCCACGATCCGCTGGAACGTGTCGGCTAGGCCCATTGGCAGGAAGCCTAGCGCGGCTATTCTCGAAGACGTGGCAAGCACCGACACCGACAGGCTCAGCGCCGAGTACGAGACACTGCGCAGCGGCTGCGGCCTGCACGATCGCTCCGAGCGCGGAAAGCTCGCGCTCACAGGGCCCGGCGCCGTGGAGTTCCTGAACGGCCAGGTCACCAACGAGCTGCTCACGCTGCGCCCCGGCGAGGGCACCTATGCGGCGTTCCTCACCCACAAGGGCAAGATGCTCGGCGACCTGCGGATCCTCGCAGTAGGCTCAGTAGGCGCCTATGCACCCGATGAACTGCTGCTCGACACCGAGCGCGCCACCCTGCAGTCGCTGTTCGACATGATCCGCCGCTTCAAGGTGGGCTACGAGGTGGAGCTACACAAGCGCACGCTCGAGTCCGGCCTGATCTCGCTGATCGGACCCGATGCCACCAGCGTCGCGGGCGCCGAGGGCCTCTCCGACACCGAGCACGCCCACACCGAGGTGAGCCTGGAGGGAATCGCCGCGCGCGCGGCGCGCACCGACACCGGTGTGGATCTGCTCTGCGAGGCCACCGACACCGACGCGCTCCTTGCCGCGCTCAGTGAGCGGGGGGCCAAGCCCGTGAGCGAGGAGGCGGTCGAGTGCCTGCGCGTGGAGCACGGACGCCCCCGCTACGGGGTGGACCTCGACGACACCGTCATCCCGCAGGAGGCGGGCCTCAACGAGCGCGCGGTCAACTTCACGAAGGGCTGCTACGTCGGACAAGAGACAGTGGCCCGCCTCTTCTACAAGGGCAAGCCCAACCGCCACCTGCGCGGCTTGCTCCTTTCTGCCCCCGCCACCGGAGGTGAGGAGCTGAGACTCGGCGAGCGCCAGGTCGGCAGGCTGGGCAGCACGGCCCTCTCCCCCAGGCTCGGTCCAATTGCCCTCGCCCTGGTGCGACGAGAGGCGGAGCCCGGAAGCATCCTCGAGCTCGGCGACAGCCACCTCACAGCCAAGGTCCTCGAGCTTCCCTTCCAAGCCGGCTGATCCCTCCCTGCGGTGGCGCCTGGAGCGCCGCGAGACCTCGCAGGCCACCCCCGGGTAGGATTTGGGCCTTCCCTGATCCCGACATACGAGGTTCCAGAGCACGTGGCAATCGATCTCCAACAAGTCTCCGCCGTCGACACCGAGCCCGGTGAGCTGCCCAAGACGATGGCAGCCTGGGTCATTCGCGAGGAGCGCTTCGGCGAACCGAAGGACGCCTTTCAGATCGAGGAGATCGAGGTGCCCGAGCCGGGCGCATTCGAGGTGATCGTGCGCGTGATGGCCGCGGGCGTCAACTACAACAACGTGTGGGCTGCCCTCGGCAAGCCCGTGTCGGTGATGCGCTACGGCGATCACCCCGAGTACGGCCACCACATCGGCGGCTCGGACGCCTCAGGGGTCGTCTGGAAGATCGGCGCCGGCGTCACCCGCTGGAAGGTCGGCGACGAGGTAGTGGTGCACTGCAACATGGCCTCCTACGAGGACCCCGAGGTTCACGGCCTGGACCCGATGGCGGCGCCGTCCCAGAAGATCTGGGGCTATGAGACCACCTGGGGCTCCTTCGCCCAGTTCACCAAGGTCCAAGCCCAGCAGCTGCTGCCCAAGCCCCAGGCGCTGACCTGGGAGGAGGCGGCCTCCTACGGCCTCGTCTACTTCACCGCCTACCGCATGCTGATCACCCGCTGCAAGCTGCAGCCCGGCGCAAACGTCCTGATCTGGGGCGCCGCCGGGGGCCTGGGTGTGTTCGCGACCCAGCTCTGCGCCGCCGCCGGCGCCAATTGCGTGGGCGTGGTCTCCTCGGCCGAGAAGGGCGAGCTGGTCAAGCGCCTCGGCGCCGTCGACTACATCGACCGTGCCGAGTTCGCCGGCATGATGCGCAAGGGCGGCGAGAGCGAGGAGGAGGAGGCAGCGCGCTTCAAGGTCTCACGCGCCTTCGCTAAGCGAGTCAAGGAGGTCCTCGGCGACGCGCCCGACATCGTCTTCGAGCACGTCGGTAAAGCGACCTTCCCCACGTCTGTGTTCACCGCCAAGACGTTCGGGAAAATCGTCATCTGCGCTGGTACCACGGGCATCGACCTCGACTTCAACGTGGCCTACCTGTGGATGCGCCAGAAGGAGATCCTCGGCTCGCACTTCGCCAACGCCTATGAGTGCACCAAGGCCAACGAGTTGATCGAGAGCGGGCAGATCAGGCCCGTGCTGTGGCGCACGCTCGGCTTCGACGGTGTCGCCGAAGCCCACCAGCTGATGCTCGAAAACAAGCACCTGGGCAAGATCTCGATCCTCGTCGGCGCCGACTCCGAGGGCCATGGCAAGACGGCAGACGGACCTGGCGCCATCCACGCGGAGGTGGGCGCCTGATGGCCGGCACGGTAATCGTCCCCTGGTATGCCACCGGCTTCCGGGCCGATGACTTCGAGAAGGACCTGGGTGAGATCGCTGCCGTTGCACTGCGCTACGGCGCGAGCTCCTACAACGTCTACCGTGCCCGCGACGACCGCTACAAGTTCCAGCAGCTGGCCGCCTTCGAGGAGTACCTCGACTGGGAACGCTATTGGGAGGGGCAGGAGATGACCTACTTCCGCACCACCCACTCCAGCTGGTATCAGGTGCCCGTCCTCTACGGATGGTGGGATCTGACCGCGCACGGCGCCGTGCTCCCCGTGGGGGTCACCACCAACGGTCACGGCAACGGCGTAACGGCCGGAGAGAGCGCCTAAGAACATGTCCTCGCCGGCGGACTTCAACGCCCAGGTCATCGAGGAGTTCCGCGCCAACGAAGGCGTCGTCGGCATGCTCGGGGGGATGCCCGTGCTGCTGCTCCATCACACGGGCGCGAAGTCGGGCACCGGCCGCGTAAACCCGCTGGCCTACATGCAGGACGGCGGGCGCTACGTGATCTTCGCCTCCAAGGCCGGGGCCCCCACGAACCCGGACTGGTACTACAACCTCAAGGCCCACCCCGACGTCAAGATCGAGGTGGGCACCGACACGATCGAGGCCACCGCCACCGAGGCCACAGGTGAGGAGCGAGAGCGCCTCTTCAGCACCCAGGCCGAGAACATGCCGCAGTTCGCCGAATACGCGCAGAAGACCGACCGCGTCATCCCGGTCATCATCCTCACGCCCACGGGCTGACTAGCCCGAGCCGCGATCGAGGACGCCGCCCGGCTAGCCGATCGAGGACGCAGCCCTGCGCCGTGCCCACCGCCCTCTCAGCCTTGCTCCAGGGGGGCCATTGTCAGCCCCGCCCCCTTCAGCTGCTCCCAGTAGTGCTCGGCCTGCTCCTGGTGGCCACTGAAGACCACGGCCCGCCCGGAGCTGTGGATCACGTTGGCGATCTCCATCCCGCGCTTGATGGTGACGCCGGGGATGAAACGCGCGAGCGTGCGCGCCACATGGTCGAATGTGTTGTGGTCGTCGTTGCAGACGATCACCCTCCAGGCGCCGTCAAGTCCCGTCCCCGGGCCGCCCGTCCGAGGGATCTCAAGCGTTTGATCCATTGGCAGCAGGATAAAGCTCTCGGCGCAACCGTACAATTACGAGCATGAGCGACGATCACACACCGCGCCTGCCCGAACGCGACCGGCCGTGGATGATGCGCACCTACGCCGGGCACTCGACGGCCAAGGCATCCAACGAGCTGTACAGACGCAACCTCCAGAAGGGCCAGACGGGGCTGTCGGTCGCCTTCGACCTGCCAACTCAGACGGGCTATGACACTGATGACGAGCTCGCGCGCGGCGAGGTCGGCAAGGTCGGCGTGCCCGTCTCCCACCGCGGTGACATGGAAGCCCTGATGGATGGCATCCCACTCGGGGAGATGAACACCTCGATGACCATCAACGCCACCGCCGCCTGGCTGCTGGCGCTCTACATCGTCGCCGCTGAGACTCAGGGGGTCAGCCAGGAGAAGCTCCAGGGCACGACCCAGAACGACATCATCAAGGAGTTCCTCGCGCGCGGCACCTACGCCTTCCCGCCCGCGGCCTCGATGCGCCTGATCGCGGACATGATCGCCTACACGGTGGAGCACGTCCCGAAGTGGAACCCGATCAACATCTGCTCCTACCACCTGCAGGAGGCCGGAGCGACCCCGGTCCAGGAGATCGCCTATGCGATGAGCAACGCGATCGCCGTGCTGGACGGTGCGCGCGAGCGCGTCGAGCTCGCGCACGCCGGCGACGAGCAGGCCACGC
>DATARM010000039.1:0-21144 GCA_036264155.1 Solirubrobacteraceae bacterium
CGCAACACCGAAACAGGCGCACTCACAGCCCTCACCCCCGCCACCATCGCAACCCAAGCAGACCCCGAAGGCATCGCCATCAGCCCCGAAGGCACCAGCATCTACACAACCAACAACGGCGCCAACACCATCAGCCAATACGCGCGCCATTAGTGCGCGCTGAAGCGTCCGTCAGTCGGCGTCGGGAGCGGGGCCCAGCGGGAAGGCGCGCCGCCGCGTCCAGCGGCGGGCGACACGGCTCATCAGCCACACCTCATCGGCGCGCACCCGCACCGGCAGACGCTCGGCCAGGCCATCAGGGATGGGCGCTCCGTAGCCGACGGTGAGATGGGGGATTATCTCGTCGAAGACACCGCCGTATGGCTGGTGCTCAGGCCAGCGCTCGGCCAGAGCTTCGGTCATCGCGACGAACGGTGTGGCGGGCTCAGGCGAGAGGTAGACGACGCCGGGGAAGCGCCCGATGTCTCTCAGCACGACGTCGAAGGCGGGAAACGCACCGAGCACCGCGGCTAGCTCCGACTCCGTATCGCCGTCGATCGTGCGCACGTTCAGGAACGGGTAGAAGATCGTTATGTGCGGAGGCAGGCCGGCCTCGCGTGCGGATTTCTCGAGCAGATGATCGGCGGCGGGCACGGGCACGATCAGCGTCGTCACAGAGCCCTCGCCGAGCTTGCCTAGCAGCGCCAGATCCGTCCGGTCGCGCCAGCGCTTGCGGTAGCTGGAGTGTGTCTTCAGCTGCAGCGAGAGCGATATGCAGGGCACCTTCCGGCCCTCGACCTCACCCGTCGCGAACTCCATCTGCGTGCCCTCCAGATGCAGCGGGTGCAGATCGACGGCGCGGCCTGCCTTGTGGTTGTGCAACACGACGCGCGAGAACATCGGCACATCGGAGTCCGCCCGATACCACTCCCAGTAGCCGAGCCCTTCCATGATCTCGGTGGCGCGCTGCATGTGCTCGTCCTGAATCACGAGGTCGAGGTCGCTGTGCTTGCGAGTGCACCTGCCAGCCAGCGCGTCCACGCCCCATCCACCGGTTATCCAGCAGCGCACCTCAGCATCCTGCAGCGCCTCCACGATCCTCGCCACCTCTGCGCCGGGCATCGGCGGGCATCGGTACACAGTCGTGCTCATGCGCGCGACCACACGCCGCGGCAGCGGCATCCGCCAGATGAGAACGTTCAACCATCCGGTTAGCCGGTAGTAGAGCGGCGGCTCGTATGGCGCCGGGCGGGCCGATCGCTGTATCGGAGGTGAGTCCATCGAGATCCCAATGTGTCCGTTACTTGGCGAACGGCAGCCACATAGAGTACCGGTCTGGGTAAAGCGCCGATATGCGGCTAGCAGAGATGTTCAGGCGATATGTGGAAAGCGCGTGAACAGCGCGCTGAGACGCCCGCTCTGCGGTGCAGCGGCGCCCCCCAAGGGAGCCAGCCCGAGCGCCTGCTCAATCGTGCCGAGCACTCCGTAGTGGTCGACGTACCCGCTGTAGCGCCCACCACGACGAACGTCGGGGCCGGCCACGACCGTGGCTATGCGCCCGCCCTTCGCTACCCCACAGCAGCTGCTGTCGGATGCGCCCTCGTCCCAGCTCAGCACGAGGAACCCGTGCGGGCCCAACTCGCGCAGCAGCGATGGAACAGCGTGGCTGAGGAAGCGATCGCCGCCGCTGACACCGCAGTCGTGGCCGTCGTCGCACAGGTTCGGTGAGATCCATGCGTACGTCGGCAGCGTCCCTCCGCGCAGATCTGAGCTCAGGGTTTGGAAGCCGACGATCTTCTGGCAGCGACTCGCCGACTGGGCCACGTCGTCGTAGTAGATGAAGGGATCGTGCTTCTTGGCATAGCCGCCGGCTTCGGCGCCCTTGAAGCAGGGCGTGGGCAGATCCTCCATGTAGGCCTTCCAGGAGATGTGAGCGGCTTCGAGCTGATCGACGATGTTGGGGGCGTTTGTGTGACATTCGGTGCAGTCGCTGGTGACTCCCTGCGTGGAGCCACTCGTTAGCGCGAGGTAGTTGGGCAGCGAGGGGTGCGTGATCGCGAAGCTCTGGGTGGCCAGGCCGTAACGGCGGATCAGCGAGTTGGTGTACGGAGCCTGCGGGCTGCCAACGACGCCGGTGGCCTCCTCGTTCTCCATCATGATCACGAGCACGTGCGAGGCCTTGGAGCGCGGCAGCCCGGAGGCGCCGGAGGCGTTGAGGGGCTTACCAGGGTGGGCCTGCGCGCAGCCGCTCGTGAGCAGCGTCAACCCGACCGCGAGCATGCTCCAAGCTGAAAGAACCCGGGGACGCACGTGCGGATACTCGCACAGCGTGAGGCGCTGCAGGATGAGCGGACTCTCAGGAATCCAGCCCAAACGCGCGCTCGACCGCGCGTAGCGTGCGCTCCGGCGCGTGGCTCTCGAGCGTGGCCGCTCGAGCCGCCTGCCCCTCGCTCACGCAGCGCTCGCGATCGTCGCGATATGAGGCAAGCGCGGCCGCAAGCGCACACGGGTCATGAGACGGAGAGACGATCATCCCTGCGCCCGGCTTGATCAGCCCCTGCGCGCCCTCGGCGTCGGTGGCCACTACGGCCACGCCGACGAGCTGGGACATCACGATCGAGCGCGGCTCGCCCTCGGTCGGGCTGGGGGCGAACACGAGCAGGTCGCAGGCCGAGAGGAAGGCCTCGACGTGGCCGCGCACGTTGGGCACGAAGCGCACGCGCTCGCCGTAGGGCGCGGCGCGCTCGCGCAGGCTGGCCTCCTCCTCACCCTCGCCTGCGATCACCAGCAACACCTCGCCATCGAGATGCGCCATCGCGTCGATCACCACATCGTTGCGCTTGCGCCGCTGAAAGCGTGAGATGCAGCCGACGACCAGCGTCTGCTCCCCGGCGCCCCAGTCCTCGCGCAGACGTACCCTGCTGGCGGGATCGGGCTTGACCGCATCGACGTCGACCAGGTTTGGGACCACGTCGACCTTCTCGGCCGGGACACCGGCGTCGATGACCGTCTGTCTAGTGCCCTCGGAGATGGCAATGATGCTCCGCGCACGACGTGCGGCAAGGGAATAGATCACACGCACGAGACCACGGCGCATCGGTGGCGGCACAGGCCCCCACTCGGCCCACACTATCTCCCCGGTCAACCTGCGCGGCAACAGCGAGCAGAGCAACTGCTCCTTCTTGAAGTGCAGGAACAGAGCGCTGACCGGTCGCTCCTCGTGCAACGCGCGGGCAACGCGCAGGAGCGTCAGCGGAGCCTCGAGCAACACGAGGCCCACGGTGCGGCGAGCGAGCTTGGGGCCGAGATCGATCGTGCGCACGGGCACGCCCGATCCCTCAACGAGATCGGCGAAGTTGGTGAACAGGACCGGTTCATGTCCGCGCTCGCGTAGCGCGGCAAGCAGGTCGACGTTGGCGTACTCGGCGCCGCCACGCTCGTTCGTCGTCTGAATTGAAACGATCCGGCCGGGACGCACGCGCTCGGCATACTACGCGGGGTGCCACGCGAGCGCATCTCAGCCTGCCTGATCGTCCAGAACGAGCAGGAGCGCCTGGCGGCAGCTCTGCAGAGCGTTTCCTTTTGCGACGAGACGATCGTAGTAGACGGAGGATCGAGCGACCGTACCGTCGAGATCGCGCGGGCGGCCGGTGCCGTCGTGATCGAGAACCCGTGGCCCGGCTTCGCGGCTCAGCGCAACCTCGCGCTGGATCGTGCCACGGGCGACTGGGTGTTCGAGATCGACGCCGACGAGCGCGTCTCCGAGCGGCTGCGCACCAGCATCGAGTCCCTGCTCGCGGCTAAAGCGAGCGACGTCCAGATTGCTGCTTGCGCACTGCGCAACAACTTCCTCGGTGCCCCGCTCGGGCCCTCTGCCAAGTACCCCGCCTATCGCAACCGCATGTTTCGTCGCGGCGCCTACCGCCACGACGAGGGGCGAATGGTCCACGAGGGCATCGAACCGCACAGGCGCCCGTTCGTGTTGGAGGGCGATCTCGAACACGAGCTGGCGGGGACGCTCGGCGAGGCGCTCGGCGACGCATGGCGCTACGCACAACTCGAGAGCGCTCATCTCGCCCAGCCGAACCCTCAGACCTACGTGAGCGGGATCCTGCTGCGTCCGAGCGCCAAGCTGCTCTACCGGACGATCTTCGATCGGGGCTGGCGCGACGGCTGGCGCGGCCTGGTGAAGATCGGGCTCGACGTCGCCTCCGATGCGCTCGTCTGGATGCTCGTGCTCACACGCAAAGGCTCGACCCAGAGCGCACCCGCCGCAAACGAGTCAGCGAGCACAGATCATTTTGGGCGCCGGCCAACTGGTCCCGTCAAGGTCGTGGCGACGGCCTATGGCGCGAGGGATGCGCAGCGGGCGAGCAACTGGCTGACCGGCCTGCGGGCACAGGGACTCGACGTCGCGCTGATCGCCGGCGGCGCCGATGCCCAGCAACCGAGGAGCACCGACGAGCAACCCGACGCGGACGTGCCGACGACGACACTCGCGCGCTTCGGCCCGCTGGCGGTGATGCACGCGCTCGACGTGGAGCGCCAGCTGCGAACGACCGACGCGGTCGTCCCGGTGGGACGGCGGGCGCGCTTGATCGATCGCCTGCTGCCGAGAACGCTGCGTCCTGGAGTAGCGGGCTTGAACATCGCCCTCCCACCCGAGCAGGCACACGAGCTCCTCGGCAGCCGAGGCAAGGCGCGCTGAGCAACGCCGCGGAGGGCCGGCGGGCGCTCAGGTGGTGCGGATTATCAGCACCGAGCAGGGTGCGTGATGAGAGACCTTGTTGGGTACGGAGCCGAGCAGGAACCGCTTTGCCCCGGTCATCCCCTTGTTGCCGACGACGATCAGGTCTGCCTCGCGCTCCTCGGCGACATCGAGGATCGCGTCGGCCGGGTCTCCCAGGCGCGGATAGACGTTGACGGGGACTCCCGCAGCGCGGGCGATCTCAGCGGCCGCCTCGAGTGTCGCATCGACCTCCTCGCGGGGGCTGATTGCCCACTGCAGGTCCTCAGGGGCATCACGCCTCTCCTCGGCCAGCCGCTGAGCGGGCACGGGCTCGTATGCGCTCACCAGCTCCAGCGACGCGCCCACGGACTTGGCGAGATCGACGGCCTGATGCACTGCTTGTCCGGCTGTGTTCGAGCCGTCCGTTCCCACCACGATCGACCTGAACATCACTCTCCCTTTGGTTCGGAGCTCCGACTAGGCTGCAGCTTCAGGCGGCCCGATCATATCCGGCCGCCGACTTCAGGCGAGCTTCGTGACGGCGACGATCATGCCCGCCAGCACGAACACGACGATCGCCACCTGCATCCATATCCACGTAGGCGACATGTGCTCGCCAGCGTAGCGGCTGGCTGCGCCCTGCGACAACCGTCCAGGGACGACAGGTCGATCCATTACAGTGCCATGCATATGAGTAGACAAAGCGGGTTGCCGCTGCTCGCCTTGGCGACAGTGCTCGCGTTCTTCACAGCGGCGGCGGGAGTCAGTCCCGCACAGTCGGCTCGATCGGCCGCAGGGCCGCCGCTCGGCGGCGTGAACATCGTGGGCGTGGGCGGGGTGCCACTGTCGAGCGCCGACCAGGCGATCTCTCAGGCGCATGCCCTGCATACTCAGATCGTGCGCACGGAGGTTCCGTGGTCGGTCGTGGAGCCGCTTGGTCCGGGCCAGCTCTCGAGCGCCTCGCTGGCGTTCATGGACCGCTTGGTGGCGGACGCTTCGAGCGCCGGTATCAAGGTCGTGATGATGGTCGACTCGAGCCCCTGCTGGGCCTCCTCGGCGCCACCCTCGATCCTGCGTCGCTGCCGGGTCGGGTCATCGAGCAGCGCCAACGCGTGGCCGCCTGTGGAACCGTCCCAGTACGCGGCCTTCATGGCTTTGCTCGCACAGCGCTACGGCAGCCAGCTGGCAGCGATCGAAGTGTGGAACGAGCCCGACCAGGCCAACCAGCTCCACTTCGCCGGGCCGGAAAAGCCGAAGCGCTATGCGGCCATCTTGCGTGCCGCCTATACCTCCGTCAAGCAGGTGGACCCGAGCTTGACCGTGCTGGGCGGCTCGCTGGTGGGATCCAACGGCGTGTTCCTGCGTGCGCTGTACGCGGCGGGGATCAAGGGCTACTACGACGGGCTTTCGGTGCACTTCTACAACCTCGTGCTCGGCTCGCTGCGCTCGATCCGCGAAGTTCAACAGGAAAACGGCGACAGCAAGCCACTGTGGCTCAACGAGTTCGGCTGGACGAGCTGCGCCACGGGGCGCAGGATCCAGCAGGAACAGGCCTGTGTGACCCCGCAGCTGCAAGCACAGAACCTCACCAACACCTTCCGGGCGCTGGCGCACACACCGTGGGTCTCTGCTGAGATCGTGTACAAGCTCCAGGGCTTCCCCTCTGAAGAATTCGGGGTCCTGACGGCAGCCGGCGTGCGCAAGCCTGCGTTCGGCTCGCTTGCGAGCGCGTTCACGTCACCGTTCGGCGCGACCACGCGGGTCACGCTCAGGCTGAGTCGGCGCTCGGGCCACGTCGTGGCCAGCGGTGTCGGTCCGGTCGGCGACTACATGCGCCTGGAGGCCTACCAGGGCCACACGCTTCGCTACAAGGCCATCTTCTCGCTGGATCGAAACAACCGCTACTCGCTGACGCTGCCGTCGGTGCTCGGGCAGAGCGGGTTGCGCGTGCGGGTCTATCAGTACTGGGCGGGGCCCGGTACTGCAGCACACGCGAGCATCTGAGCGGGGGGTCTCGCGATCTGCGTGAAGTGACGATATTGTCACTTCGGGTACATCGGTGCTAAAGTGACGTTACTGTCACCATCGATGGAAAGGCGTGCGTGCGACAGATATGTCACAGCCAGGGCGCACGAGCATGACGTGGACGATTCGCTCCGGCGCGGACCTCGGACGGGCTGTCGCGGAGATCCGCGGCCGCAGACACCTAACGCAGGCCGCGCTGGCCGAGGAGGCCGGGCTCTCACGCGACTACCTCGCCCAGCTGGAGTCCGGGCGCAGTGTCACGCTGCTCGAACACCTGCTGCGGATTCTGCGCCGCTCCGGCGCGACCGTCACCGTCACTTGGCCGGGCGAGCATGGCGAAGGCTGAGCCACTCGGCGTCTGGCTCCATGGCATTAGGGTCGCCGACTTGATGGCCAGACGGCCATGGGAACTCCACTGCACCTATACCGAGGAGGCGCTCGAAAAATGGCCGGGCCTCTCCCCCGTGCTGTCCTGCTCGCTGCCGCTGCAGGCACGCAGGATGAACGCCAGCGTGTTCGCCGCCGGGCTGCTGCCGGAGGGGCAGCACCGCCAGGCGCTCGCCCAGCGGCTCGGGGTCGCCGCCAACGACATCCACTCGCTGCTCAAGCGATTCGGCCGGGACGTCGCCGGCGCGCTCATCATCGCCGAGCAGGAGCCCCCGGCACGGCCCGGGACCGTCATCCCCTATGACACCGACAGCCTCGAGCAGGAGGTGCTCGGGCTCCCCGAGCGTCCCCTGGCGATCCACGCCGACAGCGAGCTCTCGATCGCCGGGCTGCAGGACAAGCTGCTGCTCGTACGGCTACCAGGCGGCGGGTGGGGGCGACCGGCTCACGGCTACCCCTCGAGCCACATCCTGAAGGTCGACGACCCTGTGCGGCCGGGGCTCGTGGACGCGGAGGCGCAGTGCCTCGAGCTCGCCGCAATCGTTGGCCTCACCAACGTTCAGGCTGAGCTCGAGACGATCGGCGAGAAATCGTGCCTGATCGTCTCCCGCTTCGATCGGCGCGTGCTCCCGGACGAGACGGGCGGGCGGATCCATCAAGAGGACCTCTGCCAGGCGCTCGCACGCGACCCCGAAGCGGGCATGCGCCGCGGCAAGTACCAGAGCGCCGGCGGGCCCTCCCTGAACGAGGCTGCCGAGCTGCTCGACCGCTACGCGCAGGACCCGCGCGAGCAGCTCGACCGGCTCCTGGCGGCCGCCACGTTCACCGTGCTGATCGGCAACGCCGACGCGCACGGGAAGAACATCGCTCTACTACATCCCACCACGGAGCACATCGAGCTGGCGCCCCTGTATGACACGGTGCCGACCGTGCTCTGGCCGAAACTCAGACGACAGGGTGCGATGAGCGTCAGCGGCCGCTACGAGCTGGACGCCATCACCATCGCCGACCTGGTCGAGGAGGCCCGATCATGGCGGCATGACCCGAGACGAGCCAGACTGGTCGTCACCGAGACGGCGGCAGCGGTGCTGGAAGCGGCCAGGGAGCTCGACTCGGACTCGGCCGTCGCCGGCCATGTGATCGAGCGGTCCGGGCAGCTGCTCACCAGTGCTTCCTAGAAGCCCCTACTCGGCGCCGCGGAACAGCGCCAGCACGGTCAGCGCCAGGATCTTCAGGTCCAGGCCGAGCGACCAGTGGGCGATGTAGTAGTTGTCCCACTCGACGCGTTCGGCCAGTGAGGTCTGGCCACGCAGGCCGTGCACCTGCGCCCATCCGGTGATCCCTGACCTCACGCGGTGGCGATCGCCGTAGCGCAGGATGTCCTGGCGGAAGAGCTCAACGAACTCGGGGCGCTCGGGCCGCGGGCCGACCAGGCTCATGTCGCCCCGCAGCACGTTGAACAGCTGGGGGAGCTCGTCGAGCGAGCTGCTGCGCAGGAAGCGCCCGATGGTGGTGCGGCGGTCGGTGCCCTCGACGCCACCGGGCGCAATGTCCCCGGCCAGCAGGAAGTCCAGGGCGCTGGAGTCCTCCTCGGGCACCTCGCCCGGGACCACCCGCATTGAGCGGAACTTGTAGAAGTCGAACACCTTGCCGTCGCGTCCCACTCTGCGCTGGCTGAAGAAGGCGGGGCCCGGCGAGCTGAGACGCACAGCCACGGCCGCGATCAGGATCAGCGGCGAGAGCAGGATCAGCAGCGCGAGCGCCAGGATGCGGTCGAGCGCGTGCTTGATGGCGAACTGCAGGCCCTTGGGGTCGACCGTGTTGAAGGACAGCAGCGGCAGGCCGCCGACCGTGTCGTAGCGGGTGCGGTCGTTGATCGTGTCGAACATCCGCGGCACTACCGAGACCTCTACGCCGAGCTCCTGGCAGTGCTGGATCAGGCGGCTGACGCGCGCATCGGCGACGGAGGAGAAGGCGACGATCAGGTTCTTGATGCCGGTGCGCGCGACGGTGTCGTCGAGATCCTCGATCGTCCCCAGCACGGGCACGTCACGGCCTCCGACCTCTGCCACCGAGCGCGGGTCCTCGTCGAGGAACCCGACGGGCGCCAGCCCGTACTCGGGGTGGGTCTCGAGCCTCCGTGCCACCTGGGCCCCGACAACGCCCGCCCCGAGGATCAGGACCGGCTTGCCGACCAGGCGCCGGGCTCGCGCCCAGCGCTGCAGCAGCACCATGGCGATGCGGCCCACGCCGACGAACAGGAGCGCGAGGAACCAGCCGCGCAGCCACGTCGACTGCCTCGGGCCGTGGTCGTTGATGAAGGTGCCTAGGACCACCACGGCCATTGCCGCCACCGAGATCGCGCTGAGCACGGGGACGACGCCGTCGAGCACCAGCGCACGCAGCCGCGTACGGTAGAGGCCTCGTAGGTAGAAGAGCAGGATGACCAGCGGTGGCATCGCCAGCAGCGGGGCCTGCAGAGCCCCGACGTGCAGCACGTTGTGCACGCCGCCGAGCGCCAGCACGACCGCTATGCAGAGCAGCAGGAAGTCGACCACCGGGCGCACGATGCCCCAGCCGCGTCCCTCGAGCGCCCACTGGAGCGGGCCCTGGAAGGTGCTCCTGCGCAGGACGTGGGGAGAGGGGGCATCATGGGTCAGCTCTCCCCGACGTGGAAGGGCTGTCGATGTCTGCTGTGTGACTCGCGTGCTGTCCATGTGTTCAGGGCGTTGCTATCCCGTAGGTTCTTACTCGGGTCCCGCGTCGCATCCCTTTAGCCGACCGTCCTCTTGTTACCTGGCGGGGCGCGCTAGGCGGCGCGTCATTACGCCCGTGAAAACGAGCGCTCCGGCCGCAAGGAGTATGTACAGAAGATCCGAGTTCGAGAGCCCAACCTGCGAGCTCTCGACCGCGGAGCTGGTGGCGGTCGATGACGGGTATGCGGGTTTATACGTACCAGAACCCGATCCGGACGCATTGGGACGCGCTCCGCTGCCTTTGGCCGTGTGCGTGGAGGAGCCACCTGCCTGGCGCGAGGTACTGCCGCCACCGCTACGAGCGCCGCTGGAGCTGCCGCCAGAGCTGGTGCCCGCGCCTGGTCCGCTCAGGTTCGTAGAGGACCCACCCGAGGGGCCGCCTCCGCCCCGTGGGCCGTTGACGAGCGCCGAGCCGAGGATCGCCTGGCTTCCCTGACCGGGACCGCCATAGCCGCTGAGTAGTGAGTTGGCGCCCGCATCGAGCGGAGCCAGCATCGAGAGCGCCATCGCTGTGAGCGTGGCCGCTGTGGTGAGACGTTGCCTTTTCATGCGTCCCTGCGTTGGGTCCCCTTCATTGGCCAGAGCAAGACTGCGCCCGTTTTCCATGCCACCACCAGCTAGCCATTCTCTCGCCCACACCTGACGCTGGAGCGATCAGGGTGGGTCTGGGCGAATAGTTGAGACCCATACAAGCTACCGAAGCGAAGGGGCCCTGTCGAGGCCGATTGACCGGCGCTGACGATGCGCTGAGCCGAGCTCATGCGAGCTGCTGCGCCTTGAGAAGGATCGACCTGTTCAGTTCATCGAGATCGATGCGCCGCCCTTCGCGAGCCACCCCGAGCGCCTCGCGAGCGAGGGTGCTCCCGGGATCCAGTGCGACCGCGCGCCGCAGTAGCCGCAGGGCAGCAGCCCGGCGGCCGTCGGCTGAGGCGATCGCGCCCAGCTCGAGCGTTGCGTAGGCATCCCCGGAGGTGCGCAATAGCGCGAGCGAGAACTGATGTTCGGCATACGCCGTTTCGCCGTAGCGCAGGGCGATGCTGCCCGCCACCAGATAGGCCTCATCGCTCAGCGGATTGAGCTTTGCGGCCTGTCGCAGTCGGGCATAGGCCGTCTGGGGGGCCTTCGTCCAAACCCGTGCCGCGCTCTCCACCTGGAGCTGGCTTAGCCACGGAGCCGCCAGCGAGACGGCAGCCGCCAGCGCGGCAATCGAGCCCAGTCCGAGTAGTCCACGGCGCCTCCAGGCCGGGGCCCGCGTCTCCTCAAAGGCCACGGCACGGGCCGGTGCGAGTGCGCAGGCGATGCCAAGCATGGCAAAGGCCGGCGCCCCCAGGCCGGCGAACTCCCAGAACCAGTCAAACGACCCGTGGATCACCCAATAGGCAAAGCCTGCCAGGGCGGCCGCTACAACGGTTCGCACGAGTGGATCTGTGTCTCTGAGTGCTCTCGCGCCGGCCACGAGCGCGGCGAGAAGGCCAACGAGCGCGAGCAGGGCGCCAAGCAGGCCCGTCTGGGTCAGCGTGCGCAGCTCGATGCTGTGGGGATAGCGCGGCGTCTCGTCGCTTCGTCCCCGGGCCAGATACTGCTGCTGGAAGTTGTCGGCGCCGATGCCGAGGACGGGGTGGGCCAAGAACTCGTCGATTGCCACGCGGTAGAAGTCGTAGCGGTTGCTGCCGAGCCCGCTGGCCAGGTGACTTCCGCTCGAGGGGCCTTCGCTGTAGCCACCTTTGAAGCTCCTCCAGGCATGTT
The DNA here is from genome assembly GCA_036264155.1 of Solirubrobacteraceae bacterium. Classification (GTDB taxonomy): domain Bacteria; phylum Actinomycetota; class Thermoleophilia; order Solirubrobacterales; family Solirubrobacteraceae; genus Palsa-744. The sequence goes on from DATARM010000039.1 coordinate 11,623, forward strand.
CGACGCGAGTGATTGGATTGCCCGCCACGGCCAGGCCGCCCGCAACTCCGCCGATCAGCGTGAGGATCGCGATCACGGCGAGGACACTGTGAATCCGCCCCTGTGAGCCTCCCGAGAGCTCCAGTCGCGACTCGAGCAGCGCCCCGAGGGCAACCACGCTCGCCACCACAGCTGCCGCGATGAAGGCGCCGGTGACTGCGTCGTGCACTGCCGCGACGCTCACCAGACCCGCGTGCAGGTGATTTCCGACGCGCAGCACCGCCGGCGCGGCAGCCGCCACCCCGGCGCCCACTGCAACCAGCAGGACATAGGTGCGCGTGCGCGCTCCCACGAGCGCGAACACGACGATCACCATCACGGGAGTGGCATACAGCGAACCTCGACTCTGGCTGAACAGCGCCATCTCGGCGAGCAGTACGGCTCCGCCGGCGAGTAGACCCCGTATGGGCCATGCGATGCGCTCGCTGCGGGCGAGTAGGACGGCCGGCCAGAAGGCCATGAGCCACTGCGCGGCGTTGGCGTTGGGATAGCCGCTGGGGTACTGAAGGCGCCCGCCCGGCAGCATCTGCTGGAGGCTGGCGCTGGAAGCCGAGCTCAGATGCAGTGCGTCGACGGCGGCGAGGACGATCAGCGCGAGCGTCCAGGCACCCACCAGCGCCAGCGCGCCCGCGCCACGCTGGCGCCAACAGGCGAACAGAGCGAACACCAGCAGATAGAGCAGCGTGCGATTGGCGCCTTCCCAGGCATCGCCGGGGACCGCGGCCCAAGCGATCGAGAGGAAGCTCAACACGGTGTACGCGGCGAGCGCCCCGAGCGCTATGCGCACCGCGAGCGGGATCTCCTCCAGACGCTGGGAGACCAGCCAGATCGTCATCCCGAGCAGCGCCAGGACGACCAGCCCACCGGGCGCCCAATGGGTCAGCGGATAGCCCGCCTGGTTGGCCATCCACACGACGAACAGGGCAATAGTAGCCAGGGCAGGGACCGTCGCAGGCGACTCGCGCAGCGCCCCCGTGAGCTTGGCTGTCATCGCGCCCACAATAATCCCCACTGTGGAGGACCCCGCCGACCTGATCCGTTTCTATGACGACGCCTACACGCAGGCGCCCGCCGAGGCGGCGCTGTATGCGCGCTGGCGCGCGCTCGGCGCGGTTGGCAAGGCCGACCACGTGATGGCGCTGTGCGCACGCGCGCGCCTGCGCCCGGCGAGCACCCTCGAGGTCGGCTGCGGCGATGGCGCCCTGCTCTCGGAGCTGCATCGCCGTGGGTTCGGCGGCCGGCTGGCAGGCGTTGAGATCACCGACGCGGCCGTGCGGATCGCAAGCGAACGACCCGAGATCGACGATGTGGCCCTCTACGACGGCCGGCACCTCCCCGGTCCGAATGGAAGCTACGAGCTCGGCATCCTCTCGCATGTGCTCGAGCACGTCCCCGATCCGGCGCTGCTGCTGGCCGAGGTTGCACGGGCCTGCCGAGCGGTGGTGATGGAGGTTCCGCTCGAGGACAATCGCTCAGCGCGCCGAGCCGGCAAGCGGGTGCACGCGGCCGAGGTCGGTCACCTCCAGCGCTTCGACCGGGCGGCCGCCCGCGAGATCGTGGAGCGTGCCGGTCTCGTGATCGCAGCGGAGCTCGAGGATCCCCTGCCCCTGGAGGTGCACTGCTTCTTCGCCTCGGGGCCTCGCGCGCATGCGGCTGCCATTGGCAAGTGGGGCCTGCGCACGGCGTTGCACCACTTCGCCGCGCCGCTGGCGCGGAGGACGTTCACGCTTCACTATGCGTGTTTGTGCCTCGCGCCGGACGCGTGACGGCTGTGAACAGCAGCGCCAGCACCTTGCCCATCAGCTCGTCGGGAACCGCCTCGGGGTCGGCCAGCTTCTGACGCGCGATGCCATCGGCGAGCGCGTCGATGGCTATGGCCAACTGCTCGGCGGGGATCGTCAGCTCGAGCTCGAACTCACGCACGCCGTCGGCTATCAACCGCGTCAGGACCTCGCGCATCTGCGCGAAGCGAACTGCCACCTTGGGACGCATCTCGGGGTCGCGCACGCCATACGCCCAGAACTCCATGAACAGCAGCAGCAGCTCGGGCTCGCGGTCGATCATCGTCATCCATCTGCGCGCGCCGCCGGTTGCACGGTCGGCCATCGACGCCTGGGCCCCGACCGCCTCGGCGATCTCGCGAGCGTGCTCCTCGATCTCGCGCTCCATCAGCGCGAGGAACAGGTCCTCCTTGCTGTCGTAGTTCGAGTACAGCGCTCCCGTGGAGAAGCCCGCCTCCGAGGCGATCTCCTCAACCGATGCCCCATGGAATCCGCTGCGGGCAAAGGCGCTGCGCGCGGCTGTGAGCAGGCGTTCGCGCGTGTTCGCCCTGCTCTGCTCGCGGGTCATGCGCGTCGCCACAGGGCCTGTGAGCGCTCCATCCTTCCCGTCGATGCCACTCGCCTCCATCCGGGCATTCTACTTGACAGAGCAATCATTATTTCGATAGCGTTCGTTATCTCAGTTGTCTTGAGTTGTCCGATTCTCCTCACGAACAGGAGCACCACGATGGCGAGCGCAACCACCTCTAATCCTGCCGACGCCTCCAACGTGGCCGGCCTGCCGGCTGACGCGATCTCCTACGAGGATCTATATGCGCGCTGGGAGCGCGGCAACTGGAGCGCCATGGAGCTCGACTTCACCGAGGACGCCCGCCAGTGGCGCGAGGAGTTCACCGAGTTCGAGCGCCAGGCGGCGCTGTGGAACTACTGCCTGTTCTTCTGGGGCGAGGACGCCGTGGCGGACAACCTCTCCCCCTACATCGACGCGGCTCCACGCGAGGAGCAGAAGTACTTCCTCACCACCCAGCAGGTCGACGAGGCCCGCCACGCGGTCTTCTTCAAGCGCTTCATGCAGGAGGTCTGCGGGATCGGCGACGGTTCCATGGCCAGCGGCCTGAACGCGATCAAGCCCCAGCTGACGGTCGGCTTCCGCAAGATCTTCGACCGCCTCGACACGATGGCCGACGAGCTGCGCGCTGACCGCTCCCCGGCCAAGCTGGCCGCCGCCGTGACGCTCTACCACGTGGTCATCGAGGCCTCACTGGCTCAGCCGGGTCAGCACTTCATCTGCAGCTACCTGGAGGAACGCAACCAGCTGCCGGCCTTCCGCGCCGGCATGGAGAACATCGCAGCCGACGAGCAGCGCCACATCGGCTTTGGCGTGAAGCTCCTCGCCGACCTCAACCGCGAAGACCCCGTGGGCGTGCCCAAGGCCGTCGCAGCGCTTCTGCGCGAAGTGACGCCGTTCACCTCGCAGGTGCTGATGCCGCCCGGTTGGGACGAAACCTATTTGACCGTCTTCAACTACACCTTCGACAAGGTAGGCGTCGAGGGACTCACCTCGATGACCACCAAGCTGCGCTCTGCCGGGCTGGCCGTTGAGACGCTTCCCGGACCTGCGCTCCTGCCGCAGGGACTCTCACCGCTCGAGGTCACCCAGCGAGGGCAGGCACTCGCAATGGCCGGCATCATCGGTGTGCGCGAGGGACCCTCGGCCCGCGATCGGGAGACGCTGGCCCTTCTGTTCGACACTGTTCGCCGCCAGGTCAACCCCAACCATGGGCTCTCGCGGGCGACGACCTTCCAGTGGGAGTTCACCGACCCGGACATCCCCACCTGGCACCTGGTCGTGAACAACGGCTCGAGCACAGTTCAGGAGGGCGAGGCATCGAGCCCCGACCTGCGCTTGCGCCTCTCCTACCAGGACTGGGTGGACATCATCGGAGCGCGCCTGGACCCGCTGCGCGCGATAGCCACCGGCCGGCTGCGTCCCCGCGGAAACCCGCTCGTCTTGGCACGGCTGAGCAAGGTGTTCCCGAGGGCCTGAGCAAAGAGACCGGCGCAACTAGTTGAGCTAGGCGACCGCGTCGCGCCGACGGTTGCCCGCCCAGGTGGTTGCGGCGATCAACGCCACGATGCCGATTCCGACGGCCAGACAGTCAGCGGCCACCAGCAGGTAGCCGCCGCTGCGGTGCGGGTTCACGAAGAAGTATGGGTACCAGCCCACGATCGCGCCCCGCGCCAGCGTGTAGATGATGTACAGCACCGGGAAGGCCATCCACAGCACGACTGTCCTCATGGGAAGGAGAGGCACGCTCGGTGGGCTGAGTAGCCAGTCGAGCGTTACCGCCACGGGCATCAGGTAGTGCAGGACTGCATTCACCCACGGGTATGTTGGAGCACGCCCGGAGAGCAGTAGCAGGTAGACGATCCCGGTCGTGAGGATGTAGGCGACCGCTGCGCCTCTGAGCAAAGCGACTGCTTGAGAGCGCTCGGGGCGGAGCGCTCCATACAAGAGCATCGCCGCCGCGAACAGATTGCTCAGCACGGTGAAGTAGCTGAAGTAGTCGGTGTCGCTCACGCCGGGCCCCGCCGCCACGTCGTAGCCGATGGCTGTGAGCGCTGCCAGTGCAAGCAGCAGGCGGCAGGTGCGGAGCGCGGGCGCGCTCAGCCCGCTGCGTGATGGGCAATCGACGCTCGCCACAGAGGTGGAGTCGGAGGACATCGCACGACCCTAGTGACGCGCCCGCGGACGATCAAGCCCGGGTTTTCGACGCTTGATCTGCGATGGGCGGAACTGCTCGGCGCAAACCATGCGCTCATGGCTGCACCACCCGTGAAGATCGTGCATAGCCTTGCGGAGTAGCACGTAGCATGATACGTGCTACGCTGAAGGGGATGAGTCGCTCCTTGCATGTCCGTTTGGACGACAGCTCTGCTGCCGCCCTGAATGTCATCCGTAGTGATGGATTGAGCGACTCCGAGGCGGTTCGAGCAGCGCTGCGCGAGACGGCGGCACGGCGTCGTTCACGCTCCTCGATCCTCGCAGAGGTGCAACGGCTCGCCGCGAACGAGGCAGATCGAGCAGAGATGGCGGCGATTCGCGAGCAGATGGCTGAGCTGGCACCGCATACGTAGCCAACATGGTCCGTGGAGAGATATTCCGGCTGCCATCTCTGAGGCAAGCGCGTGGTCACGAGCAGCGCGGCGCTCGGTACGCCGTGATCGTCCAAGCCGACGAGTTTCTCGGGTTGAGCACGGTGCTCGTCTCACCGACCTCAACTGCCGCGCAGCCAGCAAGTTTCAGGCCGCTGATTACGCTCGAGGACACGTCCACTGCCGTCTTGGTGGAGCAGACCACCGTGGTCGATCCGCAGCGCCTGGGGAACTCAGCAGGGCGACTCGACGCGAGCGAGCTGCAGGCAGTCGATGACGCGCTTGCCCTCGTCCTCGGGATCTAGCCGGGTGAGAACTCCCGGGCCGCCTGCGAGGCGCCAGCGGCGCCGGCAGACGACGAGCCGGCTGTGGAGCTGGAGCTCGCTACGCCTTCAGCGGACGAACCAGAAACGCGCGCCGTCGTGGCCCGAGCCGTGTCGGGCGGGGCTGTGTTCGGGGCAGCCTTCGCGGTGGACCGCGAGGCGGTCGCACTCGACTGCGCCTCGGGCCCGAACTCACGAGTCGCCTTTGCGGCGGGCGCTAGCGTTGCTCCGCCGGCGCCACGCGGGCTTGTGATTGCTCTCGCTGGCAGCACTGGAGGAGCAGGGCCGGAGCTGTCGGCCACGGCCGCGTCGGCGCCAACGGACACGTCGCGCTTGGCGAGCGTCCGGCGGCGATGAGCCGCATGCGACCCGTGGGAGTGCCCTGCGCCCACGTCGAGCGCCACGCAGCCCGTCCCCACACTCAAAGCGAGCAGACAGCCGAGGGCGAGCTTGCCACCGCCCACTAGCATCCAACCACCACCTGCGGCGCCGCCGGCGCCGGCGGTGCCAGAGGCCGTGAGCGCTCCGCCGACTCCACGCCCGACCTGCGTCCCGGCCCCGACCCGCGCCCCAGTAGCTACCCCGGCGCCTGCACCTACGCCTGCGCCGGTTCCCGCCAGCGCTCTCGCGCCGAGCGCTCCCGGCAGCAGCATCGGGGGCAGCGCTGCAGCCAGGCCTCGGAGCGAGGAGACGTAGGCCCGACAGGCCGAGCACTCCTCGAGATGCAGCATGGCGAGCTGATGACGCTCCCCGTCGGGATCGAGCATGCCAAAGGCCAGACCGCGCATGAGCGAGGACTGCTCCTCGCACCAGGCTCCCCCGCGGATCGTCTCGATGAGCGCTCCAACCTTGCCGGCGACGCCGGGGCGTCCGGGCCCGCGGCCCTCCATCAGCTTGCGCATGCGTGTCTCGGTGACGCCCATGCGGGCCGCCGCCTGAGCGCGAGGCAGGCCCTGCAGATAGCAGAGGACCGCGGCCTCACGCTCACGCTCATCGAGGCGCCCACGCAGACCCTCGAACAGATGACGCAGCCGCATGCGATCGTCGAGCTCGCCAGCCATGTCGTGCTCCTGCGCCGTCACGGGCTCGCCGCCGCACTGCACGCGTCGACGCGCCCGGTGCTCTTCGATCGCACGACGGAACGTAACCAGTACGAGCCAACCGGCGGGGTTCTCGATTTCCTGGCCGTCGAGCACGGCCTTGTAGAGGCCCTGCCACGCCATTGCGTAACAGGCCTCTATGTCCCGCTCGTCGAGGTCCACCCCGGCGCTACGCAGTCGGCGCGTCACGCTCCCCAGTACCCGGATCCGCAGGCCCTCGAACTCGCTTTTCAAGAGTCGCTCGGCGCGGTAGCGGCGGAGGGTGAGCGGGCTCATCGGCCGAGAGATTACGGAATCCTGCGAGCTTGTCGAATCGCGTCTCCAGCTCGGCCCGCACCCTCGGCGCGGCTGGCGCTACTCGTGGCGACCGACGGCCTTCAGGGCCTCGCTCCGCGAGGGATAGCCCACGGCCAGTGTGGCCTTCCCATCGCAGAACCAGGTGACGCCGGCCCAGCGGAATGCGATCGCAGAGCCGGAACGAGCGCCGACCCCCTCCACGCAGAACCAAGCCGCTACGAAGTCCTCCCCTGCGGCGATCAGCTCCTCCACGCCGTAGCTCGCCCCCTCGGCGAACATTTCAAACAGGTCACCCATCCATTCACGCCAGCCCACCGCTCCGTGATAGGTGTAATCGGTGACTGCAGTTACGCGATTCTCCAGGCGAAACCCGGGCGCAAGCATGTCCTCGGGGACCTCGCGGGCGACCACGGACGCCACGGCACGCTCGTGGGCTTCGAGGTTGCGTTGAACGGCGCTGTCCTGCGCTGGCTGCCCTGCGTCGTTGTTTCCCAACATTCCACTACTCAGTATCCGTGACCTGTCAGATGTGCGCAGTCTCCTGCGGAAGTCACGCGCCCGCGTGGTTGCCACGCGAGTGACGATCTATCTGGGCGAGGCTCACCTCGCGCATGTCCTCACCGCCCAGCTCGGCCCTGTGCCACGCGACCAGCAGGCCAAGCGCGTCGGCAAGGCTCCCCCGCGGTAACCATCCCAGCTCCCGCTCGGCGCGAGCGGAGTCGATCTCCTGATGCTCGGCCTCCGGAGGGTTTGGGTCTGAATCGGGCGCCCACGTGAGCCGCCCGTCCCACAGCTCGCCGAGGCGCTCCACGATCCAGCGGACAGAACGGGCATCGCCCGCGGCCGGCCCGAAGTTCCACTTGTCGGTGGCGGTGACTCGAAGATCGAGAGCCTGGGCGAGCAGCAGGTAGCCTTCGAGCGGACCCAGCACGTGCTGCCATGGCCGTACCGCGTCGGGGTTACGCACCCGCAGGGTGGTGCCGGTTTCGACAGCGCGCACGCTGTCGGGGAGGAGCCGGTCCTCGCCCCAGTCTCCACCGCCGATCACGTTGCCTGCACGGGCGGTTGCGATTCGCGGTGCGTCGTCGTGGGCGAAGAACGACCGTCTGTAGGAGGCGGTCACGAGCTCGGCACAGGCCTTGGAGCTCGAGTAGGGATCGGCGCCTCCCAGCATGTCGGACTCGACGAAGCGCCGCGGGCGCCCGCCAGGGTTCTCGTAGCACTTGTCCGAGGTCACGATCACAACCGAGCGCACCGAGCTGCCCTCCCGACGTACGGCCTCGAGCAGGTTGACCGTGCCCATCACGTTGATCTCGTAGGTGCCGGCCGGCTCCTGCAGCGAGCGACGCACGAGCGGCTGGCCGGCGAGGTGGATCACGACCTCCGGCGAGCTCTCACGCACGGCCTCGAGCATCCCCCGCGCGTCGCGCACATCCAATGCCAGCTCGCGCATGTGCCCCCCCACCGCGGCCAGCCGATAGACGCTTCGCCTTTCCCGTGGGGATGGGGAAACGCCCGTCACCTCGGCGCCCAGAGCCTGCAGCCACAGCGATAGCCACGCACCCTTGAACCCGGTGTGGCCCGTGACGAGCACCCGCCGGCGCCTCCAGTAGTCGGGATCGATCTTCACGGGGGCGGGTATCTTCACGCAATCTCCTCACCGCCTGCCCACACCCCCCCGCCGGCCGACTCACCGTCAACGCCCCGTCGCGTGGAGATCGTGGGCGTCGAGCTCGCTGTCTCCGACTACGAGGAGGTGATCGACTGGATGGAGGCTGTGATCGCGACCGACAGCCGCGCATATGTGACGGCCGCGGCGGTCAACCTGGTGATGTCCGCCCACGAGGATCCCGACACGCGGGCGGCCGTGCTCGGCGCGACCCTCGCAGTTCCCGACGGTCAGCCGCTGGTGTGGGCGCTGCGAGCGCTGGGCGAGCGTCGCGCGACACGTGTCTACGGCCCCGACCTGATGGCCCGCTTCTGCGCGCGGGCCGCAGTGAGCGGGACGCCCATGTACCTCTACGGCGGGCGTACCCCCGAGGCGCTCGAGCTCCTACAGCAGCGGCTGTTGGAGCGCTTCCCTGGACTGCAGATCGTGGGTGGCTTCTCACCCCCGTTTCGCGAGCTGACCGAGACGGACGAGCGCGAGGTGATCGAGGCGATCGACTCCTCGGGCGCAGCCGTGGTGTGGGTGGGCACGGGACAGCCCAAGCAGGAGAAATGGATGGCGCAGATGCGCCCTCGCCTGTCGGCTCCGATGCTGGTGGGAGTGGGCGCTGCGTTCGACTTCCACGCCGGCCTCGTGCCCCAGGCCCCGGGCTGGATGCAGCGAAACGGGCTCGAGTGGGTCTATCGACTCTCGCGCGAGCCGCGACGACTGTGGCGCCGCTATGCCCGTTACAACCCCCGCTTCGTCGCCTGCTTCGCACGCCAGTATCTGGACCATCGGCGCGCCGGTGGACCTTTCCGTCGCTAACCTCATCATCTCGATGAACGCCTCGCAAAGCACCGCCGATGTGGCCGTGATCGGCCTCGGCCGCGTCGGATTGCCGTTGGCGCTCTCCTTCGCCGATCGCGGCCTGACGGTGATCGGCGTGGACAACGATCCCTTCCGACTCGGCGCGGTGGCCGAAGGGAAGATGCCGTTCGAGGAGACCGGCGCCCAGGAGCTGCTCGAGCGCGTGGACGCCTCAGGTCGACTCGAGCTCAGCGAGCACGTGATCGACGCCGCCAGGGCGCGCCACATCGTGATCACGCTCGGCACGCCGTCGTTCTCGCACATCGAGATCGACATGCGCGACATCCGCAGCGCTCTCGACGAGCTGC
>DATARM010000041.1:0-2456 GCA_036264155.1 Solirubrobacteraceae bacterium
GCGCCGGCGAGCCGGACGAGGCCGCGTCGCTCCAGACGGTGCAGCGCGTCGCGAATCGCCTCCTCGTCGTACTCGACCACGGGATCGCGGTTGGTCGACTGGTTGCAGGCCAGCCGCAGCGAGTTGAGCGACAGCGGATACACGTCCGGGGTGGTGCGCTGCTTTTCCAGCAGACAGCCGAGCACACGTGTCTCCGGCGCGCTCAGTCGCAGCGCAGGCACCGCTCGGTGGGGCTCGGCGTTCATGTGCCGCACCCCTCGGCGGAGCTGCTCGTGTCTGGGTCTGCATCGATGCTGTGCACGTCATTGCCAAGGGTATCCGCCCCCAGGCCGTGTCCGCAAAGAGAGATCGGCCGATACAGTCAGCCTGTGAGCAGCCAGCCCTTCGCCCAGGGACATGGCGGCGACGGCCACTCCTCGCGCAGGTCCAAGCCGCGGCCCGAGGATGTCCCCGACCGCCCCGTATCGCTGCGGCGCATCGGTCGCCTGTTCATCCCCTACCGGATGCGCCTGGGCCTGCTGCTCGGCCTGATCGTGCTCGGCTCGATCCTCAGCGTCGCCTCGCCGTTCCTGCTGCGCGAAGCCGTCGACAGGGGGATCGTCAAACACGAACTGACTTTGCTGTCGTGGCTCGTCGGGGGCATGATCGCGCTGGCCGTGATCAACGGCGTGATCGGCGTCGCCCAGACGTGGATCTCAAACCAGGTCGGCCAGCGCGTGATGCACGACCTGCGTGCGGCCGTTTACGCCCATCTGCAGCGGATGTCCCTGGCGTTCTTCACGCGCACACGCTCAGGCGAGGTGCAGGCGCGCATCGCCTATGACATCGGAGGCATCGACGACGTGGTCACGAGCACCGCCACATCGACCGTCTCGACGGTCGCCACCGTCACAGCGACCGTCGTCGCAATGTTCGCCCTCAGCTGGCAGCTGACGCTTTTCTCGCTCGTGCTGCTCCCCTTCTTCGTGTGGCTAACACGCCGCGTGGGCAACGAGCGCCGCCGCATCCAATCCGTGCGTCAGGGACGCCTCGCCGATATGTCCACGCTCGTGGAGGAGTCGCTGTCGGTATCGGGAATCTTGCTCGGCAAGACGATGGGCCGCTCGCACGAGCTCGTCGGGCGTTTCTCCTCGGAGTCCAGCGAACTGGCCGACCTCGAGGTGCGTGCGCGCATGGCGGGGCGCTGGCGGATGGCCTCCGTGCAGATGAGCTTTGCGATCATGCCCGCCGCCGTCTACTGGTTCGCCGGCTACAGCATCGCCCACGGCCACGACCTGATCTCGATCGGAACCGTCGTCGCGTTCACCACCCTACAGACGCGCCTGCTGTTCCCCATGCAGCAGCTGCTGTCGGTGGGCCTGGAAGTTCAGACATCGCTCGCGCTGTTCGGACGCATCTTCGAGTACCTGGACCTGCCGGTCGACATCGTCGAGCGTGCCGGCGCGCGAGCCCTGCAGGACGTGCGCGGCGACGTGCGCCTGCAGGACGTGTGGTTCCGCTACGGCCCCGAGGCGCCCTGGACCCTCGAGGAGATCGGCGCCGAGATCCCCGCCGGCACCCGCACCGCGCTCGTGGGCGAGACCGGCTCGGGCAAGACGACGCTCGCCTACCTCGTTGCCCGCCTGTACGAGACGCAGCGTGGGTGTGTGTCGATCGACGGCGTGGACATCCGCGACATGACCCTCGAGTCGCTGGCCGCCACCGTCGGGCTGGTCTCGCAGGAGACCTACCTGTTTCACTCCTCGATCCGCGAGAACCTGCGCTTCGCCTGTCCTGAGGCCAGCGACAAGGAGATCGAAGACGCGGCCCGCGCGGCCCAGATCCACGAGCTGATCTCCTCGCTGCCCGACGGCTACGACACCCCTGTCGGCGAGCGCGGCTACCGCTTCTCGGGCGGGGAGAAGCAGCGCATAGCGATCGCTCGCACGGTGCTTCGCAACCCGCCCGTGCTGATCCTCGACGAGGCCACCTCAGCGCTCGACAACGAGACCGAGCGCGCCGTGCAGCAAGCGCTGGACGAGCTCGCCCGCGGGCGCACCACGATCGCCATCGCCCACCGTCTGTCCACCATCCGCGACTCCGACCAGATCCTCGTGCTCGACCAGGGGCGGATCGTCGAGCGCGGAGAGCACGACGAGCTCGTCGCGCTCGGCGGTCGCTACGCCGCCCTGCTCAGCGGCGCCGAGGTGGGCGACGACCAGATCTCCAGCGGCGTGTAGCGGCGGGCCCTGGACCTCTGGCCCCCTGGAGGCCCTCAGGCCGTGGCGTCGATGTTCAGGCGCACGTAGTCCACGACCACCGGCTCGCCGAGGACCGCCAGCACCTCGTCCATGAACGGTTCGCGCAGCTCCTGTGGAAGCTGCTGCACGTGCGGGCCGAGCACGATCGTGGAGAGGAACTCGCGCGGCGCCTCGGGCTGGCGCGGAGCCGGCTGAAGCCAGCACTCGGCCGTGGCG
>DATARM010000074.1:0-15975 GCA_036264155.1 Solirubrobacteraceae bacterium
ATGGTCGATCGACGCGTGCTCTGCTTCGGGGACTCGATCGTGGCGGGCGTGGGTGATCCGTCAGGGATGGGCTGGGTCGGGCGTGTGGCCGCGGCCTCGTCCGCTGCCGGCCTGCCGATCACGGCATACAACCTCGGCGTCAGAGGCGAGACCTCGCTTCACATCGCCAAGCGCTGGCGAGCCGAGGCCCAGCCACGGTTGCTGCCGGAGGCGGACTGCAGGATCGTGCTGTCCTTTGGCGCCAACGACACGACGATCGACAACGGCCGAGAACGGGTGGATGGTGATCGCACTTCGCAAGCTCTGGAGGGCATCTTGGACGAAGCAGTGGCGCTCGAACTCGCAGTGTTCGTAGTGGGTCCCGCACCCGTGGATGACCCCGAGCAGAACAGTCGCCTCATCGACCTCTCGGCGTCGCTCGTCCAGGTATGTGGCGCCCGTGCGGTTCCGTTCGTGAACGTGCTCGAGCCGCTGCTGGCCTCGGAGGTGTGGATGGGGCAAGTCACCACAGGCGACGGCGCTCATCCGGGAGCCGACGGCTACGGCGCACTCGCCGATCAGGTCCTGGCGGGCGGCTGGCTCGAGTGGCTTCGAAGCTGACATGGGAGCAGCGCGCTACGGCCTGGACAGCCTTCGAGGGATCGGCACGATCGCGTTGACTCGCGCCTTGTAGTCAGGGTAGGCGCCGGGGAAGTGGCTGCTCATGATCTGCTCCTCTTGGCGTGACTTCCACCACAGGGCGCCACACACGGTGAGAAAGAGCGCAAAGCCGATGGGTCGCCCGAGGTTGATCACGGCGCCGAGCGCCATCGCGATCAGGCCCGTGTAGATCGGGTGGCGTGCCAGCCGGTAGGGACCGGACTCGATCAGCTCGTGGTCTTGCTTGAACGTCACCTCGGCGCTCCAGTTGCGCCCCAGCACGATCCGCGCCCAGACCGTGAAAGCAGCGCCCGAGAGCACGATGCAGTCGGTCACGATGCCCAGCGCGAGCGGCGTATGCCATAGCCGCGTCTGCGCGCTGACATGCAGGAGCTTGCCGACAGCCGCACACGCGAGAAAGACGAGGAGCGCCACCAGGCGGTAGGCGAAGAAGCTTCCGCGCTCGACCGTGCGCTTGGTCGCAAATGCCATGGCCACCCAGTAGGCCAGCCAGGCCGCCCAGCAGAGTCCGATGAACACCAGGGTCCCGTCGGTCATCTTTCAGCCAGGACCGCTAGACGACCTGCCGCTCGGGCTCGCGGGTGACTGAGCACACGCCGTGAAGTAGCAGCTCGACGTGGCGCCGCCAGTCGGCTTCAGCTGGTTTGAAGTACATCGTGGAGGTAACTCCGCACATCACCATGGCGAAGTCCTCGAAGACGAAGTCGTCGCGCACCACACCTGCGGCGCAGGCGCGGGCGATGATGCGGGTGACGATCTCGGCAAGGGCGGCCTTCTGTTCCTCGATGCCCTCCCACTCGAGCTGGCTCGAGCCCATCATCGCCAGCTGGAAGCCCGCATCGCCCTCCACCGCCTCAGCGGAACGGACGATTATGCTCTCGAGCGCCTCTCGTGGATCGAGGACGTCCTCGGCCGACGCGGCAATCTCTGCGAACTCCTGGAAGCGATCGCGGACCATCGCTGTCAGCAGCGCCTCCTTGGTGGGGAAGTGGCGGTAGACCGTGCCAATGCCCACGCCGGCGTGGGCGGCGATCTCATCCATCTGCACCTGGGGGCCAAAACGAGCAAAGAGCTCGCGACTGGCGGACATGATCCGCTCACGGTTGCGGCGGGCGTCAGAGCGGAGTGTTCGCTGATCGGTGGCCATGGTCTACAAACGGAATCTTAGCTCCGTATCGTGCTATAAACAAGGGGAACCGTACTTCCGCTTCCGGATCGCTCCGGCGCTCGACCTCCTGAGAGGACAGCATGAACACCATTCAGACTTCAGCCGCGGTGCAGCGATGATGGCCTCGAGCACGCCCCGCGCGACAGCGGATCTCAGCTCCGCCCGTGGCAAGAACTTCGCCCTGATGCTGCTTGCGATGACCCAGTTCGTGATCGTGATCGACGCCTCGATCGTAAACGTCGCCCTCCCATCGATCGGCTCCCATCTGCATTTCTCCCGCGACGACCTCTCGTGGGTGGTGAACGCCTACACGCTCACGTTCGGCGGCTTCCTGCTGCTCGGCGGGCGGCTGGCTGACCTGCTGGGTCGCAGGCGCATGTTCATGATCGGCCTGGTCGTGTTCTCGCTGGCCTCGCTCGGCGGGGGACTGGCGCAGTCAGAGGCATGGCTGATCGCCGCACGGGCAATCCAGGGCCTCGGCGCGGCAATGGTCTCGCCGGCGGCGCTTTCGATCATCACGACGACGTTCGCCGAGGGCGCCGAGCGCAATCGCGCGCTCGGGATCTGGGGCGCGGTCGCAGGCGCCGGTGGTGCTGCGGGCGTGCTGCTGGGCGGAATCCTGACGAGTGGGCTGAGCTGGCGCTGGGTGCTGTTCGTGAACGTCCCAATTGGCATCGCGGCGGCCGTCATGGCCCCCCGGCTGCTGCTCGAGAGCCACGCCGAAGACGGCACAGAAGGCTTCGACATCCCCGGTGCGGTGACTGTCACCGCAGGCCTCGCGCTGCTCGTCTATGCGGTGGTCGACGCGGTCAACGTGGGCTGGGGCTCGACGGGCACGCTGCTGCGACTGGCCGGCTCGGCGATCCTGCTGGTGGCCTTCGTCATGATCGAGCGCCGCCAGCGCCACCCGCTGCTGCCGTTCTCGATCTTCCGCCTGCGCACGCTCCGCGGAGCTGATGCGGTGGGCCTGCTGATCGGCATGTCGCTGTTCTCGATGTTCTTCTTCGTCTCGCTCTACCTCCAGGACGTGCTGCACTTCTCAGCGATCAAAGCCGGTCTCTCCTACCTGCCGCTCGCGGTCGGGATCATCATCTCAGCCGGCGTGGGCTCGCAGCTCGTCACACGCGTGGGCTTCAAGCCGGTACTGACGTCGGGCCTGCTGTTGATCGCGGCCGGCCTCATCTGGTTCTCACGAGTACCCGCGCCCGGAGGGTCGTTCAGCGCCAACGTCCTCGGCCCGTCGCTGCTTGCGGCCTTCGGCCTCGGGTTCTCGTTCGTGTCGGTGACGATCGCCGCGATGACGGGAACGCGACCGCACGAGGCGGGCCTCGCCTCGGGGCTGATCAACACCTCCCAGCAGGTGGGCGGCGCCCTGGGTCTCGCGATCCTCGCCACCGTGGCCAACAGCCGAACTCAGAGCATCCTGAGCGGCGGCCAGCACAACGCGTCGGTCGCGCTCACCAAAGGCTTCGACCGGGCCTTCCTCATCGGTGCGGGCTTCGCGATCGTCGGCGCGATCCTCACCACGGTGCTCCTCTCCTCGAGCGACAGCCGCGAGCACGCCGCGGCTGCCCAACGGGGGGAGATTGAGACGGTGGCCGTCTGAGGTCAACGCCTGTCCACGCGGCCAGTCGCAGCTCCCGCCTGCGGACAGGCTGCCTAACGTGAACCTAAAGACCGCCCGCACAAGCGTGCCGGCAACGAGCAGGCCCGCGAGGGGGCCCCCAGGCGTCCCTCCCGGCGAAGCGGATCAGCGCCCCCGGCGTGGAGAACACGTTGTAGAGCAGATTGGTCGGCGTGACGGCAGGGCTTGGAACGCCAAGGATGCTGACCTGGACGGGCAAAAGCAGCACGGCGCCGGAGACGCCCGCGTATCCTGCGTGGGCCACGAGGCGGAACTGCCCGCCCCGCTCGACGAGATGCAGAGCGCGGGCATCGAAACGTGCTCGCGCTGCGCGGCGACCCGACCGCGGGCCAGGAGCAGTGACGCAAAACGGAGGGCGCCTTGGAGTACTAGCGCGAACCAGGCCGAGACCGCCCTCTTGCAGGTATTCGTTGTGAGTGAACTATCTGCGACATCGGGTGGCGTCAGCCGATGCGCTCAGCCAGGGAAACGATGATCCCCTCTGGCCCGCGCACGTAGGCCATGCGCCAGATGTTCTCGTATTGACCGAAGTCGCCGACCAGGCCGTAGCCGTCCGCCGCCAGCAGGTCGACTGTCGCCTGCAGGTCGTCGACTTCGAATGACACATTGCGCAGCCCCAACTCGTTCGCCATGGCGGTGGGCGACCCTGGCTCGTGGTTCGGCCGGACGAAGCTCGACAGCTCCAGCCCAGGGCCTCCATCGGGCAGCCGCAGCATGACGATGTGACTGCGGGAGCCGGGGATGCCAATGACGGTATCCACGAACTCGCCCTCCATGAACATCCGGCCCTCGACCTCGAGCCCCAACCCGACGAAAAACGCCGTCGCCGCGTCGAGGTCCGCGACGGTGATGCCAACATGGTCGAAACGTCGTATGTGCGACATGAGGTATGTCCTCCAAATGTCCGGGTGTGGTGGGCCGCGCCTGTCGAGGCCCTTCACCGTTGAGACGAGTCGGTCACCGGTTCTCGACAAGGATCACGCATTCACATCCCAGAGCATCGGGGAGGAAACGCTGAGCAAGTCCCGGCGAATCGCGGTCGCTCCGCAAACGGTAGCCGAGGCCGGTTATGGAGCGCTCAGCGTCGGATGGGGAACCGCACGGGTGGGACCAGACTGCATGAAGCGCTTCCCCCCACAGGCTTCGCGGCGAGCGAGCTCGCGCTAGCCCCAAGTACAGGTGGCCTCAAGCCGACGCCCGCAGTCGGCTCGCCGCTCAGCAAGACACTCATGAGCGGCCCGCTGCTCACCTGCTGGATTTCAGGCCACGACACGCTAGATGGCGGCGTCTACATGGAGCTTATGGGACACAAAGGCGACTCCCGTGCGGAGGATCTGCGGGGGCCCAGACCACCGAAACCCCGCAAGCATAGGCGAAACCGCCGACGCCGATCCCCCGTGTTTTCGGGGTTTTCGCCCGTGTTTGCTGGACTTCGCCAAACACGAACCAATCGGGGCGCCGAGATTCGAACTCGGGACCTCACCGACCCGAACGGTGCGCGCTACCAGGCTGCGCCACGCCCCGATGTGATCCCGAAGTATCACACACGGGCGCCGGCGCCACCCTCCACGCGGTTGGCGATATGGTCGCCCGATGGCCGCCGCCATCAGCGAGATCGTCGCCGAGCTCGACCGCCTGCTCGAGCCGCAGCGTTTCGAGGACTACTGCGTCAATGGTCTGCAGGTGCCCGGCGGCGAGCACGTCGACACGCTCGCCACAGGCGTCTCTGCCCACGCCGAGCTGTTCGAGCTGGCGGCTGCCGAGCGTGCCCAGCTGCTGCTCGTACACCACGGCCTCTTCTGGGGCTCGGGCGTGCGAGCAATCGACCCCTTGCTTCACCGTCGCCTGCGCATCCTCTTCGACGCCAACATCGCGCTCGCCGCCTACCACCTGCCACTCGACGCCCACCCGCAGCTGGGTAACAACGCGCTGCTCGCCCAGGCCCTAGGCGCGGCCGAGCAGATCGAGCCCTTTGCCCAGCATGCCGGGCAGACGATCGGCTTCATCGCCGACTTTCCAGGCGAGGGCCTGCCCGCAACCGAGCTGTTCGTGCGGGTCGGCGATGTCACCCGGCGCGAGCCGCTCGTCTACGACTCCGGGCCAGCGCTCGTGCGCCGGCTGGCAATCGTCTCGGGGGGCGGCGCCGACTACCTGCACGAGGCCGCCGCGGCCGGGGCCGACGGCCTGCTCACGGGCGAAGTGCCCGAGCGCTCCATGGCCGAGGCACGCGAGCTGGGCCTGCATCTGATCGCCGCCGGGCACTACTCAACGGAGACGTTCGGTGTGAAGCGCCTCGGCGAGCAGCTCGCTGAGCGCTTCCATCTGCGCCATGTCTTCCTCGATGTCCCCAACCCAGTCTGAGCTCGCATCGCAGCCCGTACCAATCGGCGCAAACAGCGACTAACATCAGACGCCTATTCGGTGTTCGCAAGGGAGGGAGTTCTGATGGAGGCCACGGCCACTGCGTCAACCACAGGTACGCGCACGATCGCTGACCTGATTCCGCACGCAGCCGTGGAGTTCTCCGAGAAGGCTGCTGTGCGCTACAAACGCGACGGGGCCTGGCAGGACGTCTCCTACGCGCAGCTCGCAGACATCGTCCAGGAGGTCGGCCTCGGGCTGATCGATCTCGGTCTGCAGCCGGGCGAGCGCATCTGCATCCTCGCCAACACCCGCCCCGAGTGGTCCTATGCGGACATGGGCGCCACCTCGGCTGGGCTCGTGGTCGTGCCCATCTACCAGACCAACTCCCCCGAGGAGTGCCTGTGGGTGATCTCCGACTCGGACGCCTCGGCGATCGTGTGCGAGAACGAGGAGCAGCTCGCCAAGGTCGCAGCCATCCGCGACCAGGTCCCCAATCTGCGCACCGTCATCGTCATGGACGCGCCCGCCGGTGAGCCTGACGGCAACGGCGCCTCCACCATCGCCCGCCAGCTCGACGCCATCTCCCTGGACGAGGTGCGCGAGCGCGGGCGCACTCGCTCGGCCGATGAGCTCGATGCCCGCCGGGCAGCTGTCAAGCCCGAGGACGCCTTCACCTTCATCTACACCTCCGGCACCACCTGGCCGCCCAAGGGCTGCGTGCTCACCCACGGCAACTACCGCGCCATCATCGACATGATCCGCCAGGCGGGCGAGATCGAGTCGGACGAGATCATCTACCTGTATCTCCCTCTCGCCCACTCCTATGCGCTGCTGATCCAGCTCGCCGTGTTCGACCTGGGTGGCACGCTGGCCTACTTCGGCGGCGACACCAAGGCCATCGTGCCCGAGCTGCTCGAGGTCAAACCCACCTACCTGCCATCCGTTCCGCGCGTGTTCGAGAAGATCTACACGCTCGCCCACGGAGCCATCGAGGCCAAGCCCGAGGATGAGCGCAAGCAGGCCGAACAGGCCATCGCCCTCGGCGTCAAGGTGCGCAACATGGTCAACCGCGGCGAAGAGGTGCCGCCCGAGCTGCAGGGCCCCTTCGAGCAGGCCGACGAGCAGCTGTTCAAAAACGTTCGCGCCATCTTCGGCGGCGACGTGCGCAGGGCCACCAGCGGCGCCGCTCCCATCGCCAGGGAGATCTTGGAGTTCTTCTGGGCCTGCGGCGTGCCCGTGCTCGAGGGCTACGGCATGACCGAGACCGCCACCGCGGCCACCGTCTCCACCGTCGAGAACCACCGCTTCGGCACCGTCGGGCGCGCCCTGCCGGGTGTCGAGCTGAAGATCGCAGACGACGGCGAGATCCTGATCAAGGGCCCCAACATCTTCCACGGCTACCACAACCATGCGCCCACAAGCTTCGGCGCTGTCGAGGACGGCTGGCTGCACACGGGCGACCTCGGCTCGATCGACGAGGACGGCTACCTCTCGATCACAGGCCGCAAGAAGGACATCATCATCACCGCAGGGGGCAAGAACCTCACTCCGGCCAACGTCGAGAACGACCTCAAGCAGTGCCGCTGGATCTCCCAGGCGGTCATGCACGGAGACCAGCGCCCCTACCCCGTGGTGCTGATCACCCTGGACGAGGAGGAGATACCGACCTTCGCTCGCGAGCACGGCCTGCCCGAGGACGTTCCCTCGCTGTGCAACCACCCCGCCATCCATGAGCTGATCCAGGGCGAGATCGACCGCGTCAACGCCAAATACGCCCAGGTCGAGCAGGTCAAGAAGTTCGCCGTCCTCGACCACGATCTCTCCCAGCCGACAGGCGAGCTGACGCCCACGCTGAAGGTCAAGCGCAACGTCGTCAACGAGAAATACGCCGACGTGTTCGACGCTCTGTATGCAGGCTGACCGGCCCCCGGCGCCTCAGCTGCGAACATAGGGACTATGCGCAGCGACCCATCAGAGAACGGCGGCCTGTTCGTCGGGCGCCGTCCGGGCACAGCGCCCATCCGCTTTCGCAACCTGCCCCAGCGCGCGGGCGATCTGCGCCAGCGTGTCGACAGCTCGTTCGCGGGGTTGCTGCTGGCCGCCATGATCTTCCTCAGCCTGCTCTGCTGGGGCCCCATACCAGTCGCCTGCCTGTGGTTGGGCTCTGAGGCCAACTACCTGTCCGGCAGCGTGGGCCTCGGCATCCTCGTGGCTTTCATCGGCCTGTTCGTGCTGCTGTTCGGGGCGCTCTCGTTGCTGCGCCGCCTCGACAACACCTGGATACTCGTGCGCCGCGCCGCCGGCCACGACCAGCGCGGCGGCGTACTGGGGCGGATCTTCGGCGCCACTGCAGTCGTGTGCGGGCTCATCTTCGCCGTGTGGTTCATCGTCATCCACGGACCAGGCTCGAGCACCTTCTCGGGCAACGGGGGCGCGTGAGCGGCCAGCGTCGCTTGCCTTCGCTGGTCCTTCACGCCTGACTGTCGCTGCTGAAATCAGGTAGTGAGCCATGGGTCTTCTCGACTACTACCGCCAGTTCGAAGGCATGTCCGAGGAGGATGTCAACGCTGGCCTTCGCGAGAACGCAGCTGAGCGCAAGCGCAAAGCGCTCACCCGCGTGGACACGCTTGACCTCTCCCACACCACCTGGCCCGAGCTGCCCCATCCGCGGATAGTCAACGCGATCACCTTCGTGGCCCGCCGTGGCCTCTACCGCTACCCCCATCTCGCCGGCTCGGACCTGCGCGTCGAGCTCGCCGCCCGCCACAGCGTGGACCCGGCACGCCTGATACTCGGCAACGGCGCTGCCGAGCTGCTGAGCGCCGCCACCCGCGCCTTGATCGAGCCCGGCCAGCAGCTGCTCACCCCCTGGCCCTCATATCCCCTGTATCCGATCATGGCCCGTCGCGCCCACGGCGTCGCCACACGCGTGGAAGCAGGCATCGATGCGCTGCTCGAGGCGGCCACGCGCGATGCCAGCGTGAGGGTGATCGCGCTCGCCTCCCCCAACGACCCCACCGGCGAGCTGCTCGAGACCTCGGAGCTCAGGCGCCTGCTCGACGGCCTGCCCGAGGGTGTGGCCGTGCTGCTCGACGAGTCGCTGGTGGAGTTTGCAGACGCCCAGCCCACGAACTCCTCGCTGGGGCTGCTCGAGAACCACCCCCGCCTGCTCGTCTTCCGCAGCTTCTCCAAGGCCTGGGGCCTGGCCGGCCTGCGCATCGGCTACGCCATCGGCGCCCCCGGCGCAGAGGAGCTGCTTGCCGAGCTAGAGCCAGACCTCGGCGTCTCCGAGGTCTCCCAGGCAGGGGCCCTGGAGGCGCTGCGCAACTGCTCCGATCTGATCGAGCGCCGCGTGCAGGTCATCTGCACAGAGCGTCCTCGCCTCACTTCAGCCCTGCGCGAGTGGGGCTTCGATGTCAGCGACTCGCAGGCCAACTTCCTGTGGGCCGCGCACCCCCGCCTCGAGGGCGGCGAGCTGGCCGGACGGCTGGCCCGCTCAGGCGTGCTCGTGGCTGCCGGCGACGCCCTCGGCGAGCCCGACCACGTACGCATCGGCCTCTACTCCCCGGGGGCCACCGATCGCGTGATCGACGCCCTCGAGAAAGCCATCCACGGGATCTAGCGAAACCCGCTGGCCCAGCGCTTCAACCTCAAGCTCCTTCGCGGCCAGGCCGATTCATGCCCGATGAGGCGACTGACGACACTCGCAATGCTCACCCTCCTCGTGAGCGGCTGCGGGGGCGGTGAGGCTGGCGCATCGGAAACCGGTCAGGTCGACGCCGTGGTCCTCCGCTACTTCTCAGCGTATGCGCGTGGCAGCGGCGCAGAGCTTTGCGCGCTGTTGACCAGAAGCGCTCAACACAAAATGGTTGAGGTGGTGGAATCCGACGAGCAGGAACTCGGACGAGTCAGCTCGGTTCGCACGTGCCTCCAAGCGGTGGACTTCCTCGGCCGCGTCCCCCAAGCCGAGAACGCGAAGGTCATCTCAGCATCGATCATGGGCGCCAATGCGACAGTGACCGTCAAAGTGGGAAGCTTGCACGCAGGCGCGGTCACGTTGAGCAAGACGGCTGCCGGGTGGCTGGTCGACAAGCTCCCCGGAGAAGCGTGAAGGCCTCTGATGTGGAGCTTCGCCAGTCGTTCGCTTAGCCAGTGAGCCTCTGACTAGGCCCCGGCCTGCCTCAGCAGCGCCCCCGTGGTCCCCTCGAGGATCTTGCGCCAGGCGCTGACCTCCTCGTTCTCCTCGTCGAAGTGCTCGACCACTTCGCGCACGCGTTTGCCCGAGATCTGGAAGCCGTGGCGTTCGGCCACGTCCTGGTAGCGCTCGTATTCCCCTGCAAGCTGCTTGGTCACCGACTGGAAGCCGTGGCGGGCGATCTCCACGCGCGAGGTAAAGCTCATCATCGAGGTCTGGAACATCAGTTCGTCTGTGGGCTCGGGCTCGATCAGCACGATGTCCACGCCGGGGTAGCGCTCCTCCCAGCTCTTGGCCAGTTCGTGCAGGCGCTGGTGGGCCACCAGCTTGAACACCTGGTAGCCGATCTGGGCGAAGCCCATGTCCGAGACGCGCCGCGGCCGGCGCCCACGCAGGGTCGTCACGTTGGTGGCGAAGTCGTTGATGAAGGGCACGATCGGGTTGATCACCACGACCATCTTGGCCCCCGCCTGGATGGCGATGTCGAGGTTGGTCGTCGAGACCATGCCTCCGTCTATCAACTCTCTGTCGTGGACCTTCACGGGCGTGTAGACCATCGGCAGCGCCCCCGAGGCGCGCACGGCTGTGGAGATCGGCACGTCGTCAGAGCCGTCCACCCCGAGCACCACTCGCTCGCACGTGTCGAGGTCGGTGGCCGTCAGGTAGAGCTCGCAGTCGAGCTTGCCGAAGTCGTCCGTGCGCCCTGGTTCGCTCAGCACTTTCTGCAGGTACTTCTCGATCCCATCGCCCGTGTAGAGGCCCGAGGGCAGGCCGTCGGCAAGACCCATCACGATGTCCATCAGCGACACACCGCCCGGCTGGGAGATCAGCTGGCGCGCCAGCGAGATGGCGCGCAGCGGCATCGTGGCGCCCTTGCGCGCGAACTCGGCGAGGTTGAGGTGCAGCAGATCGCCCAGATCCACGTCCTTGAACGGCAGGTTGCCCTGGCCCGTGACCACCTTCATCATCTCGTCGGGCGTCACGCCGTTGGCGCACAGCGAGGCGATGAACGCGCCCGCCGAGGTCCCCACGTAGACGTCGAAGTTGTTCACCGTGCTGTTCACCGCCAGCAGGTCGAGCGCTCTCAGCGCGCCGATCTCATATACGCCGCCTGTGAAGCCCCCGCCGCCCAGCACGAGCGCCGTCTTGTCCCTGCGCGGTCGGCGGCGGCGCTCGACCGAGGCCTGTTTGCCGACCCCGCGGGCGGCCAAGCGCGCGTTCCTGGCTTTGGCTTTCGCCTTGGCCTGCAACGTCGGTTCCAGCTTGACAACCTTGCCCATGACAGGAACATTCTACGTGCGCGTGCCCCGGTCCCCCTTCAACAAGCTGTTTGTTCTTGTCTGTGGACTTTGGGCCCTCTCCGCCACCGTCCCGTCGGCGGCGAGCGCAGCCGGCGGCTTGAGCGCCCTGCAGGCCGATCTGACCCACCAGATCGCCCTCGCCGGGCCCCACGACGGCGCCTACGTCTACGACCTCACGACCAAGCAGGCGCTGTTCTCCCAGCGCGCCACTACCATGCGCCCGCCCGCCTCCGTGGAGAAGCTCTACACGGCCACCACGGCGCTCGAGCGCCTCGGCCCCACCGCCCGCCTGCAGACGACCGTCGTCGGCGCCGGGCGCCTGGCGCCGGGCGGCATCTGGGAAGGCGACCTCTACCTGCGCGGCGGCGGTGACCCCACCTTCGGCGACAGCTCCTTCATCGCCTCCCACTACGGCGGCGTGGGCGCCAACATCGCCACGCTCGTCACCCAGCTCGTGCGCGTCGACGGCATCCACCACATCGTGGGCTCGATCGAGGGCGATGAGTCCTACTTCGACTCTCTGCGCGGCGAGCCCTCGAGCAACTACGCCTTCGACCCCTTCCTCGAAGGGACCCTCAGCGCACTTGCCTTCGACCGCGGGACGAGTGGCTCAGAACGCGGCGCCCACGCCCCGGCAGCCTATGCCGCGCGCAAGCTCCGCCAGGCGCTCACCGCCGACGGTGTGTCCATCCGCGGCTCCAGCGGCGCCGCCGCCACCCCCCCGGGCGCCACCCAGCTCGCTGCCGTCGCCTCGCCCACGGTGTCCGAACTGCTCGGCCTGATGCTGCCCGCCTCCGACAACTTCTTCGCCGAGACGCTGCTCAAGGACCTCGGCGCCCATTTCGCCGGCGCGGGCACCACCGCCGCCGGGGCAGCCGTGGTCTCCCAGACGCTCTCCTCGTTGCTCGCCATCCACCCCCACGTGGTCGACGGCTCGGGGCTCTCAGAAGCCGACCGCACCTCTCCCTATGAGGTCTCCGACCTGCTCGTCGAGCTCGCAGGCACGCCCGTCGGCACGGTCCTGCGCGAACACATGGCTATCGCCGGACACACCGGCACACTCGAACTGCGCATGCGCCACACCGGCGCCTCCGGTCGCTGCGAGGGCAAGACGGGAACCCTCACCGGGGTCTCCAACCTCGTCGGCTACTGCCAAGCGGCCGACGGGCACCTGCTCGCCTTCGCCTTCTTCAACGACGGCATCGGGGTCGAATCCGCCCACACCTTCCAGGACCACATGACGATCACCGTGGCCGGCTACTGATCGGGAGGACTGTCGCTGGGGCCGGGGCGCCGCCGGCCCACCGACACACCGCTCCGACCACGAGAAAGACGATCAGCACCGCGACCGCCGCGCCGACGACACCGATCGAGGTTCCCGCAAACGCCACGAAGGCGAGCAGGCCGATCATCGCCGGTAGCCCGACCCACGCGCTGCCCTGTCTGTCGTCTGGCATACGGGGATCCTAAACCACTCACACGAACACGTTCGATCGGCTGAACCCGCAAACACGGACGCTTAAGTAAGAAACGCGCCCTTGCGGACAGACGTCAGGCTGACGATGGTCTCAGTATCGTGAAAACGGTCCAACGTCACACCTTCAGATATCGGCTGATCGCCGTAGCACGGGGCGCCAAGAGCAGGCGCCGTGAAACGCTGCAGCGCCACGTCCTCGCCCACGAGCCGCGCCTGCGAAAGCCTCGCCGTCGCCGCGGCGACAGCAGCTGCCGCTAGCCGTCGAGCAGCGTCCGCAGGCCCGCTTCGTCGAGCACTGCGACCTTCAGCCGTTCGGCCTTCTCGAGCTTCGACCCGGGGCTCTCGCCGGCCACGAGGTAGTCGGTCTTCTTCGATACCGATCCAGTCACCCGTCCCCCTGCCGCGGAGATGCGCTCGGTGGCCTCCTCGCGCGACCACTCGGGCAGACTCCCGGTGAGCACCAGCGTCTTGCCCGCCAGCGGCCCCTGCGATGGCGCAGGGCCCTCTTCATGGAAGCGCAGACCCAGCTCGCCCAGCTCGGCGACCAGCTGCCGCATGCGCTCGTCCTCGAGCTGCATGTGGATCGAGTCGGCCATCTTCTCGCCGATGCCAGGGATCTCCGCGATCTGCTCGGCTGAGGCCGCGAGCAGGGCATCGATGCCGCGGAAGCCCTGTGCGAGATTTCGACCTGTGACCTCGCCCACCTCCTCGATGCCCAGCGCGAACAGCACCCGCGCGAAGGGTCGCTGCTTGGAGGCCTCGATTGCGGCCACCAGATGATCTGCGGACAGCTGGCCGAAGCCCTCGAGCTCGAGCAGCTGCTCGGCCGTGAGACGGTAGAAGTCCGCCGCCGTTCGTACCAGCCCGCGCTCCTGCAGCAGCGCCACCTGCTTCTCGCCGAGGCCGTCGATGTCCATAGCTCCGCGCGAGACGAAGTGCTTGAGCAGCTGCCACGCCCGCGCAGGGCAATCGCGGTTGGGGCACTTGGTGAACACGCTGCCCTCGGGCTTGAACGTGGGCGTGTCGCAATAGGGGCAGCGCTCGGGCGGTTGCGGCAGCGGCGGCCGCTTGGCCTGCTCGGCCACGTGCGGTGCCGGCGAGACGACCTGCGGGATCACGTCGCCCGCGCGCACCACGATCACGTCCTCGCCGGCGCGGATGTCCTTGCGGACGATGTCCTCCTCGTTGTGGAGCGTTGCCAGCTTGATCGTCACGCCACCCACCGCCACCGGCTTCAGCACCGCATAGGGGCGGAGATCACCGAACTTGCCCACGTTCCACATCACCTTCTCCAGACGCGTGAGCGCAGTGGTGGGTGGGAACTTCCACGCCACCGCCCAACGTGGGTCGCGCCCAACCGAGCCGAGCCTGCGCTGGAGCTCGAGGTCGTCCACCTTGACAACCGCCCCATCGATCTCGAAGTCGAGCTCGCCTCTGCGTCGCTCCCACTCGAGGCACTGCGCGATCACCTCCTCGGCGCTGCCCAGCAGCTTCACCCCGTCGTTCACGCGAAAGCCGTGCTCGCGCAGCCACTCCAAAGCCTGCGAGTGGGCCTTGAAGGACAGGCCCTCGGTGACACCCACCTGGTAGCACCAGATCGAAAGCGGGCGCTTGGCCGCATCAGCAGGATCGAGTTGGCGGATAGTCCCGGCTGCCGAGTTGCGCGGGTTCATGAACGTCGACTCGCCCGCTTCAGCGCGGCGCTCGTTGAGCGCTGTGAAGTCGGCCAGCGACATGTAGACCTCGCCCCGCACCTCAACCAGCCGTGGCGCGTCCTCCACCCGCAGCGGGATCGCGCCGATCGTGCGCAGGTTGTGCGTGACGTCCTCGCCGATCTCGCCGTTCCCACGCGTGGCGCCCCGCTCGAGCACGCCGTCGCGGTAGATCAGGCTGATCGCCAGGCCGTCGATCTTCGGCTCGACCACATAGGTGAACTTGGGCTCAGCGATCCCCTCGCGCGCGAGGTGGTTGCGCATCCGCTCCACCCACGCTCGCAGCTCCTCCTCGGAGCGCACGTTGCCCAGCGAAAGCATCGGCTCGAGGTGGGCCACCTTCTCCAGGCGCCCCACCGGCTCCCCACCCACCCTGCGCGTGGGCGAGTCCTCCGTGGCCAGCTCGGGGTTGGCTCGCTCGAGCTCGCGCAACTCGTCCAGGAGCTTGTCGTAGACGTCGTCGCCGATCTCGGGGTCGTCGAGGACGTAGTAGCGGTGCGAGTGATATTCGAGCTGCTTGCGCAGCTCAGCAGCGCGCTCTGCTGCGTTCACTGAACCGTGTCGTGCGCCGGCAGGTCCCCCACGGGGGGCGCCAGCAGCCCTTCCAGGTCGAAGCTGCGCAGCGCATCCAGGCTGGGCCGGTCGGTCAGGTCGAAGTGGATCGGCGTGACAGCAATCCGACCAGCGGCCACAGCAGCGAGGTCCGTGCCCGGCTCGTCGTGGAAGCCGGGGTCCGATCCATAGATCCAGTAGCGCCTGCGCTTCTCCTCCTCGCGCTCCAGCTTGAGCTCATCGCGGTAGATGCGCTTGCCGAGGCTCGTCACCTCCACGCCCGCGGGCTCGCCCGTGGGCACGTTCACGTTGAGCAGCGTCTTGGGCGGCAACGGTACGTCCTCGATCCGCTCGACCATCCGCGCCACGAACCGGGCTGCCACCTCGAAGCCGAAGCCGCCGTGGAAGCGATAGTCGAGCGCTCCCGCCCCCGACTGTTGGGATACGGCGATCGCGGGCAGGCCCAGCACCACACCCTCGAGAGCGGCCGCCACGGTGCCCGAGTAGGTGATGTCATCGCCCAGGTTGGCCCCGTGGTTGATGCCTGCCACGACCAGGTCCGCTGTGAAGTCCTCGATCAGGCCCAGGCTGGCCAGACGAACGCAGTCCACAGGCGTGCCGTCGGTCGCATAGCCCACCGTGTCGTCCTCGAACTGCGTCTCAGCCACCCACAGCGGCCTGCGCGTGGTGATCGAGCGCGCCATCGCCGAGCGGTTGCCATCTGGCGCTATCACCGCCAGGCGCACCCCCTCCACGCCCACCAGCGCACGGCGCATAGCCTGCAGGCCGTCGGCCTCGATCCCGTCGTCGTTCGTGAGCAGGACGTTGAGCATTGACTCCAGCATAGGGGCCGTGGCGGCTGAGGGTGTGAAGCGGTGCTGCGCCTCAAGCACTAGTTGCT
>DATARM010000155.1:0-9205 GCA_036264155.1 Solirubrobacteraceae bacterium
GTTCTGAGCGCTCCGATCACAGCCCTCGCGGCCTCGGTGCTCTACTTCGACCTGCGCAAGATCGCCGGCGACCACACGCCGGTCGTGGGTCCCACCGACTTGCCGTCGGCTGGAGCGTCGGACCACGACCATATGAACGCCGGCTGACAGGCGCTCGACGCACTAGGGTGCCAGGCGCCCATGTCGCTCACAGAGGCCAATCAGCTGCTCCGCGCGGGCATTCTGGAGGGTGTGCGCGTCGTCGTCGCCGATGGGTCGGAGGGCGCGCCGGTGGCAGCGGCCGTCGCAGACGCCTGTACCGGCCTGGGGGCGCGTGTGTGCGTCCTCACGGCGCCCGATGGCGGATCGCCCGAGCCTGACGAGGAGGCGTTCGAAGCGGCTGCCGACCAGGCTCTCGCCGAGCTGGAGGCGCTCGACGTGCTGCTCATAGACGGCGCGGCGCTGTACGCCAAGCACCTGCCAGGTGGAGGGCGCAAGGCGCTCGTGCGCTGCCTCGATGAGGCCTGGAGCATCACCCGAGCGGTTGCCACGCGGGGATTCATCGATCGTCAGAGCCGTGGGCGCATCGTGTATGTGGCGCCCGCAGCAGCGGGGGCGCCGGCACAGGAGACCTGCCACGCGGAGGCGGCCCGTGCGGCCCTGGAGAACCTCGCGCGCACGCTGTCGATCGAGTGGGCGCGCTACGGGATCAACCCCGTGACGATCGCGCCCGGCGCGAGCACTGAGCCGTCCGAGCTGGCCGCGCTCGTTGCCTACCTGGCCTCACCCGCCGGCGCCTACTTCTCAGGTTGCCTGCTGGATCTCAGGGGCCCGTAGATCATCTAGCCACTCCGGGCTCGCCGCGCGCGCGAGGAGCCCGGATTGGGTAGAAGCAACTGCTCAGCCGGTCATGCCCCCGAACAGGCCGCCGGTGATGTGCAGGGTCTGGCCGTGCACGTAGTTGGACCATGGCGTGCACAGGAAGAACACGCCGCCCGCCGCCTCCTCGGGCGTGGCGGGACGTCCGAGGGGGATGAGCATCGAGGCCATCTGGCGCATCTGCTCGGGGATGCCGAGCTGGATCTTCTCGCCGTCGACCTCCATCGTGTTCTCATCCACCTTGGCTTGGGTGAGGCGGGTGTCGATGAAGCCGAAGGCGACCGCGTTGACGTTGACTTTGAACTGGCCCCACTCCTTGGCAACGGTTTTGGTCAGACCCACGACTGCGGCCTTGCCGGCCGAGTAGTTGGCCTGGCCGGCGTTGCCGAAGGTCCCCGAGGTGGAGGAGACGTTGACGATCTTGCGGAACACCTCCTTGCCTTCCTCGCGCTCCTTCTTGGCGGGCTCGCGCAGGTGGGGGGCGGCGGCGCGGATCACGCGGAAGGGCACCACGGTGTGGATGTCGATCATCGCCTGGAAGTGCTCGTCGGACATCTTGTGGATGGGCGCGTCGAGCGTGTAGCCGGCGTTGTTGACGACGATGTCGATCTTGCCGAACGAGTCGACGGCCTTCTGCACGAGCTGATCGGGCATGCCGGGCTTGGTGAGGTCGCCCGCGAACACGGCGGTCTCGCCGGCGATCTCGCTCGCGGCCTGCTGGGCTACGTCTCCGTCGAGGTCGTTGATCAGGACCTGGGCGCCCTGCGCGGACAGCAGCTCCGCGGTGGCGCGTCCGATCCCGCGTGCTGAGCCGGTGACGATTGCCGACTTGCCGTCGAGTACTCCCATAGCTGTTGCTTCTCCTTGTGGTGGTTGGTGCGCCGGAGGTTATCCGAGCGCTGGCCACCGAGCCAGCGGAGGGGCGGCGTCAGCCGCCGGTGATGACGCCGAAGTCCTGCGTGTAGATCCCGCCGCTCTGCCCGTGGCCGAGCGAATCGGGAACGTGGGGAGATATGCCGATGGCGGTGTCGTGGAAGTGGGCGTCGAGGATGTTGGCGCGATGTCCGGGGTCGCCCATCCAGGCGGCCACGACGGCGCTGGGGGTGCCCAGCCGGCCGGTTCCCCAGGCGATGTTCTCCCCGACTTCAAAGCCGATCGAGCCATAGATGTAACCCGCGGCGCGCATCCGGTCGAGGGGTGTCTGACCGCCGGGCCCGAGGTGTTCGAAGTAGTCCCCCCAGGCCATGCTCTCGGTGTGACCCTGGGCGGCTGTGCCGAGCTTGGAGTTCTCGTGCAGAGGTGTCTCTCCGTGGGCAATTCTTTCACGGTTGACCAGGCAGATGGTGGCCGTGCGGATCAGTTCGAGGGTGCCCACAGTGGGCCTGAGGCTGGTGTCGGGGCAAGGGCTGTATCCGCTCAGGGCCGGGCTGCCGACAGGCGCGCTGTGTGTGAGGGGCGCCTTGTGGTGAGTGTGCTTGCGGGTGGGGTTGCGTGGGCAGCCGCGCCTAGGGCGGTGCGAGGCGTGGAAGCTTCCGGCCTTGCCGCGGAGCTTGCCCGCGTGGCCGCAGCGCACACCATGGCGGCCATGCTTGGAGCGAGGGGCGGCGAAAGCAGAGGCCGCGCCTGCGCAGGCGCTTACCAAGAGGGCTATGAGCGCGATGATGCAGACTGGGCGAAGGGGGGCCACAGGCCCCATATCGGCTCGTTCTCGCGCGAGCATGAGGGCTGCGTGGGTGGCTGGACCGACGTGCGAACACGCCTGATAGCGTGGCCCGAGGGTGCGGATCGGACAGGCCACCGCCAAGGCGCTTGCTCGAGCAGTGGGGCTGTGGTTGCTCGTGGGGACGCTCTGCGGCTGCGGCGCAAGTCAGTCGGGATCGCCCGCGAGCGCACCGCCGTCGTGGGCAGGCGGCCCGTGGCTCGGCCTGAACGACAACACGGCCAAATACCTGGGTGCGGTGCCTGCCTTTGCGCGATATGGAATCGCCTATGACAGGAGCTTCGAGCTGACAGCCGGCATGCTTCCGGGTGAGCTCGATCGCGGCGGCGAAACGAGTGAACTGCCCCGGCGCCTGCGCGAAGACCACCAGTACGGGATGGTGCCTGTAGTTGTGATCGAGTACCGCGGCTACGACCGCTCGGGCTTCGAATACACCTCCGATCCTGAGTTCCCCCAGCAGCGGACCGCGGCGGAAGCACGCGCTGGACGCAACACGATCGCCGCCTACGCAGCGGGGTTTGCGCGCTCTGCTGCGGCGTTCCTCGCGTTCGTGCATGCGCGCTATCCGCGGATGGAAGTGCTCTTCGAAGTAATGAACGAGCCCTGGGGCTACACCCAGCCCCGCTACAACGCGGCCGAGTACGCCGACGTGATCGCACAGGTGCTGCCCTTGGCGCTGGCGGCCGGGGTGCCCGCAGACACGATCTACGTGGCCGCCACGGGCGCCGACTGCAGCGCGGGCATTGGCGCGCAGCCGGGCTGCCACCCGGGCTGGGTGGGGGGTATGTATGCGGCCCAGCCCCAGCTGCGCAGCGAGATCCAGGGCTGGTACCTGCATCCCTACGGCCCGCCGTCAGCGACGGATCCTCTCTACGACGAAGGCATCGAAACGCTGCCCACGGTGCGCAGTTGGATGAGCTCCGGGGAGGACAACGTCATTGTCTCGGAGGTGGGGTTCTGCGCTGAAGAGGTGAACAACCCAGCGCACCTGCAGGGTGGGGAGGACTGCCACGGGCTGAGCGTCGCCACGAGCGCTCAGGCGGCGAGGGACCTGCGCGAGACGCTCGAGCGCGCAAGGGGCTACCACGAAGCGGGCTGGCTGCGCGCGCTGATCGTCTACTCGCGCAACGACGGCGGCTGGGCGATGCAACGCTTCCCCGCGCTCGCTCTCACCCCCTCAGGGGCCGCGCTCGAGACCTTCGCTCTGCTCGAGGCAGGCCTGTAGCTCGCGACCGGCGCTCAGAGGCCGAGCACGCGCCCGAGGATCTCGCGCATGATCTCGTCGCTGCCACCGCCGATGGGGCCGAGGCGGGCGTCGCGGGCGGCGCGCTCCACCCAAGCGGACGGGCCACCGTCCCCCTTCATGTAGCCGGCGCCGCCGTGGATCTGCAGGCACTCGTCCATCAGCTCGAAGGAGGCGCGCTGGGTGAGCAGCTTGGCCATCGTGACCTCCTTCAGCGGATCCTCGCCGGCCACGAAGCGGCGCAGGGCGCCATAGGTTGCACAGCGGCAGGTGTTGACGGAGGTGGCCATGTCGGCGAGCTTGTGCCGGATCGCTTGGTGGCTCGAGAGGGGGCGTCCGAACGCCTCGCGGTCACGGGCGAACTGCGCGGTGCGCTCCCAGGCGATCTGCATGGCGCCGACGGCTCCGAGGGCCATGGCCAGGCGCTCCCACTGGAAGTTGGCCATGATCAGCTTGAAGCCGCCGTGCAGCTCGCCCAGCAGGTTCTCCTCGGGGACGAACACGTCCTGGAAGGCGATCGTGGCAGTGTCCGAGGCGTGCCAGCCGAGCTTCTCGAGCTTGGACGAGGACACTCCCTCGCCGCGCTCCACGATCAGGAAGGAGATACCGCCGTGGCCCCCCTCGGGAGTGCTCTTCACGGCGGTGACCATGAAGTGGGCGCGCACACCGTTGGTGATGTAGGTCTTCTCCCCATTCACTACCCAGCCGCCGTCTACGCGCTCGGCGCGGGTGGCGAGGGCGGCGACGTCTGAGCCTGCGCCCGGCTCGGTGATGGCCA
This sequence comes from Solirubrobacteraceae bacterium, assembly GCA_036264155.1. Taxonomy (GTDB): domain Bacteria; phylum Actinomycetota; class Thermoleophilia; order Solirubrobacterales; family Solirubrobacteraceae; genus Palsa-744. Next base: position 4,600 of record DATARM010000155.1, read on the forward strand.
GGGCGCCGATCTTCTCGCCGGCGATGGCGGGCACGAGGTAGCGCTGCTTCTGATCCTCGGTGCCGAACTTGAAGATGGGCGGGGTGGCGATGTTGATGTGCGCGCCGATGCCCGCAGCTGTGCCGCCGGAGCCCGTGCGGGCAAGCTCCTCCACGAGCACGGCCTCGTGCAGGTAGTCGCCGCCCTGGCCTCCATAGGACTCCGGGTACTTCAACCCGAGTAGCCCCTGGGCGGCGAGCTTTCCGAAGACCTCATCGGGGAACCAGCGCTCGTCCTCCCACTGCTGGGCGTATGGGGAGAGCTCGCGTTCGATGAAACCGCGAGCAGATGTCCTGAGCTCCTCGTGCTCGTCGAAAAAGGGGGGTGTGGGTGTGCTCATAGGGATTGGTAATTTGATGGTATGCGAGTTGCCATCGATGGTGTGGGCCGGATCGTGATCCCCAAGCCGATGCGCGAGGAGCTCGGGATCAACGGACCGACCGAGCTCGAGCTGACTGCCGTGAACGGGAGGCTGGAGCTCGAGGTGCCGTATATGAAGGCGCACTTGGAGGACCGTGATGGCTTCACGGTGATCGTCCCCGACGAGCCCGTACCGCCGATGACGACCGAGATGGTCCGCGAAGCGATCGAACGCTCGCGCCGTTGATCGCACCCGACTCGAGCGTGCTGATTCCAGCGCTTGTGGCCTCCTACGACGGGCATGAGCGCTGCCTCGCGGCGCTGGCGGGTCGCTCGCCACGGCTCATCGCACACGTTGCGTTCGAGACGACCTCCGTGCTCAGTCGGATGCCCGAAGGGCTTCGGATGACTCCGGTGGCGGTGCGCAACGCGATCGATGATGACTTCCCGGGTTCGTGGCTCGCGCTCGACGCTGACGGACAGCGCGCCTGCCTTCGCCGCGCAGTCGATGCCGGTCTGCGCGGCGGCGCGCTCTACGACGCGCTGATCGCCGCGACCGCACGCGAGCACGGCGCGAAGCTGCTCAGCACCGATCGCCGCGCGCGGGAGGCCTATGAGGCGATGGGGGCCGACGTCTCCTACCTGGAGATCTGAGCCATGTCTGGCGTGGACGGGCACATGCGCCCTACAGCCCGTATGAGCGCCCGATCACGTCGAGCATGATCTCGTCGGTGCCCGCGCCGATGCGGTTCAGGCGGGCGTCGCGCCACACGCGCTCGACGCCGTACTCCTTCATGTAGCCCGCTCCGCCGTGGATCTGGATGCATTCGTCGGCCACTTCGCACAGCACACGCGAGGCGTGGAGCTTGGCCATCGAGATCTCGCGTACGGGGTACTCGCCGTTGTTGAAGCGCCAGGCCGTGATGTAGGTCATCTGCCGCGCCGACTCGATTTTGGTGGCCATCTCGGCGAACTTGTGGCGGATCACCTGGAACTTGCCGATTTCGCGGCCGAAGGCCTTGCGCTCGTGGGCATACTGGAGCGTGCGTTCAAAGCACTTCTGCGCGCCAGCCACCATTCCCGCCGCGCCGATCAGGCGCTCGCCCTGGAGCTCCCACATGATGTGGTAGAAGCCCTTGCCCACCTGGCCGAGCACCGCGCTCGCCGGCACGCGTACGTCCTGAAAGGCCAGCAGCGCCGTGTCCGAGGCGTGCATCCCCAGCTTCTCCAGGCGCTTCTCTCGGATCACTCCCGGGGCGTCCATGGGGACGAGGAAGAGGGTGAAGCCGTCATAGCCCGCCTCGGTGTCCGTCTTCGTCACCAGCACGATCACGTCCGCGCGGTGCCCGTTGGTGATGTAGGTCTTGGAGCCGTTGATGACATAGTCATCGCCGTCCTTCACAGCGCGCGTCTTGATCCCTTTCACGTCCGAGCCAGCGTCCGGCTCGGTGATCCCCAGGCAGAGGATCTTCTCGCCCTTGATCGCCGGCACCACCCACTCTTGCTTCTGCTCCTCCGAGCCGAAAGCCAGGATCGGGGGCATCGCCATGTCCGTGTGCACCGCAAGGCCCATCGCCAGGCCGCCCGAGTTGGCGTTGGTTATCTCCTCCGCCAGCACCAGCGCCGTGTAGTAGTCGCCGCCCTGACCGCCGTACTGCTCAGGCTTGTCCAGGCCGAGGAAGCCCAGTTCGCCCATCCGCTTGAACACCGAGTCGGGGAAGGTCGTCTCCTCCCACTCCTCTGCGTGCGGAGCCAGCTCTTTGGTGGCGAAGTTGCGGATCGACTCGCGTAGCTGTTCGTGCTCGTCGCTAAAGAGGAAGTGCTTGCGTGCGCTCTGGTGGTCGGGCTTGCGCACGCTCTCGGCGGTAGCGGCCATCGGGCGGTCTCCTTGCTCTCAGTCTCGGGGTCTCCGCGAAGCTATCGCAGCTCAGATCAAAAGTAAACAGTAGAGCTAGCTACTTTGGGCGGAGCTGTGGCGCTGAGGTATTCATCCTCCGTGCTGGCGGGTAGCCTTCACGGGCGATGATCGCCGGCTCCAGATGAGAACGCTCAGGGTCTCCACGCTGGGTCTCGCCGGGCTGCTTGCCGCCGCCGCCGGAGCGAGCCTCATCTCGACCTCCGGCGCCGGTGCGCTCGCACCCACTGCCCTCATCCCCCCACAGCTGCAGGCACTGGAGCTGAAGATGGAGCAGCTTCACCTCAACACCGAGCGCTTCTCCGGGGTCAACCGGGGTCGCATCACGGTGACCAACGAAGTCAACCGCAAGCCCGTGGGACGAAGTGGGCACATATCGCTCGACGGCACGGAACTGGGCGAAGCCAGCCTCTCGCCCGCGGTGGGCGAGACCTTTCTCGACGGCAGGCGCCGGCCGAGCCTGATCGCGATCGGCCCCACCCTCTACAAATACGAAGTGCCGCGCAAGGGCGCTCGCAGGCACCCCCCATGGGTGCGCTCCACGAATCCCGCCGCCTCGCCCGCCGCCTACATCCTCCCCTTCCTGGGCGGTGGTCCGCTCGAAGTCCACGCCGGTGGGACCGGCAGCTTCGCTGAGCTCATCAACCTCCTCACCACGAGGGTCGGACCAGTCACGCTCGGAGGTGCCGCTCTGGTGCAGGGCCAGCAGACGACCGAGTTCACCGCCGCGGTCGAACCGCGGCTCCTGATCAAGGGCATAACTAAGGAAGACCTCGCCAACTTCGAAAAGGAAGCCCCGATCGAGAGCCTCCAGCTCTTCCTCACCGAATCGGGACTTCCCATCAGGGTGGTCTCCACCATCCGCGCGAAGGACCTCGAGTCCGTGAACACGACCGAAATACTCGCTGTCGATGTCCCGGTCACCGTCAAGGCGCCACCCGCGAGGGAGACCATCGGGCGCGCACGGCTGAGGGATCTGCTCGCGAAGGAAGGCAACGGCGGCTTCGCCGAAGTCAACTTCACGCCGCGGCGTTCCGAGGCGCGCAAAAGTAGATAGTAAAGCTGCTCACTTCCAACTCACTCGGTATCAGGCTAGGATGCGGCGCGTGCCCACCGACAAGGTCCTCTACGGCGTCGACGATGCTGGCGTCGCGACGATCACGCTCAACGATCCCGACACTCGCAACGCCCTCTCCGTCGAGCTGCTGGGCGGCCTGTCCGAGGCGTTCGAGTCCGCGCGCGCCGCGGATCGAGTGCGCTGCGTGGTGCTCGCCTCCTCACATGAGCGCACGTTCTCCTCGGGTGCCAACCTCGGCGGTTTCGCGACCGATGAGGCGCTCGTACACAAGCACTTCGGCACTGAGCGCTTCGTCTCGCTGTTCAAGCTCATCGGCGCGCTCGGCAAGCCGACCATCTGCAAGGCGCGGGGCCACGTGCTCGCGGGCGCGCTGGGAATCGCGCTCTGCTGCGATCTGATCGTCGCCTCCGATGAGGCCACCTTCGGCACGCCCGAGATCAACATCGGCGCCTTCCCCTTCATGATCATGGCGCTCATCTACCGCAACGTCCCCCGTAAGAAGGCCAACGAGCTGCTCTTGCTCGGCGAGCGTTGGGACGCGCAGAGCGCGCTCGCCGCGGGCATCGTCAACCGCGTCGTGCCCGACGATGAACTCGACGTGCTCGTCGCCGACTGGGCCGCCAAGCTCGCCGCGAAGTCCCCCGTGATCATGCGCCTCGGCAAGGAGGCCATGCGCCGGCAGATGGACATGCCTCTCGACGACGCGCTCGACTACCTGCGTGCGCAGCTCACGCTTGCGCAGTCGACCGAGGACATCGTCGAGGGCGTAACCGCGTTCTTCGAGAAACGCGACCCCACCTGGAAAGGACGCTGAGATGAGCGCCCCTGAGACGACCACCACAACCTCATTGCTGCGTCCGCTCGTCGAGGACCTGGCCGAGCGGCGGGCGCGAATCAAGCTGGGCGGCGGCGAGGAGAAGATCGCGGCGCAACACGAGCGCGACAAGCTCACCGCCCGCGAGCGCATCGCGCTGCTGATCGACGACGGCACCTTCGTCGAGCTCGGCATCCACGGCAAGCCCCACTTCTCCCAGCGCGCCATGGACGGAGTCGACGCCCCCGCCGACGGCGTGATCACCGGGTACGGCAAGGTCGAAGGGCGCCTCACCGCCGTCTGCGCCTACGACTTCACCGTCATGGCCGGCTCGATGGGCATGACCGGAGAGATCAAGGTCACGCGTCTGCGCGAGCTGGCGCTCACCAAGCGCATCCCC
>DATARM010000162.1:0-5276 GCA_036264155.1 Solirubrobacteraceae bacterium
GGCTTGACACGCCTTGCCGTCCTGGTCGGCCACGGGTGTACCTCAGAACCCGACACAAGGAGAAACCCCAAATGGCTCTGTCATCGAAGGACCCTGCGACCGCTCGCCAGCTTCGCTTTATCCGCACCCTGGCGCAGGAGACCGAATCGACGTTCACCAACCCCAAGACCAACGGCCACGCCAAAGCCGAGATCCAGCGGCTGCTCCAGCTCAAACGCACAGGACGCCACCTGCGCCCCGAACACACCCCGCTCGAGGACGGCGAGCGTGACCCATCGATCGCGGGCGATCCCGAGGGTTATGCCCCAGCAGCGCACGCCGATGAGATCACCGGGTATGGCTCAACCGCACGCTGGCGCACAACCGCCCAGCGGGAGCCCGAGAGCGTCCCGAACCCTAAGACCGAAGCTCGAAAGGAGGTCGCTCGCTACACCCTGACCGGCGGTGAGCGAGTCATCTATGGCCACCGCGTCGATGGGCGCGCGCGCCTAACTGACTGCCCCGCTGAGGGCGAACCAGGCGAGGCGCATCTCATCGAGGATGACCTGCAGCTCGACGGCAACGAGGCAATGCAGGCGCTGCTGACCGACTACCTCGAGCAGGCACGGCGCCTGGACAGGGTGCCCGCCGAGCGGACCCTCGGCAGCCTGGAGGTTCTCCCGCAGCTTGCGCGCGAGCTCGGCGTGCTGGTTGGCGCATAGCCGCCGCATCCGCGGCGCGGGGTCGGTCTTCCCTCGACAGGTTCGCACGCTCGCGCGTGCGGCGAGGGAGAGACACCGGCCCCGCGCAACCACGCGGGCAAAACCACTGACCCCCCCTTTGAAAAGGAGACGCCATGTCAACCGTCATCGAAGCTCCACCACCAAACCCGACAGCCGCACCACGGGCTACGCCCGCGGGCTATCTCGACTCTGAGACCGGGCTGCAGCGAGAGGTCATCTCACTACCAATGCCCGACTCAAGCGTGCTTGTCCTCGACACCCTGGCGGGGACCCTGATCGATATGCGGCTCGTGGCGCACATTGCAGCCGATGAGCCACCCGAGAACGCCCAGCGGATCACAGCGATGTATCTCGAGGACCCCACCAGGGGTCGCTGTCGAGCGCTCACCGAGGCCGAGCTGGACACGCTCTGCACCGTCGAGGAGACCCCCGCGCAGCACCTGCCGCTCCCGGATGAGACTGGACTGGACCTCGACGGGTGCAGGCTGGAGATCCGCGTGATCGCAGGCAAGCGCGCAGCACCCACGCTGCGCTGGGTACAGATCAGTGCCGGCGGATTGCCGAGCGTGGTGACGCTCCGCGAGGTCCTAGCGCAGACGCAAAGCTATGAACCCGTCCTCGCACTCACACGCGCAGCGCTTGCCGTCCCCGATCCGGGCGTCTCGACCTCGACCCTCCAGCTGGAGCTCAAGCGCCTGCAAGACAGCCCGATCGTCCTAAACCGTGGGGTGCGTGAAGCCGTCCAACGGGCACTCGCCAGCGGCGAGACCACACTCTCGGAGATCGCGCTGCGATGCGGACGCATCAAACGCGACAGCAGCGGCAACGTGTCCGGTGAAACGAGCTGGCTGACGCGACGGGCCGGGCTCATCCGCGAACACGCGGGGCGGACCCCCGGCGTTTGGATTCACAGCGACGTGCTCGCGCTCATCGCCCGCGATGGACTCTCGCTCGACCCGCGCGAGGTCGAACTCTAAACGCGCCCTCAGCCGGTCAGGTAGGAACATCCCGAGGGCGCGGCCCGTTGTGTGCCCAACGGTGGGACGGGGGCCTCGCCGTGCCAGGCCTCAAGAGCGGTCTTGCTGTTACGGCCCTACCCACCCGCAGCACTCATATCACGCTGCACCGCCTCCACCGGATTGCAACACGGCCCGCATAGCCCCTACCGGGACGCATCGTTTACGGGCGCTGCTCGAATGCAACCCGCCCCGCAACCCGCCTCCAGCGTCTCCGCATGATCCATGCGCCTCATGGGCAGGAACCTTCACGAGCAAGACGACCTGAACCAGACACGGCGAGGCCCCCTTACTACACCCCCGGTCTACCCAAAACAGGCGCGCACTCGGAACGTTCCTGCCCATACCTCTGTCCCCCGGCTCTGACACCAACCACCAACCACCAACCCCGAACGGGGCCGCCCCGATCGGCCGCCGGGCGTCGCGCTGACCGCGCGCTGAGGCGACATCGAGGTTGCGCAGGCCCCGCAGCGCAGTAGCGTTCTCTGCGGATCGGCGCCCCCAAGGCGTCTGCATCACCGGCGTCGACCTTGGGCCGCTGCTCCCGCCAGCGAGCGCCCACATCAGCCGACCGACTACGCCGTGCCGACAACGCCCGCAGACGATTGTCTACCACGCGCTCCAGTGGCGCTCGCCCACCCACCTCGCTAACACGGCGAAAATCACGCCCTACCAGCCGGTGTTCCCGCCAACCAAGCCCAGCGAGGCGACGCCGTCCACCGGCCTGAAGCGGCTCGGCTACCCACGCCCTGGTTGGGTTTGGCCCGGTTAGCCGCGTCGGGGAGTGCCCATTGCGACCGCGACCGGCGGCGGTGAGATGGATGCCGCCGGTTGGGGCGCTGCTTGGTGACGAGCAGGGTGCCGTGGTGTCTGCGTGGGCTGGTAATGCGGCCGCTTTGGCAGTGAGCCGCGGCTAGGAGCCGTCGAGCGCCGATGAGTGTGTGGCCGAGGAGGGACGGCACTACACACTGCAGGCTTGGCGGGGGAGGGGGAGCCGGACGGTGTTCCTGGGCTTCCCTGGCCTTGCGTGCTGCTTCGGCTTCGGAGTCATGTTCTGCCCAGGACAGAGCAGTCTGGGTCGCGGTCTACCACGATGACTGCCACCCAAAGCACAAGCCACAGCCAGGCTCCCAAGAACTGCCAAAACGGCACCTGAGCGGCCTCACGGCCGCTTCGTAACCGCCTCTCCACGGTCGGCTCCCGTTCCGTCTCTTGGCGCATCTGCGCCGGCCGCCCGCAGGCCTTCGGCCTGCTCTGCTCGCGGCTCGCTTCCGCTCGCGCTCGCGCTCGCGCGGCCGTCGCACAGCGCCAAAACCGTTGCTCCTATGTCAAGCGGACCGCGCAATTTGCGGGACTCACTGTGGGCCTCGGTCGGCGCGCGGACGGGCTGATCGAGAGGGTGTAGTGCTAGTCGTCAAGTAGCTGCCTTGCCGAGCTCTCAGCCCGGGAGGCGGCCGAGCTGGTCTTTCCTTCTCGTGTTTGCTGCGTCGGTATGAAGGCGATCCAGAAGACGACGAGCGCCCAGAAGAGCACGGCCTGGCGCGTCGAACCGTTGACTGTCGCTGCGACCGCCAGCGCAAGCGTCAGTGTCGGCCAGATCCACAGTGTCCATCTGTAACGGCGTTCACGATGCTGGCTGCGAAGAACCACCTCGGCGTACTCAATTACGGCTGGCGCGAGACGCGGGTCGTCGATGGGCTCACCCTTCAGCACGCTGTGGGCTACCGCTCGTCGGTCTTGCGAACTCAGCTTCTTCGCGGCCTTCCAGCGGCTCCATATCAAGATGGACATCGCAGCTCCGAAGAAGGCACCGAAGCTCAATCCCGCGAGCAGCGCCCTTCCCAAACGATCCGAAGAGCCGAGCTGAAGCAAACCAAAAAGCAGTCCGGCAGGGCCGCCGACGACGAACGCTGTCCAGATCCGCCCGTGGCGCCAAATCTGCTCCCTGCTCACACCCCTATCTTGCCGTAGACGGCGATCCCAGAGCGCTATCGCCTCGCGCGCTCTGCGCTGGGGGCGTGAGAGCCGTCGCTGGTAGTCGTCGGACGAGCAGCCGGTGGTAGTGGCGGGCGAGGTGGCGCTTGAGGCAGCGCATCGCCTCCATCCGGCTCTTGCCCTCCGCTTCCTTGCGCTGCAGATAGGCGCGGGTCTCAGGGTCCAGGCGTCCGCGGGTGATGGCGATGATGTGCAGCGCGCGGTTGATCTGACGGTTGCCGCCACGATCCAAGCGGTGGCGATCGTGGCGACCGGAGGAGACCGGGATCGGGGCGACACCCGCGAGTCTCGCGAAGTGCGCGTCGCTCTTGAAGCGCTCCGCTCCTGCTGTCTGCCCGATCAGGATCGCGGCGGTCAGCGGACCGCAGCCGGTCTCGGCGAGCAGCTCTGGCCGCTGCACACGGATCAGGTCGCGAAGCTCACGCTTGAGCTGCTCGGCCTCCCGCGTCAGCGCTCCGATCCGCAGGGTCTGCTCACGGGCGATCCGCACCCTTGCAGTCTGCGGCATCGCGCGCAGTCGCCTCGTGATGCGTGAGAGCTGACCTGGGTAGTCCAGCTTGCGCGAGGGGATCTCTGCCTCGAGCTCGGGGTCGAGGATCACGAGGTTGATTCGCAGCCGGTTGATCAGCCTGGTGCGCTCGTTGACGAGCACGTCTCGGTGATCGCACAGCAGCCGAATCTCGACAGCGTCCTCGTCGAGATAGGCGGTTGGGAAGCGCTCGATGCCATCGCGAAGAACGGCTCGGGCGATTCGCCCGAGCGTCGATCTGATCGGACTTCCCAGGCTCCCATTCTCCGCGGCGTGAGACGCCCATGAGCTTCGGAGCCACACGCAGCACTCGCTCACCAGCTGCGATCAGCGCCTGCTCGAAATGGTGGGAGAGATCGCGACAGTCCTCGATCGCCCACACAGTCTCCTGGCCGAGCGTCTGCGCCCATCGCAGCGCTTCGAGGTGTCCTTTGCACCTTCGCCGGGGTCTCCCGCTCGCCGAGGAGCTGCCCCGTGCCCGCGTCGACCGCGGCCAACGCGTGTGTGCTCTTGTGGACATCCGCTCCGATCACGATCATCCGCACGTCCCTTCAATCGATGGCTCTCGTTTGACTGGACCTCCGGCGGACAGGCCTTTCTTGGGGCGGTTGCCACGCTCCTATTAGGTCACGCCGCAGGTCCTGGGTGGTGGCGGACGACACAACGGGCGTCGGTCAGGCCACGGATGGCCGACAGACAGACTAAGAGCCAGCCCGTCACCAGCCCAGGACCCAACCCGGCCTGCCGGACGACGCAGCAGCAAACGGCATTCCTTCCTGCCAGCTACGCGTCAGACGAGCCGGCCGCTGCGACCGAAAACCGGCTCCCTGTTCCCGGAGCAAGCTCCCGGTCTCCACACGCTGGCAGAAAGGACGGACTAGATGCACAGGGGTGCCTGGGGTGTGGCTGGAGTGCGTAATTCGTTGTCTAATCCGGGGGAGTTGTGGTCAGTAATGGTGTGATGACTGCTGAAAGCATTGGGGCTGGGAAGGCTGGTGGCTACGCCCGCTACCT
>DATARM010000034.1:0-5384 GCA_036264155.1 Solirubrobacteraceae bacterium
AACCTGATCCGCGAGGGCAAGACACATCAGATCTACTCAGTGCTGCAGACCAGCTCGGCGGCAGGAATGCAGACGATGGACACCTCGCTGGCCACGCTCGTACGCCAGGGCAAGATCACCCAGAAGCTCGCTGAAGCTCGCTCGGCCACACCCGAGGAGCTCAGGCGGTTGCTGGGCGCAACGTCGCTGGCGGCAGCCTAGGCGCCCGGCATGAGCACCTACACCTTCAAGGCCCTCGACATCGCCGGTGGCAAGGCCCGCGGCGAGGTCGAGGCGGACTCCAAGCAGGCGGTCTCCGATCAGCTCAAGGGCCGCGGCCTGATCGTCCTCGACATCGCCGACAAGCACAGCTCGCGCGAGATCGAGCTGAGTTTCCTAAAGCGCGTCAAGGCCACGGAGCTCGCCGTCTTCGCCCGCCAGCTCTCGACCATGATCTCCTCGGGCATGAGCATCCTGCGCGCGATGTACGTGCTGGAGGAGCAGACCGAGAACAAGTTCCTCAAGGAAACGATCGTGGCTGTGCGCAAGGACGTCGAGGCGGGACTCTCGCTGAGCGACGCGATGTCGCGCCACCCCAAGGTCTTCAATCAGCTGTTCGTAGCCATGACCCAGGCTGGGGAGATGGGCGGAGTGCTGGAGGACGCTTTGATGCGCGTGGCCGATCAGCTACAGAAGGACGCTGCGCTGCGGCGTCAGATCAAAGCCGCCATGGTCTATCCCACGATGGTCATCATCTTCGCCGTCGGCGTGATGATGGCGCTGGTGGCCTTCCTGGTCCCCGTGTTCGTGGGTGTCTTCAAGCAGTTCGGAGGAGAACTCCCTGCCCTGACCCAGGTCTCGGTCACGCTCTCAGAAGCGGTTACCGGGTACTGGTGGCTCATGTTCGGCTCGGTGGCAGTGATCATCGCGTCGTTCACCCGATGGAAGAAGACGACCTGGGGCCGGCGCCAGTGGGACCACTTCCGCTTGCGTGTTCCGATGAAGATCGGTGCGATCGTCCAGCAGGTTGCGGTGGCGCGCTGGTCGCGCACGCTCGCCTCGCTCACGAGCGCCGGCGTGCCGCTGCTGCAGGCACTTGACATCACGGGGCGCACCGGCGGAAACGCCGCGGTTGAAGAAGCGATGGACGGTGTGATCGCATCCGTCAAGCGTGGTGGCACGATCGCCGCGCCGCTGGCCCAGGCGCCGATCTTCCCCTCGATGGTCACACACATGGTGGGTGTGGGCGAGGAAACAGGTGCGCTCGATGCGATGCTCGATCGCGTGGCGGAGTTCTACGAGGAACAGGTTGAAGCTTCGGTCAAGGCACTCACATCAATCCTCGAGCCGATCATGATCATCGTGATCGGAGGGATCGTGGGTTTCATCGTCATATCGATGTATCTGCCTCTATTCGAAGTTTACAACCACATCGAATAAGCATTCAGCGGCCGTCCTTCCGTGCGCTGACGCTCACCTTGCGGGCCTGGCCCGAGCCGTCGACCGCCAGCGAGACGTTCCCAGCGAGCAGCTCCAGCAGCTCGGCGCCGACCAGCTCGCGTCGCCATCCGCGCAACGTCCGCACATCCGCCTCCTCGCTTCCACTGCGAGCGCTCGCCACGATCGCCTGCAGGTCGGCGCGGGCGGCCAGCAGCTCGTAGGCAAGACCAGCCTCGCGCGCACGGGAGCGCAGCAGCGCCTCGCTCAGTGCCACGAGCGGGGCATCATCGGGTCGCGGCGCCGGTGGGCGCTGCGTCTGGGGCAGTTGCTCGGGAGGGCGCCGCGATCCGCGCGCGATCGTGGCAAGCAGCTCCTCCGCCCGCCTGCCCTGTGCGTTTGCGCCGAGGCCGCGAATGCGCTCGAGCTCCCCACGCGATGACGGTCGGCGGCGGGCGATCTCCACGAGCGTTGCATCCCCGAGCACCCCCTGTACCGGGCGGTTCTGGCGCTCGGCGGTCTGCTCACGCCACTCGACCAACTCGCGCGCGATCGCACGGGCGGAGGCGTTCAGGCCGTTCACCCGCGGCAGGCGCAGGAAGATGTTCGTGGGGTCGCGCTCGTCGCTGGAGAGCGCGAGCGGCTGGCACTCCTCGCGCGCCCACTCGAGGCGGCCCAACGCCTGCAGCCGGCGTTCGAGCTCGCTCGCCATCTCGAGCAGGTGCACGACGTCCTCACGCGCATAGGCCAGCTGCTCAGGTGAGAGCGGGCGGGCGTCCCAGCGGGTGAAGCTCGCTGTCTTGGCTACGCGCAGGCCGAGGACCTCGGTGAGCAGCGAGTCGTAGGAGGATTGCGCGCCCAGGCCGGCGAACCCGGCTGCCACCTGGGTGTCGAAGACGTTCGTCACCTCGCAGCCGAGCCAGCGACGCATCAGGGCGATGTCCTGGCGACCTGCGTGCACGACGATCTGCACTGCGGGATCGGCAAGCACCTCCGCCAGCGGCGAGCCGTCGAGCTCCTCGCCAAGGGGGTCCACGATCGCGATCCGCTCGCCCACCTGCGGAGGCTCGGGTATGGCCAACTGCACCAAGCACAAAAGCGTTCTGTAGCGGCCCTCGCCCATGAACTCCGTGTCGAGAGCGAGGCTGCCCGCGCTCAGGGCGCCGTCGGCGAGTGCGCGTAGGCCGAGGGTGTCGATCCCGGCGTTCACGGTTTCGCTCCAGGCAGCAGGTAGAGGGTCTTGTGGTGGGATAGGCCGGCCTGCAGCGAGACGTCGGTCCCGTGCGCGCGCACCCACTTGGCCGGGGCCGAGCATGCCGGGTTCAGCGAGGCGCCGTGATGGGTGCAGAAGCTGTTCAGGAACGCGTAGCGGACCTGTCCTTCGGCGATCAAGCGTTCGAGCTTGGCCACCGGGGTGAACACGCGCGCGCTATAGGTTGTCAGCACGAGCACGGGGCGGGCATCCTGCACTATCAGCGAGCCGATCTGGGTGGCCGACTCGGCTGCCACCTCATAGCGCGCGCCACCCTGATGGGCGCGCAGGTATGCGCTGATCAGCCGCTGCTCTTCGCTGGGCAGCGCTCCGACATAGCCGGCATCAGTCACATGGGTTTCGATCGCGGTCACGTCGGCTTTCAGCCCAACTGCCAGCACGGAGACCAGCGTCAGGGTTGCGATTGCGGCTGTGACCAGCCCACCGCGGCTCCCTGCGGGGCCGGCATGAAGGACCCGGGCCACTGCCGCGAGTGCGATCGCGGCGAGCGCGGCGGCGAACGCGATCAGCCACGTGCTCGGGCCTCCGTAGAGCAGACGCTCGGCGTAGTAGACGCTCGCCACGAGTGCGATCGCAAGAAATGCGAAGCGCGTCCACCCCCGGATCGAGGACGCCCATGAGACGCCGATCCCGACCATCGCCGCAACCACCGGCGTGAAGCCCTCCACGTAGCGCGGATGCAGCCGCGCCATGTGGCTGAACAGCACGATCCCCGTGAGCATCCAGACCGTGAGCCCGGCGGCGATCGCGCGGGACATCCTCACGCTCCTTTCGAGGGCCGCATCGGAGTCCTCCGTGCGCTCGGGATCGGGGTCGCTCCTGGCTCTCAGCACGCTCCACAGCAGCGCTGGGAGGCCGAGCAGCAGTCCCACGAGCACCTCTAGCCCGAGGCGCTCGCCGGAGAGTGGACCCACCCGCGCGAGCAGGCGAGTGGGGGAGGGTGGAACGATCGGAATGTGATCGCGCTCCGACTGCGTAGCTATCGGGTAACGGTGCCCAGCTTCGTATTCGGTGTTGCCTGGTTCGGGCGATTTGCCACCCAGGCGGTCGGTGCCGTTGAACACGAAAGCTGCGTTCCAGGCGCTGCCGTTGGTCGAGCCGATCGCCCAGGGGCGGTCGTGGACCGGCGCGATCATCGTGGCGGTCAGCCACGACAGGGCCACCACCACATAGACCACGGAGGCTAGAAGCACCCGCATGATCCGCCGCGGATGGGTGCCAGGCAGGCCCAGGTAGGCGAGCACGGCGAGGCCGGGCAGAGCCACCAGCGACTCCAGCAGCTTCACGTTGAAGGCCAGGCCCAGCGCCGCCGCACCGGCCAGCAGCCAAACCTGGCGACCGGTCTCCAGGGCCCGCACGATCAGCAGCAGCGCGAGCACGATCAACGCCATCATCACCGCGTCCATGGTGTCGCTGCGCGAGGTGATCACCTCGACGGGAAGGACTGCGATCGCGAGCGCTGCCGCGATCCCCGCTCGTGCATCCCACATACGCCTCACCGCGGCGTACAGCAGGGGAACGGAGACGATCCCGGCGAAGATCTCGGGCAGCTTGAGCGTGGTCGAGCTGAAGCCGAACAGCTTCACGCTGATCACCTGCAGCCACAAATCGACGGGCGGCTTGTCGATCGAGACGCTCCCGCCCGGCTCGAAGGCGCCGAAGAAGAAGTTGTGCCACGACATCCCCATGCTGCGCACGGCGGCGTCGTAGAAGGGATCGGGGGAGACCTTGCCGATCGCGGTCAGGCGCAGTGCCGCTGCGCCAAGCGTGATCGCCGCCACGAGGGCCCACTCGAGTGCCCGATTCGATCTTCTCATCGCGGGAACGCTAGTCTGATCGGCTCGTGGCGAGCGACGATGACAACAGCGAGGGCCTCAGCGACGGGTCTCATGGGCCGCGGGAGTGTATGCCCTGCCGGGGCAGCGGGCAGGTGATCTCCAACCTCGGAGGGTCTCCCAGCCACGTCAAGTGCCCCTGGTGCGCCGGCAGTGGGGTGCGCGCGCCGGGCATCGACGCGCAGGCCGGCTGGCCGGCCGAGGATCCGGCCGGCGCGGCGGAGATCGCTGCGGCTCCCGAGCAGACGCCCTAGGCTCCGGCCACTCGCGGGTCATCTGTCCAACACTCCGTGCACCTATAAAGGTGGGCGACCCGGCAGTCGATGCAGCCGCTGACAAAGCCAGAACTAGGTGCCAAGGCAAAGCATCCATCGTGGATGCGTAGCAAAGCCGGCGGCCCCTGAAAGGGGACGCATCGCCGCTTGAGGCGATTACCAAGGGCTGGCGCCCAAGAATCGGATCCTAGGAGGATTCACCATGTTGTATCGACTGCGCCAGCGCTCGGGAGATGAGGGTGGTTTCACCCTTATCGAGCTTCTGGTCGTTATCCTGATCATCGGCATTCTGGCCGCGATCGCGATTCCGTCGTTCCTCAGTCAGAAGAGCAAGGCCACCGACGCCCAGGCGAAGGAGCTCGCTCGTACGGCTCAGACCACGGCTGAGACGATTGCGACCGACAACAACGGCAGCTACCTCAAAGTCGCAACGGCCGGCGAACTCAAAAACTATGAGCCGTCGATCGTCGAAGGTACCGGCACGCCCACCAAAGAAGCATGGATCACGAGCGCGACGGGTTCAGCCACCGGCTACTCGGTGACCGCCACGTCGACGAGTGGCGACACGTTCACGATCACCAACAC
>DATARM010000048.1:0-29321 GCA_036264155.1 Solirubrobacteraceae bacterium
GTGTCGCAAGCCGAGGCGCTGGTCCGCTCAGCCCGGCTATTCCTGTTCGATAGCCTTGATCAGCTTTGGAGCCAACTTCTCGCAACCGGAAAGGTGACGATGGAGGCCCGGGGGCTCGTGCGAGTGGCGGCATCTCACGCCGTGAGCAGCGCGGTGCAGGCGGTTGATCTGATGTACGTCGCCGGCGGCGCCAGTTCGATATACGTGAGCTGCCCGCTGGAGCGGGCGTTTCGCGATGTGCATGTCATGACGCAGCATATCGGCGTCCATCCGCGGGTCATGCACTCGACCGGCCGGGTCCTGTTCGGCCTCGAACCAGACAACCCGCTGCTCTGACAATCGGCTCGTACTCTATGGTTTAGGACATGAAAAAACCCGACACCAATCCAAGCAAATCGCCCTCTCAGCTCATCACCGGTCGCGAGGGCACGTTCCACACGCTCAACAACCGCAACTACGGGACCAAGGTGGTCGGCGGGGTCACTCCCGGCAAGGGCGGACAGAACGTGGAGGGCATCCCCGTGTTCGACAGCTGGGAGCAGGCCGTCTCCGAGTCCCAGCCCAACACTGCGATGATCTTCGTCCCGCCGCGCTTCGCCGCCGACTCGATCCTCGAGGCGGCCGCCGCCGGGGTCGAGCTCGTGATCGCGATCACCGAGGGCATCCCGGCCCACGACGAGCTTCGCGTCTACAACACGCTCGAGCGCGACCATCCGGGGACCCGCCTGATCGGCCCCAACTGCCCCGGCATCCTCTCGCCCGGCAAGGCCAACGTGGGCATCATCCCCGCATCCTTCTTCAAGCCGGGCAACGTCGGCGTGGTCTCGCGCTCGGGCACGCTGACCTACCAGATCGGCAACGAGATCGCCCAGGCCGGCTTTGGCTGCTCGACGATCGTGGGCATCGGCGGCGACCCGGTGCCGGGCTCTTCCTTCGTGGACATCCTCGAGCTGTTCGAGGCCGACGAGGAGACCGAGCTGGTGGTGCTCTCGGGCGAGATCGGCGGCTCGGCCGAGGAGGAGGCCGCGGAGTTCATCGCTGAGAACATGAGCAAGCCCGTGGTCGCTTACATCGCCGGTTTCACCGCCCCCGCCGGCAAGCAGATGGGTCACGCCGGCGCGATTGTCTCGGGCAGTGCGGGCACAGCCGCGGCCAAGGCCCAGGCGCTAGAAGCCAAGGGTGTGCGTGTGGGTCGCACCCCGACCGAGGCCGCGCAGATCGCCGTCGAGGTTCTCGGCGGCGCCTCGGTATCGGCTTCCTGAGCCATCGCTCCGCCGTCGCGCGGAGAGAAACAATGCGCTCCTCATGCTCGTGAGCAGGAGGTAGCCGCCGATTGGGTTCTCGAAGATGCGGGGTACCTGGATCTTGGGTACGGAGGTGCCTTTCTCGGCCGGCGAACTGTGCGATCTGGCCAAGATGGGAGGCGGTGTGCCCCTGCGGCTGAATGCCGTGCTCACGCGCGCACGGCTTCCCCAGCTTCCTGTTCCGCAGGTCAGCATCTGGGGGCTGGATCTGCTGGCCTACGATCTACTGCTCCCGGTTGTTCGCCCGGACCCTCACGGCAGTGGATCGACTGCGTAGCGTCGCGAGTGCGCGGGTCCGGACGGTGGACGAGGAACACGGCTAGGCTGATGGCCGTGGACCCGGAGGTCGCAAGGACGCTGAACGAGCTCGAGCGCAAGATCGTGGAGCTGGAGCGCACGCTGAGCTCGGTGACTGAGACCGGCCCGCACCCGGCCCACTCCGAGGGGCCCCGGCCCCAGGCGAGCAGCTGGAGCCGGGTTGTAGATGAGCGCATCGAGGCGGAGAACTCCCTGCCCCTCTCCCCACGCTCGCCGACACCACCGCCCCGCCCCACCCTCCAGCACTCCCCCCCACCACCGCCACGGCCACCTCAGCGCCGGCCCGCACCGGCGGCCCACGGCCGGGCGGGAGCGCCGCCACCGCCCCGCCCCGAGGAGCTGCTGCGCTTCCGCGATCGCCTCGAGCGGACGGCCCGCGAGCTGACCCACGACTACGACGAGCTGCTGGGACGCATATCCTACGCGGCTGTGAGCAGCACGCCAGGACCCACGATCTCCTTCGCCCGCGGCGCCCCGTCGCTTGACATTGTCGACGTGGACGGCCTGCGCGACGCGGCTGTGAGGGCGTTCGAGAGCGACCCGGCGGGCACAACCGCCTATGGCACCTCGATTGGCTATCCGCGCCTGCGCAGCTGGATCGCGGACCGTCATGGCGTGGAGCCGGAGCGTGTGCTGGTGACCAACGGCTCGATGCAGGCCGACGCGTTCCTGTTCGAGCACCTGGTGCGCCCTGGCGATGACGTGGTCGTGGAGCGCCCCTCCTATGACCGCACGCTGCTATCGCTGCGCCAGCGCGGGGCGCGCCTGCATGCGGTGGAGCTCGAGCCCGACGGGATCGACACCCAGGCGCTCGAGCGCCTGCTCGAAGGTGGCGTGCCGGTGGCGCCCAAGCTCGCCCACATCATCCCCAACTTCCAGAACCCCGCTGGCTACACCATCTCGCTGGCCAAGCGCGAGGCGCTGCTCCAGATGGCTGCCCGCCACGACTTCGTGGTGTTCGAGGACGACCCCTACGTGGCCCTGCGCTTCAGCGGCGAGACGCTGCCCACGATGCTCTCGATGGACCCCGAGCGGGTGGTGTACGCGTCGTCGTTCTCCAAGACGGTCTGCCCGGGCATCAGGGTCGGCTACCTGGTTGGGCCGCCTGAGCTGATCAAAGCGATCGCGCAGCTGGCGACGAACACCTACATCTCGCCCAACATGGTCTCGCAGTCGATCGTGTATGAGTTCTGCGCCTCGGGCGCCATCGACCGCTCGATCGAGACGGTCAAGGCGGCGCTGGCCGAGCGCGCCTCAACCCTCGCGCAGGCGCTCCGCCGCGACCTCCCCGAGGCCGAGTTCGTGGAGCCTCAGGGCGGCTACTTCATGTGGGTGACACTGCCGGAGGGCACGGATGTGCACGCGCTCTTCCAGGCTGCGGCCGACCGCGGGGTGTCGTTTGTGAAGGGCACCGACTTCCTGTTGGAGGGCGGCGAGAACACGCTGCGCCTGGCCTACTCGGGCGTGAAGCCTGAGCAGGTCGATGCAGGCGTGGCGCGCCTCGCCGAGGCCTACCGCTCGCTCTAGCGTCCGTAGCGCTGCCCGAGCACCAGCTGCTCTGGCAACGCGGTGCGAGGCGGCGGCGAGGGGTCGGCGATCACAGAGACGGTCTCGGCGACGCTGGGCGTGAGCGTCAGCAGGGTGCCGTCAGCTGCCTTCACGGCCACGTGCTCCTCGTCGCGCTCGGCGAGCGTCCCCTCGAGGCCGGGCTCGAGGCCCGAGGCCTTCAAATAGCGCAGCAGGTCCTCGGCCTCGTTCTCGAAGCGCAGGATGCGCACGGAGGCCCCAAGCTCGACGTCGGCGAGGGGGACGCCTGAGAGGCGGGCGCCGGCCACGATTGGGTGCCCGTGTGGACAGGTCTTGGCGTTGCCGATGGCGGCGAGCATACGCTCCTCGAGCACGGGCGACATGGCGTGCTCGAGGCGCTCGGCCTCCTCGTGGACCTCGTCCCAGGGCACGCCGAGGATGTCTGTGAGGAAGCGCTCGATCAGACGGTGGCGGCGGACGATGCCCTCGGCGTGATCGGCCCCGGTGTCGGTGAAGGCGATGGCGCGGTTGCTGTCGCGGGTGATGTAGCCGTCGCGCTCCAGCCGTCCGATCATCTCGTGCACGGTGGGAGCGGACAGCTGCATGGCGCGGGCGACGTTGGCGCCGGTCATCGGCAGCCCGGCCTCCTGCAGCCAGAACAGGCTCTGCAGGTACTCCTCCTCGGCGATCGTGGCCCTGTTCGCTGCGTCCCCGCTCACGCTGCTGATGCTAGTGGACGCTCACGTGTGGAGCTGGTCGATGGTGCACTCGGCGGGTGCCTTGTCCTCGCGCCAGCGCCTGAGCTTGGCGCCGTGGCGGATGCGCCCGGCGGAGACGTGGTCGAAGTCGATCTCGATCACCAGCTCTGGTCGCAGTCCGATCCACTCGAGGTCCTTGCCCGAGCTCCAGCGGCTGGGGTCGCCGGAGCCGCGCTCGCCCGACTCGTAGTCGGCGAGGAAGCCTACGAGCCGCTTCTTCTCCGAGGCCGTGAGCCCGGAGCAGTGACCCACGACGCGCAGATCGTCGCCGTCGTAGAGGCCGAGGATGAGCGCGCCGACTGTGCCCTCCTCCTTGCCGGGACGCCAGCCAACGATGACGGTGTCGATAGTGCGCACGCGCTTGACCTTGACCATGCCCTTGCGCTCGCCGGGGCGGTAGGTGGCTGAGCGCTCCTTGGCGATGGCGCCCTCGGCGCCCTGCAGCCAGCGCTCGGCTTCGGCGGCCGTCTCGGCCGTGTGCATCAACTCGATAGGAGATTCAGCGAACTCGTTGCCGGCGAGCAGACCCTCTAGCGCGTCGCGACGCTCCGAGAACGCCAGCTCGAGCAGCGAGTCGTCATCGCGCGCCAGCAGGTCGAAGGCGACGATCGCCGCGGGGGTCTCCACGGCCAGGCGCTCGACCCGGGAGACCGCGGGGTGGATGCGCTGCCCGAGCGCGTCGAAGTCCTCGCGGCCGTCCGAGTCGCGGACGACGATCTCGCCGTCGAGCACATAGCGTCCGGCGGGGAGGGTGAGCAGCTCGGGGAAGTAGCGCCCGAGCGGCTTGCCGCTGCGCGACTGCAGGAACACGTCCTCGCCGTCGACGAAGGCGAGGCAGCGAAAGCCGTCGAGCTTGACCTCGTAGACGTACTCCTTGCCAACGGGCAGCTGCTTGCGCGAAAGCGCGAGCTGGGGCTTGACGGGGGGCTCGAGCGGCAGCGTCATGGCTTCTCCTCCTCCTTGCGCGCCCTGCTCGGTTGCACGCGCTTTGGCTCGTTCTTCTGCTTGCGGAAGTGTGGCGGCCAGGGAGCGTCGCCCAGGCCGTCGCGCTCGTCGCGGGCGGCGAGCTCGAGCAGCCCGTCGAGGCTGCCGGCGTTCTCGTCGATGCTCTCGGCGGGGTCGCCGCGCTCGCGCAGGCGGGCGGGCACGGTGCGCAGGGTCAGCTCGGCGGGCTCCACGTCTGCGACCTCGTCCCACTCGAGCGGACAGGAGACGCGGGCGTCGGGGACGGCCCTGACGGAGTAGGCCGAGGCGACGGTGCGGTCGCGGGCGTTCTGGTTGTAGTCGATGAACACGCCCTGGCGTTCCTCCTTCCACCAGCGGCTGGTGGCTCGTCCGGGCATCCGCCGCTCGACCTCGCGCGCCAGGGCGAGCGCGGCGCGGCGCACTTCTTCGAAGCCCTGCTCGGGCGCGATGCGCACGTAGATGTGGATGCCGCGCGAGCCGGAGGTCTTGGGATAGCCGCGCAGGCCGTGGGCGTGGAGAACCTCGCGTACGTCGAGCGCCACCTCTCTGACCTCGGCGAAGGTGACCTCGGGGCTGGGGTCGAGATCGACGCGCAGCTCGTCCGGGCGGTCGAGATCGTCGGCTCGCACGGGCCAGGGGTTCCAGTCGATCACGCCGAGGTTGACGCCCCACACGAGGTGGGCGGCGTCGTTGGGCAAGAGCTCGCGTGCGTGACGGCCGCTGGGGAAGGTGACGGTGGCTGTCTGCAGCCACTCGGGCGCGCTGTCGGGTACGCGCTTTTGGAAGAAGGGCTCGCCGTCGACCCCGTCGACCCAGCGCTTCATCACGGTGGGCCGGTCGCGCAGCCCGCGCACGACTGCCTGCTCGCACTCGATGTAGTAGTTGACGAGGTCGATCTTGGTGATGCCCGCCTTGGGGAAGTAGGGCTTCTGGGGGTTGCTGACGCGCACCTCGCGCCCGCAGGTCTCCACAATGACGGGCTCTGACTTCTTGGCTGGCATTGCCTGGAAGGATGCCCGATCGGGCGTTGGCCTGCCTAGACTCCAGCTCGGTGCCGATCCCAACCCACGTGCTCCTGACGGCCGTCGACTTCAACGCCGTGCTGCCTGCGCAAGCGGTCGCCACGGCGATCGCCCGTGGTCTGAAAGCGGGCGGGCTGCCCGAGTCGGATCTGCTCGCGCTCGCACGCCCCCAGGAGTCCGGCGCAGCGGACGTCCGTGAGCTGCTCGACTCGCTCGACTTCGACAGACGCATGCGAGCGGCGCGAGCCGTGGTCATCGCGGATGGCCACCTGAGCGAGGAC
Organism: Solirubrobacteraceae bacterium; assembly: GCA_036264155.1. Classification (GTDB taxonomy): domain Bacteria; phylum Actinomycetota; class Thermoleophilia; order Solirubrobacterales; family Solirubrobacteraceae; genus Palsa-744. The sequence goes on from DATARM010000048.1 coordinate 6,177, forward strand.
ACGCTCGCCGGGAGGGCGACGTTCGAGATCGCCACACGAGCGCGCCAGGCGGGGGTCCCCTCTTATGCGATCACGGCCGAGAACGAGCTGGACGCGTTCGACGCCCGCATCCTCGATCTGCAGGTGATTCTCGAGGCAGGCACCGCTCGTGCGCTGGCGGCGGCGGGTAGGCTGCTCGCAGCAACTGTGCGGATATAGCGAGGGAGTGCACCATCTCAGAGCGTTGCGGCCCGTGAGCACGCCGGCTCGCGCTAGCAGCTAGGCCTACCCCCCAACCAGTGTCGAGCGCACCAACGGCAGCGTCGCCTGACGCTCGTCGGCGGTGACGAGTGTGAAGTCGTGCGCCAGCGCGGTTGCGGCGATCCAGAGATCGTTGCTGGGCCGCCGGCCGGCCCGCGCGCGCAGCTCGCCGGAGCGCGCGGCTACGTGGCGGTCGACGGGTAGGGCCGGGGCCTCTGCGAGGACTGCCGCTAGCAGCGAGAGGCGGCGCGCCCGTGTGCCCTCATTCCCCTGCGATCAGAACGCCCGCCTCGAGCTCTCCGACGGTGACGACGCTTACAGCCCAAGCCTCGTCGAGCCCGGCGACCTCGTGCCCGGCCGCCAGCACGCTCGTGTCGATCAGGCTGCCCACGGGTCGTGCGATGCCTCCTCGTCCTCCTGGCGCATCCGGCGCAGGTCCTCGGGAAAGCCGGGATCGGGCGGAGTCTCGGCGAGTATTGCCGCAAGCCGCTCGGGCCTGGCGAGCGCTCGCGCTCCTGGCAGCGGCCCGAGCTCGGCGATGGGGCGTCCGGAGACGGTCACTGTGAAGCGCTCGCCCTGTTCTGCCCGACGCAGCACGGCAGCGATGTCGTTGCGGAGCTTGCCCTGGGGGATCACGGACATCTACGCATCGTAGCAAAACTGCTACAGACCTAAGAAAGCGGTATACCGTGGTATACTCGTCCCATGGCCAAGGTGATGGTGTCGATGCCCGATGACCTCCTCGAGGAGGTCGATGCCGAGGCCAAGCGCCTCGGGAAGACGCGCAGCGCAGTTCTCCGTGGGTTCGCCGATTCCGCTTTGCGTGAGCGCCGCACAGATCGCGCAGCCGCCATGGATGCTCTCCTCACACACACCGCCCCGCGCCACGGAGGCGCCTCGGCCGAGCGTGTCAAGGCGAATCGTCCTTGAGTTGAGCACGCTGTTTCTGGATGCGAGCGCGCTCCTCGCTGCGTTTGACGCAGACGATGAGCTCCATGGGTCGGCGAGAGCCCTGCTCCTCGACTCACAGCGAACGCTGGCAAGCCTGGACCTGATCCGCTACGAGGTGGCAAACGTTGCTGTCCGTGCCTGGAAGGCGCCCGAGCAGGTCCCGCTCCTTCTGGAGGCCATCGAGCGGATCGCCGGCGATGGCGGCGTGGTGCCGTCAACCGATGCTCTGCTCGCGAGTGCTGCAAGGCTCGCCGAGGAACACGGGATCTCTGTCTACGACGCCGCCTATGTGGCAGCCGCCCGCCAGAGCGGGAGCACGCTCGTTAGCTGCGACTTTCGCGACCTGATCGACAAGGGCCTCGCCTGCAGCCCGCCGGACGCCGTCTGTCACCGCTGACACCCCGGACACCAGAAGGTGAGCCGGTTGTTCTCCCACTGCCCCCGCTGGCGGATCCGCGTCCCACACCGCGGGCAGGGCTTCCCCGCCTGGCGGTAGACCTGGCGCGGTCGCTGCTTGTAGCCTGAGCGCACGGACTCGGCCATGGCCTTGCGGGCGAAGCCGACGAGCGCGAGCGCCTCCTCGTCGCGCACGTGGGCGACGGGCCGCCAGGGGTCGATACCGACGGCGAAGCAGGTCTCGGCCTTCCACAGGTTGCCGATGCCGGCGACGGTCTGCTGGTTGAGCAGGGCGTCGCCGATGGGGCGAGTGGGGTCATCGGCGCGGAGCAGGCGCAGGAACAGCCCGTCGTCGAAGCGCTCGCCGAGCACGTCCTGCCCGAGCCCTGCGAGCTGGGGGTGCGAGCGGGTGCGCGCGTCGCTCATCAGCTCGAGCACGGGTCCGTCGAACTCGACGACCTCCCAGCCGCCGTAGCGGAGCACGATCCAGGCCCGTCTGGCTGCGCGACGCCAGCGCTCGCCCTCGCGGTAGACGCCCCAGGAGCCGGTCATGCGCAGGTGCGAGTGCAGCGTGATCTCGCCGTCGAAGCGGAGGAGCAGGTGCTTGCCGTGAGCGTCGACGGAGCGCATGGCCCTGCCGGCGAGCGTCTCGGGCCAGTGGTCGCGTTGGTGGCGGGGCTGGGGGGTGCGGATCTCCTCGGGCACCTTCCCGTCGAGCACGGCGCGGATGCGGTTGGCGGCGTGGTGGATCGTGTCGCCCTCGGGCATCTCCTCTCAAGATGGCAGAGGCGCGGCAGTCTCCCCTGCAGTGGTACCCGTGGCCCGGGCGGCAAGGCTCGCCACGAGGTCGTGCACCAGCGTGACTGCCCGCCCGACCGATCGGTAGTCGAGGTTGGCGGGGATGTCGCTCGGCAGGTGGTAGTTGGCGGGGCTGCGCCAGTCGGTCATGGAGACGAGCGTGGCGGTGGGGTAGCCGGCGCGCGAGGGGATCACGCTGTCGGTCGATGCGCGGGCGCGAAAGCCGCGGTGCAGCTCGATGCCCAATGCCTGGGCGCGCTCGGCGACCATGTCGCGCAGCCAGGGGCCGGCGTAGCTCTCCATCCAGATCGGCCCCTCGGCCTCGAGCATGACCAGATGGGGCGAGCCGACGGTGTCGAGGTTGACGAACCAGGTCCGCTGGGGGTCCAGCTCGTGGCGGTGACGAGAGATGAAGGCGCGCACGCCGTCCTGGAGGGTCTCCTCGGCGCCGCAGGAGACGAGCAGCACGCGCATGCCAGGCACGGGCGACTCGCGCAACAGCTCGGCCAGGGCCACGAGGGCGGCGACCCCTGAGAGGTTGTCGTTGGCGCCGGGGACGGTGGCGTTGCGCCAGATGTCGGCCACGATCGCTGTGGCGAGGAGGCCGACGGCGAGCGCCGCCCGCCCGGGGCCTGGTCTCCGGGTGACGGCGGCCGTGATCGTGAGCAGTGGACCGGCGAGCCCGATCCACCACTGTGGCAGGGGCGTGCGCGCGCGCTCGATCAGCTGGGGTACCCGCTCGTGCAGCTTGCGCTGGAGCGTCTGGTCGAACAGCAGGCCAGTCTGGGGCGCATCGTGGTGGGCGAGCACGACCACGGTCCCAGAGCGCTCCTCCCCGCTGGCTCCTTCGCCATGGGAGCGGGCGATCAGGTTGACCGTGGTGCGTCGTGTGCGCACGAGGCGCCGCAGCAGCCGTGGCCCGTTCTGGGCCTCGTCCACGATCGCGGCGATGCCGGCGGCGGCGAGCAATCCACCGCTGAGGCGCTTGCCGGCGAGCACCAGCCCGGCTGCGCCGAGGCAGAGCAGCCCGAGGCCGGTGACGGTCGGCGGGAAGGTCCCCCACGAGGGCTCCTCCTCGAGCGCGACCTCGACGCCGGCTAGCGATCCCAGCCGCTCGGCCAGCCAGTTGGCGGCCTCGCGCTCGCCGGGCGAGCAGGGCGTGCGCTCGAGCGGGGCGAGCCGCTCCACCACCTCCCTCAGGGTCTCCTCGAGCGAGCTCATAGGAAGCATTGTCCCTCACCGCGGTAGGTGGGCAGCTCATCGACGATGCGATCGCCTTCCAGCAGGTGCACGCTGGCGAAGCGCTCGCACAGCTCGCCGGCCTTGGCGTGGCGCATGTAGACGCGATCGCCGATGGCGAGATCGTCGGCGACGTCTCCGAGCAGGGGCGTCTGGACCTCGCCGGCGCCCTCCTGCCCGTCGAGGCGCAGCCCGGCGGGCAGATGAGTACGGGGCAGGCGCGCGCGGTCGGAGGGACCGGAGGCGAGATAGCCGCCGCCGAGCGCGGTGACAGCGCCGGGACCGGGACGGCGCACGATGGGCAGCGCGAACAGGGCGGCCGGTCGCGGGCTGAAGATCCGGTAGGCGTCGAACAGGGTAGGGCCGTAGAGGCCGGAGCCGGCGCTCAGCTCGGTGACGGCGGGGTCGGCCGCTGTCAGCTCGAGGCTGCCGGTGCCTCCCCCGTTTACCAACTCGAGCGGCGAGCCGGCGGCCACGGCAAGCTCCTCCACGGCGGCCACGGCCGCGCCCCGGCGACGGCGCAGCTCGCGTGCGGAGCGGCTCTGCAGCGCACGGATCGCAGCGGCGCGCAGCGGCCGACCGGGAGGAGTGTCGCCCAGCCCGGCGATCTGGGCCTCGTAAGCCATGATGCCGACCAGCTGGAGGCGCTCGCGGGCGAGGATGGCGCGGGCGAGGGCGACGGCCTGCGCGGGCGTGTGCACGGGCGAGCGCTTGACGCCGATCCGCAGCCGTCCGCCGAGCAGCCACAGGCCGCAGTCGAGGTCGATGCACACGCGGATCGCCTCCGAGCCAATGCCTTCGACTGCCCGCTCGATCAGCTCGAGCTGCTCGACGCTGTCGACCATGAGGGTCACGCGCGCGCCCTCGGCCAGCTCACGCAGGGCCCGCGCATCGGTCGTGGGGTAGGCCACGAGCAGGTCCTCGGCGCCGTGCCCCGCAAGCCACAGCGCCTCGGGGAGGGTGTAGGCGAGCGTGCCCTGGAAGCCGGGGCGGGCGAGCACGCGCTGCTGCAGCCCCCGGCAGCGCAGCGACTTGCTGGCCAGGCGGATGGGCTTGGTGGCGGCGCGGCGTTCCATGTCGATTGCGTTGGCCCACATGGCGTCGAGGTCGATCAACGCAAAGGGCGCCTGCAGCTCGGCGGTTGCGCGCTCGAGCCTGTCGTAGGGGCTGTCAGGCATTGACGGGCCCGAGGACACGATCGGTCCACTCGTTGGCAAAGCGCCCTTCGGGGTCCAGGCGCGCACGGATGGCCTGGAAGCGATCCCAGTGGGGATAGCGCGCTCGCAGCGTGGCAGCGGTCTGGAAATGGCGCTTTCCCCAGTGAGGGCGCCCGCCGAGCTCGTCCATGATCGCCTCGACGGCGCGGAAGTATGGCTGCCAGGCCATCCCTCGATACATGTGCACGGCCACGAACCCGCTGTCGCGCTCGGCGGCGGTGGACAGCAGCGCGTCGTCTGGGGCCACGGTCCTGACCTCGATTGGGAAGGGCACGGCGAAGCCCCGCTGCTCGATCATCTCCATCACCGCACGGACGGCCTGGGGGGTGTGCTCGCGCGGCAGCGCGTACTCCATCTCGGTGAAGCGCACGAGCCGGGGGCTGGCGAAGATGGCGGCCGAGCTTTCGATCCGCTCGGAGCGACCGGCCAGCCTGGTCACGAGCCGGTTGATCTGCGGGATCAGTCCGGGCAGGCGGCGTCCGGCGCGGCAGAACAGCTCGAAGGCGTGGTTGGTCAGCAGCACGTCGTTGAGATAGGCCGAGGTCCGCCGGCGCGGGCGGGGCGCCTGCTCGGTGCGGTTGTTGGTGCGGGTGAGCGCTGTGCTGGCGTGGGGGAAGACGAAGAGCTCGAAGTGGTCGTTGTCTTGCGCCAGCTCCTCGAAGCGCTCGAGCGTCTGATCGAGCGGCGCCGGTGCGTCGACACCGTGCAGGGTGAAGGCGGGCACACAGCGCAGTGTCACCTCGGCAATCGCACCGAGCACGCCGAGGCCGACCCGCGCCGCGCGGAACAGCTCGGGGTCGGTCGCGGGCGAGCACTGCAATGTCGTTCCGTCGGCGAGCACGAGCTTGAGCTCGGCGACCTGGGAGGAGATGTTGCCCAGGCGCGCGCCCGTGCCGTGGGTGGCGGTGGAGATGGCGCCGGCGATGCTCTGCACGTCGATGTCGCCGAGGTTCTCCATGGCGAGGCCGTGCAGTGCCAGCTGCCGGTTGAGCTGGTGGATGGTGATGCCCGCCTGCACCCGCACGAGGCCCGAGGAGCGATCGACGTCGAGGACCTGGCCCAGGCGGTCGAGCTTCAGCATCGTGCCGTCAGTGAGGACGTTCTCGCTGAAGGAGTGCCCGGCGCCGGCCACGCGCACGCGCCGCCCCGCACGCCCGGCCGCGACGATCGCGCCTGCCAGCTCCTCGACCGAGCGGGGACGCTCGAGCACCGCGGGCCTGCAGCGCTGGTCGCCTGCCCAGTTGCGCCACCCGGTGGCGCGCTCGTGTGGAGGATCGCTAGTCTCGCTCATCACATGACCGAGCCCGAGCCTACTGCGAGCCCGGGCGTTCGCGCCCCGCGTGCGCGGGCGCTGCCGACACCGGGTGGGCGACGGGCGACGGTGATCGGCGCGGGCTCTTTCGGGACGGCGCTGGCTGTGCTGCTGACCCGCGGCGGCTTGCGCACGACCCTGCAGACCCGTACGGCCGAGCAGGCCGCGTCGATGGAGCAGGCGCGCGAGAACAGTCGCTACCTCCCCGGCGTGGAGCTGCCGGGCGCGCTGCGGATCGAGCCGGCCTCGGCGGGTGTGGCGCGAGCGGACTATGTGTTCCTGGCGGTTCCCTCGCAGGGTCTCGGCGAGGTGATCGACTCGCTGGTGGCGGCGGGTCTCGGCAGGCGCACGGCCGTGGTGTCGGTGGCCAAGGGACTGGTTCCACCGGAGGGCTCGCCGCCCACGATCGTGCTCAGCGCGACGTTCGGCGCCGAGCGCGTCGCCTGCGTGGGCGGCCCTGCGCATGCGCAGGAGATGGTGCACGCGGGTGCGGGGCTGGTGGCGGCCTCGAGCGAGCAGGAGCTGGCGCATGCTCTGGCCCAGGTGTTCACGCGGGCGGGCGTGGTGTGCGAGCAGTCGGATGACCCGGTGGGCGTGGAGCTAGCGGGGGCGGCCAAGAACGCGGCGGCGCTAGCGGCCGGGGCGACCGAGGCCCAGGGATTGAACGCGGCGGGTGCGGCGGCAGGCCACATCTTCGCCGAGGTATGGCGTTTTGCGGAGACACTGGGGGCGCGGCCGGAGTCGATGATCGGCCTGGCCGGGGCGGGCGATCTGGTGGCCACGGCGCTGGCGCCCGAGAGCCGCAACCGCCGCGCCGGGGAGCTGCTCGCGGCCGGGATCCCGGCCGCTGAGATCCCGCAACGGATCGGCCAGGCGGTGGAGGCGCTGGAGTCGGTGCCACTGCTGGCGCGCGCGCTCGAGCATGCCGGCGTTGGCGCCCCGGTCACGAGCGCCCTCGGGCGGCTGATCTCGGGTGAGCTCCCGCTCGATGACTGGGTGGCGCTGGTGCGCGCCACGGTTCCGCCGCCGGCGCTGTGGCGCAGGCGCCCGAAACCGGGCTTCTGGCGTCGCGTGTGGCGTCGCCTGAGTGGCAGCGGCTGAGCGTCGGCTACCGGCGCGGCGGCTCGCCGCGGTCGCGCTCCTCGTCGTCTAGTACCTGCAGCTCGCGTCGGGATCCCGAGCGGAATGGTCTGAACCACCAGAAGCCGAAGGCGATCAGTGCCGCGAGTACGGCGCCGCCGGTGGCGGTCACGACAATGGTCCCTTCAGCTGCGCTCAACGCCAGCATGCTTTCCTCTCGCCGCGCGAGCAGCCGCGCCGTCCCCCACCGCAGCTGCCCACTAATCGGAATAGGTGGGCAAATTATTACCGCTGGGAAAGCCGGCTCAAGCCCACGGAATACGTCGAAACAACGTACTCCGACCGAAGTGTTTCCGAGCCCGTATGCTGACTACTGCGTGTATTGGCGCGGAATATCGTTCGGGCGCACTGTTACGACCCGCTCCAGATCGTTCCACAGCTTCTCGAAATGAGTGGACAACGCCGCGAAGAGCTCCCCGCCCTCGCGGAGCCGTAGGTGCATCGTCACATGTCCCAGCTGCTTGTGCACGAGCGGCGCAAAGTAGGCGACACCATCGATGCGAAAGTAGCTCAATGTCGGCATGACTCGCGCGAGCTTGACATGGGCCCCTGTATTATCTGTGCCACCACCGTCGGGGTTCGGCTCGTCTGAGATTGACGAAGGGGAACCTGCAGGCGCCGGCCAAAACCACTCTGCCGGAAAGGTCTTCAGGATTTCGTGGATCTCCACCAAAATCTGGCCTGCACCCTGCCCCTCCTCGCTATCGCGCTGACAGGCCAGCGGGCGCTCCGGAGGAAAGAGCGGATCCAGCAGCATGATTCTGATGTCAGCCTCACAACCACGCCATCGATCGGCGTCGATGTTCTGCATCGTCCTGAGAGATATCTCAAGAATGTCGACTGTCTTTCGCGCCCTTAGCACCGCCTCATTGATCTCTTGCACCGGTCGGCCAACGTCGAATCCGGCTAGCCCAATCTTCCTGGCCGTGTCGAACACCGATAGAGAACGCGCCAGTCCGTCGTCGATGACACGCTGCATACGGCCTACCTCTAGGCCATCCCGGCTCTCGATCCTTTCGCAGGCTTCTGCGATACCAGTCAATGCTCTTGACTGCTCGGCAGACCGCCGCTGACTGCGATTTCGAAACAGGTAACCGTAGGCAACAAAAACCACGAGACCTATACAGCCCGCAGCCAGCAGATTCGCACCTACCGGTTCGCCTAGCTTGCCGCGAACCTTCGTGGACAGAACCAGCCCGATCAAGGCCAGGACCACAGATCCGACGATCTCCAGCTGGAACTCGTATCTGTCTGCCGTCGGATCCTCCCCGTGCCAGGAGGGTACTACCTCGGGCGCCTGGGCCGATTTGCCGGCCGGGGAGGTCTCCTTCTCAGGATCATGCGACTCGAAGGCAGGGTCGACCATAGATCGTGGCATCATACAGATTCATACTTGCCGCATGTCGTAACTATTCCGGCTGTCTGTCATGCTGCTAGTGCAACGATCTGTCGAGACTCTCTCGGCCTTGCAACGGCGAGCAGCGCATTCAAGCCATAGCCGACCTCGAGCAACTCCTGCGCACGCCGACGGCGCCAGCCGGAATGCTTCAGCCCGGCAAGGACGTTACGGTACATGGGGAAATAGAGGGCGTCGATATGACGCCTGTCCGCCAATGCGGGAACCCGAAGGGAATGGCCCTCCTGCCCGCGGCGCTCCAGGCTGAGCGCATCGTCTCTCCAGCGAAGCGCCACCTCACCGCAGGCGAGGCTGATACTCGTACTTCTTTCACAGGCTCCGTAATCTACAGATACGTCAAGCGTATCCATCCCTACACGCAGAGAAGCCTTCGCATGCTCTTGTCTGTATACGTCATATTCGCGCTCACTGGAGACCACATCGAGTGGACCCCGTAGGGCTCGGGCGAGAGCGAGGAAATGTACGGCGTGATCCGCAAGCGCACCACCCATCGACGGATCTTCGCGCCAGTTCGAGACGGCATGGCGGTCGACGACTGGGCGCTGAACGTCGACCGACATCACGAAGCTAGCTTGAGATTTGGCGGCCTCCTGCAAGAATCGGACTGCCATGATCCATGCGCGCGAGAAGCGGTACTGATACATGGCAACAAGACCGCGATCCGGGTAGCGCCGCCGGATTGCAGCAAACGTATCCACATGCGACTCTGTGCTCCCAGCAGGCTTCTCGCACAAAATGTGCTGGCCGTGCGCTGCACCCAGTGCCGCAAGCTCGGCATGTACCCCGGGGTTGGCCGCGATGACCAGCAGCCCAGAATCGATAGACGCAAGCATCTCCTGAGCGGACGCAAACATCGGAATCTGCGGATAGGCCCGTCCCGCTACCAGGCAACGTTGCTGGTCGGGATCGCAACCGCCAACGATCGTCACCTTACCTTCCGATGCCAGAGCCTCCAACGCTGGTAGATGACCACGCAACGCGGCGGCCCCAAGTCCGGCAATGGCGATCCTCAAATCAGCACCTCGCCGAGCACTGCGAGCGCCTGCTGCGCCTCCTGCTCAGTAAGAGTCAGAGGTGGATTCAACCGCACACGCGGCACATCGGCTGCAATCAACAGACCACCCTCGCGACACCCTTCGAAGATCCGCGTGCATAGCGCGCCGTCCGCCAAATCGCCCGAGTCAGGGTCGACCAGATCAAATCCGAGCATCAGGCCTACCCCACGTGGCCATCTGACGTAGGGGGACTCCGTCGCCAGCTTGACGAGACCCTCGCTTAGGACACGCGCGGTCCGCCGAGTGTGCTCGAGAAATGACGGCTCCATGAGCACATCGAGCACTGCGATTCCGGCCGCGCAGGCGAGAGGGTTCCCCCCATAGCTCGTCGATGTCGCAGACGCCCGATCGAGTAAACCGGCGGCCCAGAGCTCGCGGGAGGCAGCGACGCCGCTCAGCGGAAACCCCGCGCCCATCGCCTTTCCCATGACCAAGATGTCGGGAACTACATCGAAGAGCTGCGATGCGAATCCATATCCGGTACGACCGAAGCCCGTGAGCGACTCGTCGAAGATGAGCAGCCAGCCGCGGGAGTCGCAGAACGCTCGCAGCTCAGACAGAAAGCGCCGACGGGGAGGAATATTGCCCGCAGTTCCAAGCACAGGCTCGACTATCACCACTCCTATGTCGGCGAGGTCCTCACGACGCACGATGTCATCCCACAACAGCGTTGCCGACTCATCGCACATCGCGTAATTGTGCGCTTGGTGGGACGTGCAGGCGGGAAACTCGGCACATCGAAACCACTCGAGACCGACACGGCTGCGCTCGATCTCATGAGCACCTCCTGCAAAGCGAGCGCCAGCCGTCTTTCCATGGAACGCAGAGCCAAAGGACAGGATTCCGCTTCGTCCAGTAGCCAGCTGCGCCAAGCGAACAGCCACCTCCACAGCCTCAGCTCCACCAGAGAAAAGCGCTGTATGAGTCAGCCCTTCTGGCACTATGCCCGACAGCTGACTCAGATACGTCGCCAGCTGCGGATTGTGGAAGGGAGACGTGGATATGCCCTGCGCCTGCTCAGTCACCGCGGTTACCCACCGAGGGTGCCTGTGTCCGAGCGCCGCCACACCGTACCCCGTTACGAGATCCAGATACATCCGCCCTTGAGCGTCGATCAGGTGTGCACCGAGACCATCAACGATCGTTATGTCAGCCGACTCGGCAATGCGTCGTAGTCCGCCGCCAGCGTGACGACGTATGAGGTCTATCGACATCGAGCCCGCGTACCGCGACCGCATCATCTCCTGTTCCGCGATCATTCGTGCTCTCCTGATATGGAGCATGGCGGAGCGACTAGGCAATGCAGAGGATCAGCTAGCCTGGGCGGCGCAGCGACCAGAGTACCCGTCCCCGCCAACGGGCTCCCTGCGACCTCGATTCCAGCTTCGGCTGCCACGAGGGCTCCGGCGGCGACATCCCACAATCTTAGGTCAGACTCGTAGTAAGCATCGAGTTCGCCTGCAGCTACCACGCAAAGCTCCACAGATGCCGCACCGTGGCAGCGAACATCGCGAACCACCTCGAGCACACACATCAGCTGCTGAAGCTGCGTGACCCTGATGTCCAGGGAGGAAGAGAAGCCCGTTGCGACCACAGCGTCTCGGAGGTTTGCACATCCGGCCTGAGTTGGCAGTCGGATGCCATTGCGCCAGGAACCACCGCCAGCTAGAGCCGTATAAGTACATCCAACGCTGGGTATGTGCACTACAGCCGCCTCTGTGCGTCCATTGATGCGCGTAGCGATCGATACAGACCAATGAGAAAGGCCAGATACGTAGTTGGCGGTTCCATCGATCGGGTCGATGATCCACTCGACGCCGGTTTGGCCGGGGACCCGTCCCAGCTCCTCCCCAATCAATTCGTCGATTGGTCGGTGGAGGAGAATGAAATCACGGATGCAATGCTCGGCTGCGAGATCATGCGTCGTAACGATCCCCTGGCCTGAAGCTACACGGCAATCTTCTCGGCTCCCGACGATCGAATTGCATAGCAGATCTCCAGCGGAGATAGCAGCTGCCTCGGCAATGGCCAGCAGTTCGGCACGATCGACCTGCTCTGCCATATCACTGAGCCCCAGGGCTCTCTGGAGCGGAGCCATACGAAGCCTAGCCGTTGTGCGACAGCAGACAGGCCGGCAAGAAACTGGTGAGAGAAGCGGGTGTTCGCCTCACTGGCTTCGCGATATCCACGGTAGAACCTTAGCTGCGCTGTCGGATGCTGGACGAGCCGACATCTCCCGAACTTCCCGACCGTGTTGTGCTGGCTGCGCTGTCGAACTGTCACTGTGTGCCCGGTCCACCGTAATGCCGGGCCCGCACTGCGGGGGATCGACCTGTCTTACACCGCTATGGCGACTGCTCTCTGGTCGGTTTCGCGGACGCGAATGTTCCCAACTATGGATCGCCCGTCTCCATGCTCGCTGTCGCATGCCGCTAGGTCTCTAATCATCTGCCTCATACCAAGGAAGCTCCATCAGCTCTCCATGAGCGCGCTGACCACAGCTTCATAGACCCCACTGCCATGCCCGGTCTCGGTCACGCGCACGTTCTCGTGGGCGGCCATCGCCTCGCGCATGGTCTCGTCGCGCTCGAGCGCGTTGGCGACGAGCCAGAAGGCGCCGACCTCGGCCGCACAGGCGAGATCCTCGCGCGAGTCGCCCACGGCGAAGGTCTCCTCGCGGGCGTGGCCGCGGGCGCGGCGGTGGAAGGCGACGGCCGCGGCCTTGGAGGCCCCGGCCGGAACGAGGTGGTAGCCGCGTACGTGCGGCAGCGCGGCGAGCGCCTCCGAGCGGCGGCTGACCACGCCGTTGTCGACGAGCCGCAGGTTCTCGTGGCCGCGCTCGGCAAGCAGGCGGTCGACCTCAGCCGCCTCCACCAGCCCGCGGAAGAGGTGTGAGACCTCACGCTCGACGTGCCACGGGTCGTGGTACTCCAGACGCCCGCGGTAGCGCTCGAGCAGCAGCTCGGGAGCGCCCGAACGTTCGATCTGCTCGGCGATGCTCAGCTCGCCCGGCATCAGATCGCCCGTCAGCCAGTGCTCCTCCCCCTCGAGCACCACGCAGGCGCCGGCCTCGAAGATGTAGGAGCTCTGTCCCAGCATGCGCGCGTCCTCGAACAGCTGCGCCCGGCGGCGACCGGACATCAGCACGACCTCGACGTCCGCGCGAAGGCAGGCCTGCACGGCCCTGATGCCGTCGATGCTCACCTTCCCCTCACCGTCGTGGAGCATCGATGCGCGCGCGCCGAGCAGCGTGCCGTCCAGGTCGAGATACAGGCAGCGCATGCTCATGCGACGCTCACGCCCGCCAGCGGTGGGCGTTCGACGGGCCCGGCGTCGAGCTCGACGTCCTGCAGTCGCCCTTCCCTCGAAACCCGTCTGGCGACAGTGGCGAGCACCGTGGCGGCCATCGGCGCGAGCGCCTCCAGGGACTGGTGGCGCTGGCGGTGCTCGTCGAGGTCGACCTGAGCCATGGCCTGCAGGCCGAAGCGCTGCCAGACGTCGATCAGCATCGCCACCTCGACGCCGTAGCCGGTGGCGAACGGGAGCGCTTCGAGCAGCTCGCGCCGCCCTGCCACTTCGCCGGCCAGCGGCTGGCGCACGCCGGCCAGCTCGGGGTAGAACAGCGCCAGGGCGGGCCTCGCCATCAGGTGGTTTACGCGCCCGCCCCCCTCGCTGCCCCCGCCGAGCGGGCGGCGGTAGAAGGCCTTGACGAACGACACGCCCTCCTCGCACACGAGCGGCCCGAGCTGCCCGGTGGCGAAGTGCGCCGAGAAGCCCTCGGTGTCGGCGTCGAGGAAGCACACGAGCTCTCCGCTCAGCCTTGAGAGCGCGCGCCACATCGCATCCCCCTTGCCCAGAACGGGGCCGTGCTCGCGCATCAGCTCCCCCTCCTGCCACACCTCCGCCCCGGCCTGCCGCGCGAGCTCGGAAGTGCCGTCGGTGGAGGCTGCGTCGAGCACCACGATCTCGTCCACCACCCCCGCCTCGCGCAGCCCAACCAGCTCGCCGACGATGGTCGCGATCGTCGCGGCGCATTCGCGCGCAGGCAGGCACACGGAGATGGACTGCACGCGCTCGGCGGCGATCCGCTCGGCGGGATACAGGGAATGATGGAAGGAGCGGGCTTGGGCCCAGCGCTCGGCGTCGGCTGCGGACATCGCCTCTACTATCTCAAAGCCTTGGTTCTCGACCGCAAAACCGAGCCGTGGAGCGCCCTGCTCGATGCAGGGCTCGCGGATGGGCGACTGGTTCGCGAGGCGCGCGAAGGACCGGGCACGGCCCGCCTGGTGGACATCCCGGCCGCGCTACATCCTGAGGTCGCGGCGGCGCTCACCGGGATGGGCATCGAGCGCCTCTACTCCCATCAGGTGCAGGCGCTCGAGGCTGCAGTGGAGGGTCCGACGATCGTGACCACGGGCACGGCGTCGGGCAAGTCGATGTGCTTCAACCTGCCCACCCTCCACGTGCTCTGCGAACAGCCGCAGGCTCGCGCGCTCTACCTCTACCCCACGAAGGCGCTCGCCCAGGACCAGGCTCGTGCCCTCAACGCGTTTGGCCTCACCAAGCGCGTGCGCCCGGCGATCTACGACGGCGACACGCCGCGCGAGGAGCGCGCCCAGACCCGCAAGAGCGCCAACGTGGTGCTCACCAACCCGGACATGCTGCACATGGGCATCCTGCCCAACCACGGCGGCTGGGGCGCGTTCTTCTCGAACCTGGAGATGGTGGTGATCGACGAGGCCCACGTCTACCGCGGCGTGTTCGGCTCGCACGTGGCCAACGTGCTGCGCAGGCTCAGGCGCATCGCAGCGGCCTACGGCACGGCACCCCGCTTCCTCTTGACCTCGGCCACGATCGCCAACCCGCAGGAGCTGGCCGAGCGCCTCACGGGCCTGGAGAACGTGCGGCTGATCGACGAGGACGGCTCGCCGGCGCCGCAGCGGCGGATCGCGGTGTGGAACCCGCCGCTCACGGACGAGAAGCTCGGCGCGCGCCGCTCGGCGCTAGGCGAGGCGGCCGAGCTGCTGGCCCGGCTGGTCCGCGACGGCGCGCGCACGATCTGCTTCATGAAGTCGCGCAAGGGCGTGGAGGTACTGGCGCGGCTGGTAAAGCAGGACCTCCAGGACACCGATCCGGCGCTCGCCGAGCTGGTGGTCCCATACCGCGCCGGCTACACCCCCCAGCAGCGGCGCGAGCTGGAGGGCCGGCTGATGCGGGGCGAGCTGTGCGCGGTGATCACCACGGACGCGCTCGAGCTCGGGATCGACATCGGCGAGCTGGATGCGGCGGTGGTCGTGACGTTCCCCGGGACGGTGGCCTCGCTGCGCCAGATGTGGGGCCGGGCGGGCAGGCGCGGGCGCGGCCTTGCGGTGTATGTGGCCGGCGAGGACGCGCTCGACCAGTTCTTCTGCCGCCACCCCGAAGACTTCCTCGACCGTCCTGTGGAGGCGGCGATCCTCGACCACGAGAACGCGCTGATCTACCAAGCGCACCTGCTCTGCGCCGCTCACGAGGGTCCGCTGGACGGCGGCGACGGGGAGTTCCTCGGCCCGCGCTGGGAGACCCATGCCGAACAGCTCGTGAGCGCCGGCGCCCTTCGCCGCCGTGGCGGGGGGGCGATCGCAGCGGGTGCGTATGTCCCGCGCGAGGGAGGCGGCTACCCGGCGGCGGATGTCTCGCTGCGCTCGGCCTCGGCCGAGAGCTTTGCCATCGTCGATGTGTCCTCGGGCGAGGTGCTCGGCTCCACGGAGGCGGCTCGGGCGCACTCGACGATCCACGAGGGCGCCGTGTACATGCACCTGGGGCGCTCCTATGAGGTGCGCGAACTGGATCTCGAGCGCAGGCGCGCGCTCGTGGCGCCCTTCGACGGCGACTGGTACACGCAGCCAAAGTCGGTCACGGACACGGAGATCGTGCGCCTGCTCGATCGCCGCGAGACGCTCGGCGTAACGCTGTCCTTCGGCGAGGTCAGCGTGACGGACACCGTCCTCGCCTACCAGCGCCGCCGCCTCCAGGACCACGCGCAGGTGGACATCGTGGCGCTCGAGCTGCCCTCGACGAGCTTCAACACGCAGGCGCTGTGGTTCGAGCTGGACGCCCACGAGCTGGCCGACTCGGAGACCGTGCCGTTGGAGGCGCTGCTGGGGTCGCTGCACGCCACCGAGCACGCCCAGATCGCTGTGCTGCCGCTGATCGCGATGTGCGACCGCTGGGACATCGGGGGCCTCTCCACCAACTACCACCCCCAGACGGGCAGGGCCACGATCTTCATCTACGACGGGCACCCCGGCGGCATCGGGATCACGCGCACGGCCTTCGCCCGCTTCGAGGAGCTGTGCACGGACGCGCACCGCCTGATCTCCGAGTGCCCGTGCGCCGGCGGCTGCCCCTCGTGCGTGCAGTCGCCGAAGTGCGGCAACCTCAACGAGCCCCTGTCCAAGGGGGGCGCGCGCGCCCTGCTGGAGCGTCTGCTCGCGAGTGTCCCCGAGCCCGCCGTCCCCGCGCCGCTCTGATCGCGACGCCGGCTTGTTGAAGGAGAGTGCGGCCGGGCCGTCAAAGACGGTCACCCAGCCCATGCCCAGACGATGCCCAACACCGTGAAGAAGCCGATCCTCATCGGCGCGCTGCTGTGCGCGGTCGTGGCCGCGGCGGTCGCCTCGGCGGCCTCAACGGCTCCCATGCCTCGCCTCGCGAGCGCCGCGGCGGCGCAGCCGCTCATATATGAAGGCCCTGGCGGGCGCACGCCGCTGACGCGCTGGACGCTCCGCTCCGATCCAAGCGACCGCGGGGCCTCGCTCGGCTGGCAGCGCGGCTCTTTCAGCGGGCGCCCGGTGAGCGTGCCCAACGACGTCAACCCGAACGCCTACGCCGGCGCGAGCGGCACGCGCAACTACGAAGGCTCAGTGGCGTGGTATCGAACGTCGTTCGAAGCCCCCCAGAGCGGCGAATACGCGCTGGACTTCCACTCGGCGAACTTCCAGGCCACGGTGTGGGTGGACGGGCACGCGCTGGGCTCCCACAAGGGCTCCTACCTCCCCTTCGAGCTGCGCAGCAAGCTGCAGGCCGGCAGCCACACGGTCGTGGTGCGCGTCGACTGGCGCAACCCGGCTCGCCAGTCGAGCGAAGGCTTCCACCGCACGTGGTTCAACTGGGGCGGCCTGAACGGCGAGGTGGAAGTGCGCCCGATCGGCCTCTCGGGGCTATCGAGCCCGACCGTGCAGACGACCACCTCCGGCGAAGGCACGGCCCGGCAGGCGACGGTGAAGGTGAGCGTGCAGGTGCGCAACTACGGCCCGGCCCGCACGCTCACACCCGAAGGCTCGCTCACACACGCGGCCCAAAGCGTCCCTCTGAGCTTCGCCCCGGTTACGCTAGCCCACGGGCAGTCGGCGGTCGTGAACGCCACTGCCACGGTCCCCGAAGCGGCGCTGTGGTCGCCGGCGAGCCCCAGCCTGTATCAGCTGAGCTTGGCCGTGGGCAGTGAGAGCAGCTACACGGCCAGGGTCGGGCTGCGCCAGCTCAGCTGGCACGGTGGGCATCTGTACCTCAACGGCACGCTCCTGCATCTGCACGGTGCGACGATCCAACAGGACGCGCGCGGGCATGGGGATGCGCTCACGCCGAGCGATGAGGACAGGATCGTGAGCGAGCTGCAGGCGATCGGCGCCAATGCGGCGCGTGCACAGCATCCCCTCGACCCCGCGCTCCTCGAACGCCTCGACGCCGCGGGGATCCTCGTGTGGCAGGGCGTGGGGCCGGTGGAAGGCGCGGGCAACTGGTACTCGAACACGCCGGGCCAGCTGGCCGCGGCCGAAGCGCAGGCGCGCACAGCCATGCTCGCGGCCGAGCTGCATCCCTCGATCTTCGCGTGGAACCTCGTGGACGAGGTCGCGGGCAACGGCCGGGACGACGCCGAGGTCAGCTATGTGCGCAACCTCTCGCGCTGGATCCACGTGCACGATCCCACGCGGATGGTGGCTGTGGATGTGTGGGGCGACCATCCACCGCAGAGCGCCGGGGCGCTGTATGCGGGCGCTGATGCTGTTGCGGAGACGGACTACTCCGGGTGGTATGACTACCCGCGCGACACGCCCGCCCAGCTGGCCTCGGCGATGCGCGGCAGGCTGAGCGCGATGGAGCGCACGTTCGCGGGCAAGGTGCTCGTGGTGAGTGAGTTCGGGGCCGAATCGAACACACTCAACCCCTCAGGCGCCCCCGGCAGCTACTCATTCCAGGCGCGGCTGCTGAGCGAGCACATCGCCGTCTATGAGGCCGACCCCAAGCTCACGGCGATGCTCGTGTGGGTGCTGCGCGATTACCCCCTCACCCCCACCTTCGAGGGCGGCTCGATCCACGGCGTGCTGCCGGGCGTGAGGCTGATCGAAGGTCTCAACCAGAAGGGACTGTTCACCTACGGTGGGCAGGCCAAGCCTGCAGCGGGAGCTGTGGCGCGGATGTTCAAGGCACCGCCCCAAGACTAGGCGTCGTTGCTTGTCTTCCCGCGGGGCGTTGAGCGCATTCTATCGGCAACTACAGCCAATTTGGTAAAGGCCCATCAGGGGCCGGCCGGGTCTGGTCGGCCCCTTTGAGGTCTCGCTTCGCGTTGTTCGATGCTATTCGCCTAAGATGACCGCCCACTTCGTTCCGCTGGTCAGTAATACACTGGCGTTGCCGGTGAATTCGACTGGTTCCAAGCCGGCCTCCAGGTGGCTGTTTTCTTTTCCACCTTTGCATTCCACTAAGTGTAAGACAGTGGTTTTTTCGATGCCGGGCAGCCTGCATAACGGTCCTTCGCCTTCTTTTCCGTTTTCAGACGTGACGCGATCGTTTCCGGCTATCACGCACGTGCCACCGCTGCTTTCGAATTTAATTGTTGCGAACGTTACACCTTTTTCAGGTAACAGTAACACGAGTTCATCTTTTCCGACGGACACCCCATCCAGGGTCGTGGAGATAATTAACTCATTATTGACTACACAGTGCGCCGGTTTTGGTGCGGCACAGCCGATGAAATGTACGACGATACCGGCTCCCCTTACCGATGCGGGACCCGACGACGAGGTCAAGGTCGCCGATAACGATAATAAGATTTCCGGGCACGTCACTTGGGTACCCCCCGAGAGCCCTGTTAGGACCCAAGCTTTTGTCGGCGGTGATGGGTCGTTGGTGGTGTGTAGGTTGAAGGTGCCGGTGGTTAATTGTAAGGGTTCGCCCAGGCAGAGCATGAATGTCGTGGTATTTTTTTTGCATTCGGCTGCGTTCGCTGGGATGACCGCGGTCGCGCTGACGGCGAGGGCTGCTAGCGCTGTGAAGACCACTAGGGTTGCTTTACGCATGAAGGATGCCCCTTCCCGGTTGCTGCTGGTGGATGTGCGCAAGTGGTCTTCTCTCTAGAAGACCACTTCCGGCATCTCATATGGTCCTCTGAGCACTGGCTACCGTCAAGGTACCCCTAGCTCGATGCGGGGGACCTATCTCGTGCAGGGAGCGTTCCTCCTGCTCACTGACGTTGTTCTGGATAGTGAGATTTAGAGGCCGAGTGAGAGACACCAGGGCGGATCGTCTGCTCTGGGTCGAAGCTGCTGGGGGCTGCTTGCCCGCGGGTGGCGTTAGCGGTTGCCGGGTGGCCCTCTCAGGGGTGGGGCGGATGGGACGGGTCTGTCTGGTTTGGCGAAGGGGGAGTCAGGAGATCCGGGTGGGCTGTGGGGCTCTGCCTGCCTATAGGTGGTGTTGGTGGTGCTGTGGGTTTATTTGTGTTTGGTGGGGGTGGGGTTGTATTTGTGGTGGGCGTGGGTTTCGCAGGTGTGGCGGTTGTGGCCGTGTTTTTTGTGGCAGGCGTGGAGGGCTTTGTTGAGGAGCTGTTGGCGGGTGGGTGTGGGGTGTGTTTTGGGGGTTTCTCGGGTTTCTTGCTGGTCTAGTTGGGTGATGGTGGTGTAGGGGATGGGGGCGGGTGTTGGGGGGATCGTGAACGTCAGCGAGAACGTGGGGGCGCCGGGTCCGCTGCCGGTGGAGGGTGGGGGTGTGGGGCCGGGGGTCGTGGTGAGGGTTTGTTCTGTGCCGGTGGTGGTCGCGAGTTCGTTAGTCGCGACGAGCTCGTAGCGGTAGGTTTCGCCGGGGGCCAGTTCTTCCAGGACGGTTTCTTCGACGGGGTGGGTGGTGTAGTCGGCGCCCGCGAGGGGCTGGGGGTAGGTTTCGTGGGGGTGAGCGTAGGGGTTCTCGCCATGTTCAACCGCCGTCTGGTAGGCGGCCTGGGTGATGTAGGCGAAGTGGTAGCGGGTGCCGGCGCCCTGCGGGTCGATACTGCCACTCACGATGCTCGTCGTGGCTGTGGTCGCACGGGACCCGCCCGTTTCAGCGGCCGGGGCGCCCTTCGCTAGGAACTGTTCGATCGTGCCGTCTGTGGTGCCGGTAGCGTTCGTTGCGACCAGCCGGTAGAAGACAGGGCCAGGCGGAAGGCCCTGCACTCTCGCGGAGACCGCCAGGCTTTCAGAGACCGCCGGCAGGCCAGACGAGCCATGGACGACGCTCGCTTTTGCTTCGGTTATCGCCTGTTCGCTTGTGGCGTATTCGAACTCGTAGCTCGTGGCCTGGAACTCGGGGTTGACTGCCCCTTCAAGAGCCGGTTCAAGGAAACTAAGCCCCGAGGCGCTCTCGCCCGCGACTGCGGGGGCTTGTGCGGTACTGGTCGTGAACGTCCCCGCTGTTTCGCTGCTCCCCGTCGGGTTTGACACGAGGAGCCGGTAGAAGTAAGGGGTCGCGCTTTCAAGACCCGCCACAGACGCGGTGACCGTCTGGGGCCCGAACCCTGAAAGCGAAGCAGGTTCGCATGGCCGGCTCGACCCGTAGGAGATCGTCGTGCCGTATTCAAAGACACACGAGGCCGTGGCCTGGTTCTCAGGGTTCACGGTCCCTTCAAGACGCTCCACAAACGGCGAGACCGGGTGAGCTTCGACCGATTCGATCGCGGGCTTCGCGGCCGGTGTTTCAAAGCTCAACACTGTGCCCTGCCCGGCCCCGAACGCGTTTTCAGCAACGAAACAGAACGAGTATTTCGTGAGCGGAACAAGACCCGTAGCTTCCAGGGACTCTTCCTCAGAGCCACTGCCTTCCCCGCCATCACCAACCCCCGTCCTCGAGCCGCCTTCACAGCCCCCATCGGTGTTATAGCGCCAGTAGTAGCTCGTTCTCACGCCAGCCGGGTCAAGGCTCCCATGCAGCACCGCAGAGTTCGCGAGGACCCCACTCGCCGCGAGCGTGACCGGGACCCCCGGTTCAGGACCCAACCCAAACGCATCAACCCGCCCCACACTGTAATCCGCGGTAAAGACCTCGCCCGAGCTGCCATCCACCGCGACGCCATGCGCACCAACAAGACCACCAAATTCGGCTCGTTCCCCACCAAAGCTCCCCAACAGCACCCCCGCCGCAGAGTACTCCGCGATACTCGTCCCATCCGCGATATACACATCGCCTTCCCCAGCACCCGGCCCCGGATCAACACCAACCCCATCAGAGGTCCCCGTAGCAAACGCCGGGCAGCCCACGACCACGCATTCCCCCGAAGCGGTGAACTCCACCACCTCGTTAGGGGGAACCGTGACATACACATCCCCACCCGGCGCGACCGCGCCCGGCGCGACCGCGACACCATTCGCTTCACCATTCAAAACACCAGACCCAAACGACCTGACCAGTTCATTACCTTTCGACGGGTCATACACATGCACCACAGAACCCGAACTAACATCTTCAGTCACATACACCTCGCCCGCGGCCGCAGTACCCGCCACCCCAACCGCGACCCCAGCCGGGCTAGGCGAAGCGAACTGTTCCACGAATTCCCCGGCGGGCTTGAACACATCCACCATCCCCATCCCGAGATCCGCGGCATACACCCACCCCTCACGCGGACCACCCGAATTATCGACCGCTACCCCATACACAAACCCATACCCCCCACCCGGAGCTTCCGCGACCAGCGGTTCCCCACCTTTCGCGCTAAACCGCACAACCGCCGCACCCCCCTGCTCCCCAACCCACACATCATGCGAAGACTCATCCACCCCAACACCCAACGGCCCCGACCCTTCCCCAAACGCAAACCCAAACCCACGCGCCGTCCCAGCCCACGCCACAGACCCCCCAAACACCCCAACACCACAACACACAACCAGCACACCCACCAGCCCCAACAACCGCCCACCCAGAAAACCACGGCAAGAGCCCATCTAACGCCCCCCGCCCTTAGCAGCCTTCGCGGCCTTCTTAGCACCCTTGACCTTCGCCTTGGCTTTGTTGACCTTCGCCTTGGCTTTGGCTTTGGTTTTGGGGCAGCCGGTGACACCGATCTTGGTGGTCTGTTTCAACACGGCGCCGTCCTGGGCGGTGATCCTTGTCGGCATCGATAGCTTCTGCCCACAGAAACTGAAGTTCGCCTTTTCGGGCAAGAACGACGTCAACAGCGAGAACTTGCCCGTCGGGATCTTCACCTCAACCGAAGTGACAGGCGCGTCCGGGATCGCTTCGAAACCAGCGGACGTCACACCCTTTTTGATATCCGAATGCCCATCCAGCACCACGACCACGCCTTCGCCTTGGAGGACCATCTCGACATCCGGGAATTTCGCGCCGCCATGACTCACAAGCACAACCGGCCCCGCAAGCGGCGAACGCAACACCGGCGTAACGACACTCGCAGACCCAACAAACGATTCCCTCGGACACAACGCCGGGTTCTCAGCGAAAACCGCCGCCAAACACGCCTTATTCAACGTCGATGTCCTCGACGGCAACTGGATCGGCAAATCGATCTTCACACCACGGATATCAGCTTCCCCACGACCCGGACCCTCACCCGTCGCGAACCTCACATCAAACCCCGCACCATCAGGTTTACTCGAACGCGCCGACACCGACGCCGACACCCGCGGCCTAAACACAAGACCAGAACACCCAGCCGCCTGGAACCGCTCAGACACCGCCGCCGAAACACCCTGCAAACTAGACACCGACCCGCCGACCGCCAGTTCCCCACAAGACGTCGGGTTGAACATGAACCCAGGCCGGTCAACCATAATATTCACATCCCGCACATCAAGCGGCACCCCATCAAGCATCCGCGGGAACGGATCACTCGATACCACCGCCTGCCCCGTCACCGGATCCACACTAACCGCAGAACGAACCACCACCGTCCCCAGATTAAACGGCCCAGCCACCGCCGGAACAACAACACTCAACCCAAACGGCGCACCCTTATACGGCCCCGTCAAAAACACCGGCGCCAACGGCTGCCCCGCCTCCGGCACCACCACCGGATCCCCACCCGGCCCCGCAGCAACCGAAACATGCCCAACCACCGAAGACACAGGACACGAACCC
>DATARM010000069.1:0-11563 GCA_036264155.1 Solirubrobacteraceae bacterium
CGAATCTTGGAGCTGGTCGCTCAGTGTTCGCGACGCTGGCGACGCTGTACGCCCACGATCGAGAAGCCCGCGGCCATCATCAGCAGGCCTGCCCCCACCACCCAGGTGAGGTTGAAGCCCGTGAACGGGAGGGTGCTCGATTTCTCAGCTTCCGGGGACGTGGTTGTCGCCGGCGCGGTTTCTTTGCTCGAAGTAGTCGGTGTGTTGGTTTCTTTCGACGGCGATGTACCGGTGCTTTCTTTGGGCTTGTTCGCTTTCTGGCTGTAGCCCGATTCTGAGCTTTTTTCAGCAGCGAGGGCCGTGCTCGGCCCCACGAGGGCCACTGCTACCAGCAGCATCACCGGAAGGAGCACGAGTCGGCGCATAACGCCCCTCGACTCACTCCGCTTTGGCGCCGCATCTGCTGTCTGTGGCCTGCTCGAGGCCATGACATCGGTCCGAGTCATGCCAACCTCCCATTGGTGGTGTGTTGAGCGCTTGCGTGGCAAAGCACCGTCTCTGTTCGCCATCTTTCTCTCAGTGCCTGCCTTTACAGGCTGAAGGTCTATCAGCTCCGTCGGTCACAGGCGATCCTCAGGCAGGCTATTCCCTGCGGACCCATCGCCCAAACCGGTATCAGGAGACCTGTACGCGCCCCTCCAAAGCCCCCTCGGCGAGCTGCCCGCGGAGGACCTTCTTGTCGAACTTGCCCACGCTGGTCTTGGGGATCTCGGGCACGAAGGCGAACTCGTCGGGCAGCCACCACTTGGCTACCTTGCCGCGCAGGTGCTCCAACAGCTGCTCGGCATCTACGTCTGAGCCCTCGCGCACAACGACGCAGCAGAGCGGGCGCTCGGCCCAGCGCTCGTCGGGCTTTGCGATCACCGCAGCCTCGATCACATCCGGGTGCGACATCAGCTCGTTCTCCAGCTCAACCGATGAGATCCACTCCCCGCCGGACTTGATCACGTCCTTGGCGCGATCGGTGATCTGGACGAAGCCCTTCTCGTCGACGGCCGCGATGTCACCCGTGCGCAGCCACCCCGAATCGAACTTCTCCTCGTCATCTTCACGGAAGTAGCCGGCGGCGATCCAGGGGCCGCGAACCTCGATCTCCCCTGTCGAGCTGCCATCCCAGGGAACCTCACCGCTGTCGTCGATGAGACGCAGCTCCACCCACGGCATCGGCCGGCCCTGCTTTGCCCGGTTGTCCCAGTAGGCGTCGTCGTGCTCGCCCTCGCGCGGTCGAGCGTATGTCGCCACGGGGCTGGTCTCGGTCATTCCCCAGGCCTGGAAGATGCGCACGTCGTGGCGCTCCTCGAAGTCCTTCATCAGCTGACGGGGAACCGCCGAGCCGCCACAGGCGGCGTTGGTGAGCGATGACAGGTCGACCTCGGGATGCTCGTCGGCATAGCGCAGCAGGTCGTTGAAGATCGTCGGCACGCAGCCCATCAACGTCGGGCGCTCGCCCGCGATCAACTTGGCCAGTGGCTCAGCGCCGAGAAAGCGGTCGGGCAGGATCAAATCCGAGCCCGCGAGCGCTGCGCCGTAGGGAAGACCCCAGGCGTTGGCGTGGAACATCGGCACCACGGCCAGCACCCGGTCGGCACGCGAGAGGGCACTGCCGTCGGCCATCAAAGTGGCCGAGGAGTGAAGGCTGATCGAGCGGTGCGAGTAGAGAACCCCCTTGGGGTTGCCAGTCGTGCCACTCGTGTAACAGAGCGCCGCGGCCTGACGCTCGTCGAGATCCGGGTAGTCGAAGCTGCCCTCGCCCGCGTCCGCCAGCAGCTCTTCGTAGCGCAGCACGTTGGGTAGCGAGCCACTGTCCCCGTCGCCCATCACCACGTAGTGCTCGACGCCCTCGAACGTCGGCGCCAGCGGCTCGAGGACCGGGACCAGGGAGTCGTCCACGAAGATCACCCGATCCTCGGCGTGGTTGACGATGTAGGTGAGCTGCTCGGCGAACAGGCGCACGTTGAGCGTGTGCAGAACCGCCCCCACGCACGGCGCCCCCATGTAGAGCTCGAAGTGACGCTGGTTGTTCCAGGCGAAGCTCGCCACGCGATCGCCCTGCTCGATACCCAGGCCGGCGAGCACGTGCGCCAGGCGGTCGATGCGGGATGTCGTCTCGGCATGGTTCGAGCGGGTGACCGACCCGTCCTCCAGCAGCGTCACGATCTCCGATCCGTGGTTGCAGTCGCGCATGCGCCTGCGGAGGTGGTTGAGCGTCAGTGGAAAGTCATCCTGCATCAGGCCCTGAAGCATTGGCGTCATCCTCTCCGGACTCCCTCTCGCGCGGCCGGCCGGCCGAGCTCATCGTAGATCCCCCGTGTGCGCTGCGCGATGTCATCCCAGTCGAAGCTCAGGACGTGCTCGGATGCCTCCGTGACGAGCCTGTCGCGCAGCGCCTCGTCGACCAGCAGCCGTTCGATCATCACCCCCAGATGCTCGGGATCGCCGCCGTTGAAGCGCAGACCGACGCGCTCCCCGACAGGGACCACCTCACGCAGGCCGCCCGTGTCGGCGACGATGCAGGGGCAGCCCGAGGCCATCGCCTCTAGCGCCACCAGCCCAAAGGGCTCATAGATCGAGGGGACCACGCACAGGTCGGCGATCCGGTAGAGCGAGTGCAGCACGTCGTCGCCGATCCAGCCCACGAACGTTCCGTGCTCGCTGAGACCCAGACGCTCCGCCTGCGTCTTCAACTCCGCCTCGTGGGTGCCGCTGCCGGCGACCAGGAAGCGCACTTTCCCCACGCGCTCGATCACCTCGGGCAGCGCCTCCAACGCCAACTGGAAGCCCTTCTCGTAGACGAGCCGACCCACCAGCAGCACGAGCTTCTCCTCGGGCGCCGCGAACTCGCCTCGCAGCGCCTGCAGGTCGCCGCTCGGGCGCAGTTCGCTCGGATCGACGCCGTTTGGGATCACGGCGACTCGACGCTCGTCGATGTCGAAGATGTCGGCTACGTGTCCGCGCATGTAGTAGGAGCAGACGATCACGGCCTCGGCACGACGGGCCATCCAGCGCTCGACGCCATGGATGTGCGACTGGGGCTGATCGGCGACCCAGCCCTGGTGGCGACCGTGCTCGGTTGCGTGGATGGTCGTGACGTAGGGCACCTCCAGGCGCTCGGCGAGGCTCGCTGAGACGCTGGCGACGAGCCAGTCGTGACCGTGGATCAGCTCATATTCGTTCTCCTGCGCCAGCGCTTCACCGGCAGCCAGCATGTCCTCGTTCATCCGCTCAACCCATGCCACGAAGCGGTCGAGGTCCCGGGGCCAGCCCGGCTCACGCACACGGTGCACGTTCACGCCGCCGATCTCTTCGGGCCCAGCGCTCTCGAAGTCCACCTCGCTGCCGACGCCGCGGGTGAGCACATCCACCGACACGCCCTGGCGAACCAGCGCCTCTGCGAGCTTGCGCACGTGACGCGCAAGACCGCCCTCGATCACCGGCGGATACTCCCAGGAGAGGATCAGCACACGGTTGCTCACCCCTGGACCCTATATGCCCAGGGCAGAACGTCCGCCGTCGAGGCGTCCACTCATCGCCTCGGCGACGACCGGCGCTCGCCGAGAGCTCAGATTGCGATCAGCCCCAGCCGATCGAGAAGCCAAGCCGCGGGAGACGCAGACGCCCGCTCCGTTTGCCAGCAGAGCACGCCCTCCAAGCGTAGGCTTGCGACGGCCTGCTCCACGGCGGCCACCGGGGCGAGGAGCTCCAGGCCGAGCTCGGAGCAGCTGAGCGCTCTGCTGTCGTCCGCGTCCAGGAGCGCGAGGACGATCGCGCGTTCGAGACGCGGGCTCGCGGCTGCGTGCGCTCGGCCGGACTCATCGTGCATGGGTCACTCCTCGTCCTGGAGGCCTCGCCGGGCACAGCGGACCATCCTCTTGCCAGTGGCAACGAGCGTATACGGCGCGTAAGCTCGATCGCTTGCATGAGCTGACACCGCGTATAGGCCGAGATGTGGGATCGTTGTCCTGTGAGCGCTCAACCGCCGCTGTTCTACTTCGGCGCCATGTCGCCCTACTCGTGGCTTGCCGCCGAGCGCATCGACGCGCTGCTCCCCACAGCCGGCTGGCGAGGCATCCTGGCGGGCGTGATCTTCGAGGCGCACGGACGTACATCCTGGGGGTTGACCGAGCAGAGAGCCGAGGGGCTTGCGGAGTGCGAGCGGCGAGCAGCGGCACAGGGACTCGGGCCGATCCTGTGGCCGCAGCCGTGGCCGACGAGCGACCTCCATGCGGCCCGCGGGATGCTCTTTGCCGAGCAGCAGGGGTCTCACAAGCCATTCGCCCTCGAGGTCATGCGCATGGCCTTTCGCGAGGGCATCGACATTGCTCACCCCGAGGCTGTCCTGGAGGCCGGACGCAGGGTCGGTCTCGATCCGGGCGCGATGGCGGAGGGAGTGGGCGAGCCCGCGCTGAAGAAGCGCCTGCGGGAGCTGAACGACGAGGCGCTCGCCGCTGGGGTCTTCGGTGTACCCACCGTGCTCGTCGCGGGCGAGCTGTTCTGGGGCGATGATCGCCTCGAGGACGCGGCCGGCGCATATCGCGCGCGGCTGTAAGCGAGCCGCCTAGTTCTTGCTGTCGGGGCGCTCGGGCTCGCTCGCCAGGTCGAGCTCCAGCTGGCGGGGAGAGGGACGCAGCGGTTCGCTGGTCGCTCGTGGGCGTCCGCGCTTGACCCAGTGCCCGATCACCTCGCGGCTGCGACAGCTGTAGTAGTTGATTCGCCTGTCGGTCGGCTGCAACGCCAAACCGCCCGGAGCCGGGCCCGTCACCACGGCGTGAAAGCGCCGGCCTTTGTGGTCGACCTCGACGATGTCGCCGGTCTGGATGCTCTCCAGTCGCATGTGAAGCACTCCAGCAGGATCTCCGGCCGGATGCGCGTCGCGGACGGTCTCCCCGCAGAGCACCCCGAGGCGGCCACGTCTAGGCTTGATCGTGGTGCGGTGGCTCATAGATGGCATGAACGTGATCGGCACGCGTCCCGACGCCTGGTGGAAGGATCGTCATGGCGCCATGATCAGGCTCGTAGACATGCTCGAGCGCTGGGCCGCCGCCAGTGGCGCGGACGTCACAGTCGTGTTCGAGCAACCGCCCTCGCCGCCGATCCGCTCGACTGTGATCGAGGTCAAGCACGCCCCAAGGCCACGCCGAGACTCGGCTGACGATGAGATCGTGCGCATCCTCTCGCTCGATACCCAGCCCGGGTCGGTGCGCGTTGTGACCTCGGATCTTTGGCTCACCGACCGCGTCCATGCGGTCGGCGCGACAGTCGAGCCGGCAGCTCCGTTTCGTTCGTTGATCGAAGAGTGGTGATGATCCCGACCACGCGTTACGCCCGTAGCGGCGACGCAAGCATCGCCTATCAGGTCGCCGGCGAGGGGACGCTCGACCTGCTGTTCCTGCCCGGATGGATCTCGCAGATCGAGCAGTTGTGGGAGGCACCGGCGATGCGGCGCTTCCTAGAGCGACTGGCGGTGTTCAACCGGCTGATCCTGTTCGACCGCCGCGGGACGGGGCTTTCGGATCGCACCTTCGACGAGCAGACGTTGGAGCTGGACACCCTCGACGCGCTTGCAGTGCTCGACGCCGCCGGAAGTGAACGTGCAGCGCTACTCACGTACTCCCTCGGAGGTCTGGTGGGCGTTCGGCTCGCCGCCGAGCATCCCCAGCGGGTGGGCGCCTTGATCATGTACGCGTCGGTCGCGCGCACCTCGTGGGCCCCCGACTACGACTGGGCACTGAGGGCAGACGAGCGCCGCTTGCTGGTCGAGAGGAACGCTGAGGCGTGGGGCAAGACGGACAACCCCGTCCTGCAAACGCTGGCGCCGTCGATGTCTGGCGATCCTGCTTTGGCCGAGTGGTTCGCACGGATGCAGCGGCTGGCTGCCAGCCCGGCCGAGGCGCGCGCCATGTCGGGGTCGATGCTCGACCTCGATGTGCGTGAGACGCTGCCGCAGGTGCGCGTGCCGACGCTCGTGATGCACCGCAGCCGCGACCAGGCGTGGGACATCCGTCACTCGCGCTACCTGGCCGAGAACATCGCCGGCGCTCGGCTCGTCGAGCTCGAGGGCCGGGACTCGTTCCCGTTCGTGGGTGACAGCGACTCGATCGTGGAGGAGATCGAGGAGTTCCTCACGGGCGGCCGTCGTGGCGGCGAGGTCGCGCGCGGCCTGTTGACGGTGATGTTCACCGACATCGTCGAGGCGACGGCCCGCGCGGCGAAGCTCGGCGACGGCCACTGGCGCGACCTGCTGTCCCAACATGACGAGGAGGTCCGGGCGCAACTGGGACGCTTCGGCGGGCGTGAGGTCAAGACGGTGGGCGATGGCTTCCTGGCGACGTTCGACGGACCGCCGTCACGGGCGCTGCGCTGCGCGCTGGCGATCACCGCGGCGACGCGCGAGCTGGGGATCGAGGTTCGGGTCGGTGTGCACACGGGCGAGTGCGAGCTGATCGGCGACGACGTGGGCGGCATGGCCGTGCACATCGCCTCGCGCGTGAACGGCCTGGCGACTCCCAACGAGGTGCTCGTGTCGGGGACCGTCTACGGAACGGTCGTGGGCGGCCCGTTCAAGTTCGAGGATCGTGGGTTCCACGAGCTCAAGGGCGTGCCGGGACGCTGGCCCCTGTTCAGGCTCGACGGCTGAAGCTGTCCGTCATCGTCGACTGCACCCACCCTGCACGGCCCTGACGGCGAAGCCGAGGGCAAGCAGGCCAAAGAGGACCGCGGGCGCCCATGCGGCCTGGATCAGCGCGAGGATCGCCACGAGCAGCGACAGCGTGCAGGCCGCGAGCGAGAAGCGAATATCCGCCACCACACTGAGGCTAGTCGACCCACCTCGAGCGGCTGACCTCGCTCGGCGGAGTTGCGGCGTTCACTTTCTTTGGACCGAGGAGGTCCTTAGGAGAGGTTGACGCCAGGGAAACCGGGCATCTATGGTAGGGGCCAACATATGTCAACAGTCAACGCCATTTGACCCTGGCTGATGTTCCAGCGCCAACTGATGCAGTCGATCTAGCCAAGGCAATAGATGCACACCGCACAGGGGCAATCCGACCCGTCAGAGACCCGAGAGGTACTCGACAGCGCTGTTAGGTGCCTCGCGGTGAGTCCTGCCGGGCTGATGGAGCGGCTGAGCTCCAGCGGAGCGATCCTGCTCGGCGGCCTCTCTCACGAGGATCTAGTCGACCCCGAAGACTGCGAGCTCTTCGATCAGATCGAAGTGGGTCTCATGAGGCTCGTAACGGGCCACGCCTCATCGGCGCCCGACGTCGCCCTGTCGGCCGGGGATCTAGAGGCGCTCGCCAATGAAATCGTCGATCTGCGGGACACGCTCATGGGGCGCGCGATTCGCGCAGCCGCCAAACACGACGAGGAGCCGCTCGACTGGGTGGAGGGGCTGGATCTGTGAGGCTATGCCTGCGCATCGCCATCGCTCGCGCCTCTAGAAGGCGCCGCACACGTTCTCCTCCGCCTGACCGCAACAAAACCCCAGCCTCGCGGGTTCGTCCTTCTTCAAATAGTCGGGCTCCTGGGAGCCTATTCTAACCCCGCGATCCGGGATCGGCTTAGACGGCTGGCCGACAAACTAGATCGACTAGCAGCTAGCGACGCCGCTCCCTCCCCCACCGTGCCGCTCGAGCGACAGCTATGGGAAGTAGCGGGTTGTGGAGGGTCCTTGAAGCACTGAGACGATTCGATTCCCGCCGGCTCCACCATCTTGACGACGTCGAAACGCCCGGTCCTCTGCGAGAGGTTCGGCGTTTCGGCGTTTCCGGGGTCCCTTGGTGGAAGCGCTGCTGGGGGTTTGATGGCGGAACATAGCTTCGCAAGCTGCTTCGTGCTTTGTTCGAGAGCCCAAGGGCGACTAGGACGACCAAGAAGCCTCGGGCTAGGATATGGCCATGACCGTCCGTAGCAAGCTATGCGGGATTCGTTCCGAGACCGACCTAGCCATCGCGGTCGAGGCTGGAGCGGACGCGGTTGGCTTCATTTGTGGCGTCACCCACATGAGCGAGGACGCGCTCAGAGAGGATCAGGCGCGGGATCTGGCCCGCAAGGTACCGCCGTACGTATCGACGGTGCTGGTGACGCATCTGGAGAGCGCACGCGACCTTCTCGGGCTCGCATCGTTCATCGGGGTGGACACGATTCAGGTACATGGATTGGTCAACTTTGACACCGTTGCCGCAGTGTTCGGCGACGCTGGAGGGAGGCGCGTGACGAAGGCGATCCACGTGACGGGGCCGGAGGCATTGGACGAGGCGCGGCACTACCTGAATGTCTGTCACGCTCTACATCTGGATTCGCGGACGACTGATCGGCTGGGGGGAACTGGCAAGCTGCACGACTGGTCGATTAGTCGGCAGATCGTGGAGATGGCTTCCGAGCACGGCCGGCCTGTCGTTCTTTCTGGCGGTCTTCGGCCGGGGAATGTTGCGGAAGCAGTGGCCGCAGTGCGTCCCTATGCCGTCGACGTCAACTCGGGTATCGAGGACGACCAGGGAGACAAGGACCCCGAGAAGGCCCGCGCCTTCGTCTCAGCCGCTCGCGCTGGGTTGCCCCACGACGCGATCAGTAGCTAGCTCAATAGCGACAGCCGCAAGGACAAGCCCGGCCGCCACGATTGTGAGCAGCGCGAAGTGTGACTGGAAGGCGAGAACGCCGAGGAGCGAAGCGACGACGGCCTCATTGAGTCCTAGGATGCCCGCCGCCTGAGCTCTAAGTTGCCGGAGCGCGCGCCAGTACAGAGCAAATCCCGGGGCAAGCAGGAAGGCTCCTGCCAAACCGAGGCGCCATAGCCGTGTGCCGCTGGGCGGATCGGTCAGTACCAGCGGAAGCGTCAGACTCGCCGCCAAGGAGAGCTGTAGCGCGGCGGCCACGTCAGGGTCAAAGCCCGTCGCGGTTGACGCTACCCGGCTGATCAGGACGGCCAAGGCGATCGCACTGCCGATCGCTAGGCCGACACCGGCGATGACGCCCGTAGTTGAGCGGTGCTGCCCCGGTCCGAGCGCCACGAGCACGACTGCCGCCGTCACGAGCAGGATCTCCACCGCCAGGGCCGGTGTGAGGGCTCGCTGGCGGGTAAGAGTGGCCCAGATCACCATGAGAATGGGCGAGGTCAGGTGGAGTCCCACCATCGCTGGCAGCGGGCCAAGGTGCAGAGCGCCTGCGTAGAGCCCGAGGTTTAGGGCCTCGAGCACGCCTAGGCCGCAGAAGTATCGCCAGTGCCGCTGAAGGACCGCGAGCACCCGCTTGCCGCGAACCCTTGAGAGGCCGAGCAGGCTCACGGCCCCGCCGGATGCAAGGAGCGCGGCACCCGAGGCAAATTTGCCCCCTACATGAGCTAGTACCGCGCTGGAGCCACCCCAGCAGCTCGTGGCCAACAGCAGGAGGAGCACCGCGCGTCCAGCCGCTGTTCTGTCATGAGACGACAAAGAAGATGATGGGCAGGAAGATCGCAGAGAAGACCGTAAAGACCGCCACGGCGATCCTACTGTTGGCGACATGCGGCAAGCGGACGGCAGCGAACAGGAAGGTGCCGACAGCCAGAAAACCAGCGCTCCATATCAGCAGGAGGCTGCTTGCAAGCCGCCCGAGCTGGCCTGCAAACCCGATACTCAGTCCCCCGGTCGTTACGGCAGCAACTAGTCCCACGGCCAGCACCGCGACACCAGCACCGCTGTTCATCGTGACCGTGGTACGGCCTACTTTCAGGACGTCCTGCGGATCGGAGTGGTGTGTGCCCGATGAACGGCACAGCAAGTCGAAGGTCAAAGCCGGATTGACGCGCTCGGCGAGCGTCGTTTTGATCGAAGCGAGGACGTGTAGAGCCTGGGTGGTCGCATAGGACGTGACAAACCCCTCCTCGGAGGTCCGAAAGCCCCCAAGGTTGATGTTGTCGCGTTGGCCCTGTTGAAGGTCCATCATCTCGATCAGGGCCTGCCGGAAGGCCGGCTCGAAGACGCGCTCCGGCGCGGCCTCGGCCACCGCTATCAGGGAGAGGTAGAGAGTCATGTGTCGCCAGATATCCGTGACCGCTCCCCGCGTGAACACCTCTTCTTGGATGCCGGTATGACCTCGCGTTAGGCTGGCGACCACCCTGTCGAGCGCCTTCTCACGGGCGCGCTCCGTGCGCGGTCCTCCAAGAAGTGCGATCTCAGGGCGGGCCAGGACATCGACAGCCTGCGCGCTCGCATACAGGGGGTCTGCTCGTGGGTCATCCTGGATGATCGACCCAATAAGCATTGCCAGACCACTGCGGACGGCTGCTTCGGTCGCAATGGGGCCTTCAAGCCCCATGAGCGCCAGGACGGCGCCACATGTCGCCGTGATCGACACCGGACCGGCACTTCCAGCGAGGCGCCAGCCGCCAGTTCCCGGCTCTTGCGCATCTACCAAGGCGCTCGCACAAGCGACGATATCGGGATCTTCATCGTCCTTGACCAAGCACCGCAAGGCCCGGAGACGCCAAGCCACGTCGATCAGCGAGCGAAACGCCCAGTCCCCACGCGAGGCGTGGTCCACCACCTCGCAGCGGATCAGCCGCAGGGCGTCCGCGTGACTAGGTATCGGACGTCCGATGTGCGTCAGCGCACACACCACCTCCGCAGTGTTTTGGGGATTCGGTGGAACATCGGGAACCCAGCCCCAGCCAGCCCCACCTGCCGAGCCGTCGATCATGTGGCGTCCGAACCATGCCACGGCCAAGTCGATTCGGTGGCTGAAGTCCGACATGCGCGAAATCTTCGCGTATCGGGCGAGGGCTTGTCGTGGCAGCTGGCCATATAGATGGTCCGGGTAGGAGCACTCGCTCTAATCGAGACGTGGACAGACGCAGCGCGCCCTGGGTTGGGGCTGCGTGGCCTTCTCCGTGATTCCGCTCGCCTCGCTCTGCGCCGGGATCATAAGTCGGGAGCAGCGATTCGGGACCGGGAGTGTCGATGCGTACCGAGAGGCATGATCCTCGACAGCTGACGCTTGTCGCGCTCGGGCTTGCTGAGCGCCTGTCGTTAGAGTTGTGCTGGGCATCGCGGCCTTCACGCGGGGCCTTCTAGGACCTGACGTGCGGCGGCTGTTCACTGGCTGAGGTGGGTATGTGGTGGCGCCCGCACTCGCGACCGCACGGACCCAGCAGTGCGTCAAACCGGCGACGATGAAGCGGTGTCGCACACTCGATACCATTTTGTCGTGCTTCACCGTGAGCTGTATTACCTCTCCGAGCGGCTGGCGGCCGACCTCGCTCATCAGGCCGCCGCATCCAAGAAACCAAAGTTGCGACCTACAGTCACCGCCGCCGTGCCTGGCCTTCCCTTTGGGGTTTCTCTCACATCTGCTAGTACGAGTGCGAAACCAACGAACCGACACGTGCTGGCTAACGAAGCCCTCCGCGCCGCAACTGATGAAGTTGGCTCGTTGGCTGATCCCGGACGATACATCCTTCTCGCTGATTTTCCGTTCAGCATGTGGGTGTTCAGCTTCAAGGCAGAGCCGAAAAAGCCTATCGCGGTCGTTCTATGCAAGAGCCTCCTCGAGAAAAGCGTGATGGTGCTGGTCGGAAGGGCGAGCAATGTGT
>DATARM010000073.1:0-33143 GCA_036264155.1 Solirubrobacteraceae bacterium
TGGGATCCCACTGGCCGAAGTCGTCGCGGAAGGACATGATCCGCTCCTTCGCCCGTGCCCGCTCCTCGTCGCGGCGCGCCCCGCCAAAGGCCGCATCGAAGCCGTGCTCGGAGATCGCATCCAGCAGCGTGACCGTCTGCAGGCGGTTGCGTGACGCGCGCGGGCCGACCTCCTCGACCACCCTGCCGCTGTCGATCGAGTCCTGCACGCTCGCCACGATCAGCCGCTCGCCCAGCTCGGCCACACGCCGATCGCGGTACTCGATCACCTCGGGGAAGTTGTGGCCCGTGTCCACATGCATCAGCGGGAACGGGAACGGCGCGGGCCTGAACGCCTTCTCGGCCAGGCGCAGCAGCACGATCGAGTCCTTACCGCCGCTGAACAGCAGCACCGGGCGCTCGAATTCAGCCGCCACCTCGCGCATCACGTGGATCGCCTCGGACTCCAGCGCGCGCAGGTGGCTCAGCTGAGGACGGGCAGCGACGCTCATCGCACGCTCAGCTGACGATCTCTACGTGCAACCCGCACTCTGTCTTGTCCGTCCCTGCCCAGCGGCCCTCGCGACCGGAACCCGGCTTGGTGCACGGTGCGCAGCCGATCGACTCGTAGCCCTGGTCGTGCAGCGGGTTGTAGGGAAGCTCGCGCTCGTGGATCCGCCGCCACAGGTCCTTGTCGGTCCAGTGGGCCAGCGGGTTGTACTTGACCAGGCCACGCTTCTCGTCGCGTTCGATCAGCTCCGCGCCCGCCCGCGTCGGCCCCTGCTCGCGGCGGATGCCCGTGATCCACGCCTCGGCATCGCCCAGCGAGGCTTCCAGCGCCGCCACCTTGGCCACCGAGCAGCAGTGCTCGCCTCCGCTCCAGGGGGCGTCCGGACTGCTCGCGTCCTGGACCTCGATCTTCACGCCAAAGCGCTCCTCGAAGGCCCGCCACGTGGCCAGCGTCTCGGGAAACAGGACGCCCGTGTCGATCGTCACCACACGCACGGCCGCGCCGGTGCCCTGGTCGAGCTGCAGCAGCTCGTCGAGCAGCACCGACTCCTCCTTCTGGAAGGAGCACAGCAGAACAGCCCGCTCGCCGTGGCGGGCGGCCTCGCGGAGCGTGTGGGTCAGGCTCAACGCCGGATCGACGGCCGAGCCAACGTCTTGGCTGTTCTGTGATGGTGTCATTGCTCTCGTTTCCCTATCGACAACTGTCGGGACATCTATACAGCGCACTCGCCCTCGCCGCGAATCACTTCGAACGGGACGTTGCGATTCCAGTCGATGAACGTGTTCATTGTCTCCAGCCCGAAGTCCACGGGCATGGAGAGGTCCTTGACCAGGCCCTCCAACTCAGTGGTTCCCACGCGCTCGGCAAACGCGCCCCATGCCTCGCCGTCGTTGCGCGTGGACTCGTAGTGGTTGATCCAGCGCTCGATCGCCTCGGGCACCCGCTTGGCCGGCAGGCGCAGCTTCAGGCGCTTGCCGAACTCCACGCTGCCGCCTTCATACACGCCGCCAACGTGGGGGATGTAGGCGGGGATCGTGTGCTCGCCCACTTTGATCGACGCGCCGTAGAAGCCGATGTCGGCCACGTGGTGCTGCGAGCAGCCGTTCGGGCAGCCGCTCATCTTGATGTGGATCTGCCGCGTGAGCGGGTCGGAGATGTCCATCGCCTCGATCCGCTCCTGCACCGCCTGGTTCAGGCCCATCGAGCTGGTGATCCCGAGCTTGCACGAGTCCGTGCCGGGGCATGAGACGACGTCGTTGATCTCCCGTGGGCCCGGCTCGCCGAGACCGAGCTCGCGCAGGGCGTCCCAGACGTCGTAAACGCTCTCCTCGCGCACCCACCGCAGCAGCAGGTTCTGCTGCACGGTCGTGCGGGCATAGCCGCCCGAGTACGTGCGTGTGATCGCCGCCAGGCCCCTGAACTGCTCGGGCGTGAGGTCGCCGCGGGTGATCTTGACCTCGACCGTGACAAAGCCCTCCTGCTTCTGCTCCTGGACATTCGTCGCACGGAAACGCTCAAACTCGCGGTGGTCGCCGTTGGGGCTGCTCGGCGAGGGGTGAGGCGCGGGCGCGGACTCGCGCTCGTCGTCCACGAACAGCCTGTGCTCGACCGAGAAGTCGCGTTCGCCGACCCAGTCGCCCTTGATCTCCTCCTCTACCTGGTTGCGCAGCTCGTCGATGCCGTACTTGTCCACGAACACCTTGATGCGGGCGCGGGCACGGTTCACGCGCAGCCACTCCTGGCGGTCGAAGATCCTGAACACGGCCTCGGCGTACTTCAGGTAGTCGCCGTTGTCGAGCTCCACGAAGTCATACAGCGCCGGCGCCACCCGCGGCATGATCGAGGTGCCGCCGCCGACCAGCATCTCGGCGCCGCGCACCTCCTTGCCATCGATCACCTTCACGCGGGCGCGGTAGGCGATGTCGTGGATGCCGCTGATCGCCCGGTCGGCAGGGCTCCCGTCGAAGGCCGTCTTGATCTTGCGCGGCATCGCCTGGGTGGTGGGGTGGCGCACGAAGTAGCGCACGTAGGCGCCCACATAGGGCGTCATGTCGAACAGCTCGTCCTTGGCCACACCCGCCCACGGATCGCCCGTCACGTTTCTGACCGTGTTCCCGCAGCCCTCGCGGCTGGAGAGCCCCGACTCGCTCAGCTCGCGGATCGCCAGCTCGACTTCAGGCAGGGGGATGTGGTGCATCTGCACGTTCTGGCGCGTGGTCACGTGGCCCTTGTTCAGCGGCACGTACTTCTCGATCACGTCCGCGAAGGCCTCCATCTGCTCGGGCGTGATCCCGCCGAAGGGGAGCTTCACGCGGATCATCTGCACGTCCGGCTGGCGCTGGCCGTAGACGCCCTGCTTGAGGCGGAACTTGATGAACTCGTCTTCCGGCGTGTCGCCCGCGAGGAACTTGGTCGCCTCCGTCTTGAAGTCGTCGAACTCCCGCTGGATGATCGGGATCAGGTGCCCGGGCACGTTCTGCAGAACCTCCGGGTCCTCAAGGGTGCCGCGCTGGGCCGAGATGGAACCTTGCTCCATTGAAGAAAAACCTCCTGAACCGGGCTCTCGAGCCCGGGATGCTCTGGTCAGTGCTGCCGGCCGAAGATCTATTGCAGCTAAAGCCTAGCGACTTTCAGGTATTTATCCAGGGGGTAGGTTCGGCGGCCCCCGGATCGCGCTCCACGCCCTCGATCATGGCCGCCCGGCGCCACGGGTCGAGCTGGGGGGGCGGAGCGGCCAGGGAGGGGGCGGTGGCGCGCATGAAGCGCTCCAGGGCCGCCACGATCGCTGCGGCCTCCTCGGGCGAGGCCGCGGCTGGGGCAGAGATCAGCTGGAGCTGGGGACGGCGGTTGGGCATCGCCGCATTCTGACAGCGCCGGCGCGCGCGCTCGTTGGGAGCCTGAAGCCAGGCTCACGGATGCGACTACTCACCAGGATCCGCGGGCTTTTGGCGCTTGCGCCCCTTCTGGTCTATGCGTCCAGTGCCGATGCAGTCGCGACAGACGACCCATCTGCCCTCAGCGGAGGGCTCGCCGTCCCCCGACCACCAGATCCAGCCGGCGCCGGCGCAGGTCGAACAGCGGTCCTTCTCGTCGATCTGCCTGTCGTGGGCCATCGGCGAAGACTAACGCGCATGGCCCGCATGGATCAGAGCGGGATGTTCCCGTGCTTGCGCTTGGGTCCCGGCTCGCGCTTGCTCTGCAGCGTGCGCAGCGCGGTGATCAGCTTGGGGCGCGTCTCGTGCGGCACGATCACGTCGTCGATGTAGCCGCGCTCGGCCGCCGTGTAGGGGTTGGCAAAGCGCGCCTTGTAGTCCTCCATCAGCTTCTTGCGCCGCTCCTCCGGGGTGGGGCTGCCGGCGATGTCGCGGCGGTAGATGATGTTGACCGCGCCCTCGGGACCCATCACGGCCACCTCCGAGGTCGGCCAGGCGAAGTTGAAATCGGCCCCGAGGTGCTTGGAGGACATGACGTCGTAGGCGCCGCCGTAGGCCTTGCGCGTGATGATCGTGACCTTGGGTACGGTCGCCTCGGCGAACGCGTACAGCAGCTTGGCGCCGTGACGGATGATCCCGCCCCACTCCTGCTCTGTCCCAGGCAGGAAGCCGGGAACGTCGCAGAAGGTCACCAGGGGGATGTTGAAGGCGTCGCAGGTGCGCACGAATCGGGCTGCCTTCTCCGAGGCGTCGATGTTCAGCACGCCAGCCAGCTGGTTGGGCTGGTTGCCCACCACGCCCACCGCGTCGCCATCCAGGCGGGCGAAGCCGCAGATGATGTTCTTGGCGAAATGCTCGTGCACCTCGTAGAACTCGCCGTCGTCGACGATCAGGCGCACCACGGCGCGCATGTCGTAGGGCTTGTTGGGGTTGTCCGGGACGACGTGATCGAGCTCCTCATCCATGCGCAGCGGGTCGTCGGTCGGCTGCACGCGGGGGGTGCTCTGGAGGTTGTTCGACGGCAGGAAGCTCAGCAGGTAGCGGCAGTCCTCCAGGCACGCGTCCTCGTCCTCGGAGGCGAAGTGGGCCACGCCCGACTTGGTGTTGTGGGACATCGCCCCGCCGAGCTCCTCGAAGCCGACTTCCTCGCCGGTGACCGTCTTGATCACGTCGGGACCCGTGATGAACATGTGCGAGGTCTCCTTGACCATGAAGATGAAGTCCGTGATCGCGGGCGAGTACACCGCGCCGCCGGCGCACGGCCCCATGATCAGGCTGATCTGGGGGATCACGCCCGAGGAGCGCACGTTGCGCAGGAACACATCGCCATAGGAGCCAAGCGATACGACGCCCTCCTGGATGCGCGCACCGCCCGAGTCGTTGATGCCGATCACCGGGCAGCCGATCTTGGCCGCCAGGTCCATCACCTTGCACATCTTCTCGCCCATCACCTCGCCCAGCGAGCCGCCGAACACGGTGAAGTCCTGGCTGAACACGCACACCGTGCGGCCGTCGATCGTGCCGTGTCCCGTCACCACGGCATCGCCCCACGGCCTGTTCTTCTGCATGTCGAAGTCGTACGTGCGGTGGCGCACGAACGTGTCCAGCTCCTGGAAGGAGCCCGGGTCGAGCAGCTTCTCCACGCGCTCGCGGGCCGTGTACTTGCCGCGTGCGTGCTGCTTCTCCTCGGCCTCGGGCGAGGAGTGCAGGGCCGCCTCGCGCAGCTCCTGCAACTGGGCGAGCTTCTCATCGTAGGTCTCAGGGGCCTTCTGGCGCGGCTCTTTGCGATGTCCGCTGCGGGAGGCCGCGAGCAGCGCGGCGTCGGACTGCCTGTCGTGGGTGCTTGACATCGGGGCGGATCTTAGCCGCGGGCGTGACTTCGAGCGTATTGCGGCTACTCGGGCGCGAACTATGCAGCCGGGCGAAGGCCGGCAGCATCCCTGGCTTCGATGCGCGTTCGCGGCGGCAGCTGCACGAGATTCCCCGTCGAGCGCTCTTTGAGCTTCATCCAAAGCACTGCCAGCAGCAGCATGCCTGCTACGCCGTGCGCCGGCTCTGGCGTCAGCAGAACCTCGCGGCCATCGGGATAGATGATCGCCGCGGGGTCGCCGGCGAACAGCGCCCGACTGGTGAGCACCGCTTGATCGGGGTTCTCAGCGTCGATGAAATGGGTGCGATTGGGGTAGCGCGCGTCGAGCTCCGGGCTCAAAGCGCCTGCGATCACCTTGCTCACAGCAGGGGATTGAGATTGGGGTGGAACACTCACCGTGTCCTCCAGTTCTCGAGCATCGACGGCCATTCCCGGGCTGCCCGCTCGATGGCGTCGGCCATTGCCTCGTTGATCGTCGCGAATCTATGCACAGTCGGACCTTGCTTGCCGGTAGAGCGAGTGTACTCGTGCTCGTGGTGCTCATCTACGTCGTGTGCGTTGTCCTATTTCTCTCGACGAATGAGCTACGCGCGCGAGAACGGCCGATGGTGCGCTGCGCCGAGCCGGTCCAGCACACCCCTCAGCACGGCTGTGACCTCTTCTGCTGCAACCTCCTCGGCGGCCTTGAGCTCCGCTGCTAGGTCTCTGGGCGGTTCGGCGATCACCTCCGGCGGTGCACCGGCCTCAGCCACTGGCTCGGAAGTCTCCTCGCCCGCCACCGCGACGGCCTCTGGTTCGGCCTCTGGCCCGGAGTCGTCCTCGTCAACCGGCCCAGAAGCCGGCTCGGCCTGAAACCGCGCCTGGAGAGACTCGATCGCCGAGCTCCGGGGAGGCTCGACGATCGTCGCCTTGCTCGTCTCGGAAGGCTCAATCGACGGGGTCGGGGTACTGTCCGTCACGGTCGTCGTCGCGTGCTCCTCGACTGATATCTCGGCCGATTCAGCCACTTCCGGTTGGCGGCGGCCGAAGAGACGCGCGAAGAAGCCGCGGCGAGGTGCCGGCTGTGGGGCAGGGTCGCTGGGTGGAGTGAGATCGAGGGCCGTCTCGGACGCTGTGTGCTCCGCGGCCATGGGGGCCGGTTCTGCCTCCGCGACGGTGGTCTGGGCCTCGGACTCGAGCTCGGCCACGTCCGGTTCGTCAAGCTCCGCCGTGTCAGGCACGCTGGTCTCGAGCTCGGCGACGGGCGGGGGCTCGTCGTCTTGATTGGCCTCGGATTTATCGATCTCGGACGCCTCTTCAATCGGCGCCTCGATCTCGCGCGTCACGCTCAGCGTGACCTTGGTTCCCCAGCCAGAGGGCTTGATCAGCACGCTGCCGCTTGTGCCTTCGGCCTCCCACTCGACGCGTTTTTCTGGTTCTGCGCGCGTGATGCGGATCTCGCCCAGCTCGCCGAGGTGGCGTGCGAGTGCTGCCGGGTCGCTTAGCTCCGCCCACAGCTCCGGCGGAGACTTGACCAGAGTACGCTGCACCTCCGAGGAGATCATCGCCTCACCTTTCGAGCGTTCTCCCGCTACTCCTTCCGCGGACGAGAGGGACGGCTCAAGCTGCTGAGGCGGGCGCCGCCTGCGCGTGCAGCAGGCCACGCTCGTGCAGAAGCTCTGCGACCTGCACTGCATTGGTGGCTGCGCCCTTGCGCAGGTTGTCGGCCACGATCCACAGGTCGAGTGCGCGCTCGTGGCCGGGGTCACGGCGGATGCGGCCCACGAACACCTCGTCCCGGCCCGCCGCGTCGATTGCCAGGGGGTAGAGCGCAGCGGAGGGGTCGTCGAGCACGCTCACGCCAGGCGCAGCTTCGAGTAGCTCGCGCGCTCGCTCAGGCGAGAGCTCCTCGCGCGTCTGCACGTTGACCGCCTCTGAGTGGCCGGTGACCACAGGCACGCGCACGCATGTAGCCGAGACGGCGATCGCCGGATCGCCGAGGATCTTGCGCGTCTCGTCGATCAGCTTGCGCTCCTCGTCTGTGTGGTCGTCACCGGGGGCAAACGAGCCGGCGTGGGGGAGGGCGTTGAAAGCGATCTGGTGGGCGTAGGAGCCCGGGCGCTCGATGTCCTGCTCGTGCAGAAGCGCATGGGACTGATCGAGCAGCTCCTCAACCGCCCTCTTGCCCGTGCCCGAGACGGCCTGGTAGGTGCTGATCACGAGCCGCTCGATCCCGGCGGCATCGTGGAGCGGCTTGAGCGCCACCACCATCTGCATGGTCGAGCAGTTGGGGTTGGCAATGATGCCCTGATGGGCGTCGAGCGCCTCGGGGTTGACCTCGCTCACGACCAGCGGCACCTCCTCGCTCATGCGCCAGCGCGACGAGTTGTCCACCACCACTGCGCCCGCCTGAGCAAAGCGCGGCGCCCACTCGCCCGAGGTGGAGCCCCCGGCTGAGAAAAGCGCCAGGTCAAAGCCCTGGATCGACTCCTCGCTCAGACCCTGGACGACCAGACCTCCGTCGAGCTCTCGCCCGACCGAGCGCTCCGAGGCAAACGGGACGATCTCGCTCGCGGGGAAGGCGCGCTCGCGCAGCAGCTGGAGCATCAGCGTGCCCACCTGCCCAGTGGCGCCAACCACCGCTATCCGGTATCCCTCGCTCATCGCGTCAGGGTACCGCGGGAGGGGCGCCAGTTCTACGGCTTGACGGCCATGATCACGATCGTGACCAGCACGAGCAGCGAAGCTGACGATCCAACGATGCTCAGACGCCGGGTGGCCGCCCGGTAGTCGCCTCCCGGCTGGAACTCGCCGCCGCTGAAGCCCTCGAGGTCGCGTTGTGCGGCAGCCTCCGCCCGTTTGGCGGCCGGCATCAGGACCCCGCCGACCAGGCCGCCGATCACCACGATCGCCGCGAGGCCCCACTGCACGAAGAACTCCTTCCAGTGGTGACCGTCGCTCGCCAGGAAGATGCCGGCGCCCAGCACCACCACGAGGGCGGGGTTGAGCATGTACCGCGACACCATGTATTCGATCCTGTGCAGCAGCGGCAGGCTGCGAGGATCGCGTTTGGCAGCGATCGCGAACATGATCGGCAGGGCAAACGTCCAGCCGAAGGCGATCACCACGGCCACGATGTGCAGGGCCAGGATGAAGTCGTAGAGGGAGGCGGCGGGGGCGAGGGTCATGGGGCCAGACTAACCACTATCTGGCGCCCGTCGTGGTGCAACAGTGGTGTTACACTTGGACCATGGCGTCGGTCCATCCCCGCATAGCGTTGACCCGTGATCCCGAGTTGGACCAGGCGCTAAAGCTCGGCGCATCCGTCCTCGGCCCATCGCAGCCGACCTCTCGAGTGGCTCGTGAGCTGATCCTGCGTGGCGCCAAGGATCTCCTCGCCAACTCCGGCTCAGAGCTCGACCGTTGGCTGGATGAGAGGGGGGCCTCGCCGGCCACGCGCTCCATCGAGGAGATACGCGCAGTGGTCGCCGGGTTCGGCGAGCCCGACCCCAGCAATCCGCGGCCACTTTCCGACGCGCTTGCCGAAATGCGCGACGAAGACGATCGATAGCACAGGGACGCAAGATGGCTGGGCTCATCTACCTGGACGCCTCGGCCTGCGTCAAGCTGGTGCTCTCCGAGCCGGAGTCGCACGCTGTCCAGGCGGCGATCGAGGATGTCGAGCGGCTTGTCGCCTCGGAGGTACTCGAGGTCGAGGTCATGCGCGCGACGCGCCGTGGGGGCGGCGAGA
Source organism: Solirubrobacteraceae bacterium (assembly GCA_036264155.1). Classification (GTDB taxonomy): domain Bacteria; phylum Actinomycetota; class Thermoleophilia; order Solirubrobacterales; family Solirubrobacteraceae; genus Palsa-744. Next base: position 9,023 of record DATARM010000073.1, read on the forward strand.
TCACCGTGGCACGCGCACAGCTGGACGGGGTCCGGCTACTGCCGTTGAGCGATGAGATCCGTAGGCGGGCGTCCGAGCTGCTCCCGCTGTCAATCAGATCGCTCGATGCGATTCATATCGCGAGCGCGTTGGAGTTGGGTGAGCGTCTCGACGGTCTCTTCACCTATGACCAGCGCATGGCTACCGCTGCGCGCGAAACAGGACTCGAGGTGCGGGCACCCGCCTGAGCGATGTCGTGTCGTTCGTGGTCCGCACATGTGCGGACCCGGGGAGGGCCGCATGCGGCCCTCCCGGACATGGCGCATGCGCCATGTCCCTCAGAACGTCGGCGTGTACTTCCCGAACACGTCCTGCATCGCCGCGCACGCCTCGCCCATCGAGCAGCGGTCCTTGAGCGCTTGGCGGATCGCCGGGAGCAGGTTCTCGCTGCCGCGGGCCGCCTCGCGCAGCTCCTCCAGCCGCTGGGCCACGAGCTCCTGATCGCGGTTGGCCTTGAAGGCCGCCAGGCGCTCGAGCTGCTCGCGCTCCGACTCCGGGTCCACGCGCAGCAGGTCCGGCACCTCGGCTGCGTCTTCCACGTACTTGTTCACGCCCACCACGATGTCCTGACCGATGCGGTAGCGCTCCTGGTAGCCCCACGCCGACTCGTCGATCTCGCCCGTGATGAACTCGATCGCATTGACCGAGCCGCCGAGCTCGTCCACGCGGGCGATCAGCTTATTGGCACGCTCTTCGATCTCGTCTGTGAGCGACTCCACGAAGTAGGAGCCCGCAAACGGGTCCACCGTGTCCGCCGCGCCTGACTCGTGGGCCAGGATCTGCTGGGTGCGCAGCGCGATCTTCGCCGCGCGCTCCGTGGGCAGCGCAAGCGCCTCGTCAAAGCCGTTCGTGTGCAGCGACTGCGTCCCGCCGCACACGGCCGCGAAGCCCTGCAGGGCGACCCGCACGATGTTGTTCTCAGGCTGCTGCGCCGTCAGCGTCACGCCGCCCGTCTGCGTGTGGAAGCGCAGCATCGTCGCCTTGGGATTCGTGGCCCCGAAGCGCTCGCGCATGATGTGCGCCCACATTCGCCGTGCCGCCCGGAACTTGGCCACCTCCTGGAAGACGTTGTTGTGGCCGTTGAAGAAGAACGCCAGCCGTGGCGCGAACTCATCCACCGACAGGCCGGCGTCGACCGCAGCCTGCACATAGGCGATGCCCGAGGACAGCGTGAACGCCACCTCCTGCACCGCCGAGCAGCCCTTCTCGCGGAAGTGGTAGCCCGAGATCGAGATCGTGTTCCACTTCGGCACGTTCTCGTGGCAGTACGCGAACAGGTCCGTCGTCAGGCGCATCGTGGGCGCCGGCGGGTAGATGTAGTTGCCGCGCGCTATGTACTCCTTCAGCACGTCGTTCTGTGTTGTGCCGCGCAGCTTCTCCGAGGGCACCCCCTGCTCCTCGCCCACGAGCTCGTACAGCAGCAGCAGGCACGCCGCCGGGGCGTTGATCGTCATCGACGTCGAGACCTGATCCAGGGGGATGCCGTCAAAGGCCGTACGCATGTCGTCGATCGTGTCGATAGCCACCCCCGTGCGTCCCACCTCGCCCAGGCAGCGAGGGTTGTCCGAGTCCAGGCCCAGCTGGGTGGGCAGGTCGAAGGCCATCGACAGGCCCGTCGAGCCCTTCGAGAGCAGGTATTTGTAGCGCTCGTTGGACTCCTTGGCCGACGCGTAGCCCGCGTACTGGCGCATCGTCCACGTCTGCTTGCGGTACATCTCCCGGTGGGGGCCGCGCGTGTAGGGGAACTCGCCCGGCTCGCCCAGGTCGAGGTCCTGGGGAAGGTCGTCCTCGGTGTACAGCTCACCGATCTCTATGCCCGAGTCGGTGAACCGCCGCGGGTCATCTGGCCCCACGATTGGGGCGACCGTCAGGTCCTCGTCACCGCTTCCCGCTGGGTTCTCTGGCGCGCCGGCAATAGCCATGGGGCTGGATGATATGGCGCCCCTGGCCGTCAGGGCGGCTGCTTGCACGCCTGCGTCTACCCAGGGCGCTGGGGTATCCTCACGACCGTGACGACCTGCCTGGTCACGGGAGGCGCGGGATTCCTCGGTTCGCATCTATGCGACGAGCTGCTGGCCCGCGGCAACCGCGTCATCTGCGTGGACAACTTCGAGACGGGCTCGCTGTCCAACATCGAGCACATCCGCGACCCCGACCGCTTCATGCACGTGGGCGTGGACATCATCCAGCCCTACTTCATCGACGAGCCCATCGACTTCGTCTACCACCTCGCCTCGCCCGCCTCACCCATCGACTACCTGCACCTGCCCCTGCACACGCTCAAGGTCGGCTCCTACGGCACCCACCACACCCTCGGCCTGGCCAAGGCCAAGCGCGCACGCTTCCTCATCGCCTCCACCAGCGAGGTCTACGGCGACCCGCTCGAGCACCCACAGTCCGAGTCCTACTGGGGCCACGTCAACCCCATCGGCCCCCGTGGGGTCTACGACGAGGCCAAGCGCTACGCCGAGGCGCTGACCATGGCCTACCACCGCCAGCAGGGCGTGGACACGGCCATCGTTAGGATCTTCAACACCTACGGCTCGCGCATGCGCCCCCACGACGGTCGCGCTATCCCCACCTTCCTGCGCCAGGCGCTCGCCGACCGCCCCATTACCGTGTTCGGCGACGGCAGCCAGACGCGCTCGTTCTGCTACGTCAGCGATCTCATCCGCGGCCTGATTGCGCTCGCCGAGTCGGGGTACCACAACCCTGTGAACATCGGCAACCCCGACGAGTTCACCCTCCTCGAGCTGGCCGAGACGGTCAAAGAGCTCACCGGCTCCAAGGCCGAGATCGTCCACGAGGCGCTGCCCATCGACGATCCCCAGCAGCGCAAGCCCGACATCGCCCTCGCCCAGGAGCTGCTCGGCTGGGGGCCCGAGGTTTCGCTGCGCGATGGGCTCCAGCGCACGATCGAGGACTCCGGCATCGAGCACCTGATCGGTGGCGGCACGCGCTGAGATCGGCACCGCTCAACGACCCCGTGTGCAGGGCCCGCCCGCACGGGCGACCGGTCCGTATGGAAGCCTGAGGTGTTGTGAGCAGCGAGATGGAATCACGTAGCTCGGCAACCTCCGCGCCGCCCGCACCCCGCGTGCGCCCCTCCACCACGCCGCTGCCCCCGCGCACCGTCTCCTCACCCGCCGGCGAGGGTCTCGAGCTGCTGCCCGAGCGCGACATCCGCGCCAAGCGCCCGCCCGCCCTCTCCTTCCTGTTGCGGATGTCCACCGTGCGCCGCCTCGGCCGGGTCATCTCACTGCTCGCGCTCGACTTCGCCGGCGTAGCCCTCGCCATCTTCACTGCGCTGCTGCTCAAGGAAGTGGTTCACGGCCACGTGCAGCCGGTGCACGCCCGCGAATCCACCGAACACTTCCTGCCCTTCGCCTACCTGCTGACCGCCCTGCTGTTCGCCCGCTCCGGTCTCTACGCCGAGCGCGCCCTGCGCCCGGGCCTCTCGCGGATCGTCGGCTCGCTCTTCCAAGTGACCTTCGTCGCGCTGATATTCGCCGTCGTCAGCGGCGAACACTTCTCCAGCTTCTACCTCTTCTGGAGCACCCTCGCCTTCTCCATCTTCTACATCGCAGCCTCGCGCGGCGCCTACGAGCAGCTCACCGCCGTCCTGCTGCGCGCCGCCGGCTACAGGCGCCGGGCAGTGATCGTCGGGCGCGACAAGCACGTCGGCGACGTGGCGCACGCGCTCAGCGACGCTCCCCACTCGCCCATCGAGGTCGTGGGCTTCCTCTCGCCCAACCCCCTGCCCGCCAACGGGCTGAGGTCGTTGGGCGCCTTGGAGGACCTCGAACGCGTGCTCGGCTCGCAGCGCATCGACGAGGTGATCATCGCCGACCCCGACTTCCCCCAGGACAAGGCCGTCGAGCTGGTCGCCCAGTGTCACCGGCGTGGCATCAGGGTGCGCTTGGCGCCCTCCACGATGGAGATTTTGATCCACCGCGCCGAGTTCGTTCCCGGGCAGTCCGTGCCCCTGTTCGAACTGGGCCCCCCGGTCTTCGAGGGCGTCGACTTCGCCCTCAAGCGCACCTTCGACATCGTCGGCGCCACCATCATGCTGCTGCTGCTCAGCCCGCTGCTGCTGGCCATCGCGCTGGCCGTGTCCATGAGCTCACGCGGCCCCGTGCTGTTCCGCTCGATCCGGCGCGGCATCGCCCAGCGCCCCTTCGACTGCCTCAAGTTCCGCACCATGCACACCGACGCCGAGGAGCGCCAGGCCGACCTCGAAGAGCTCAACGAGGCCGACGGCGCGCTGTTCAAGATCCGCAACGATCCCCGCCTCACCCGCGTCGGGCGGCTGCTGCGGCGCTTCTCCCTGGACGAGCTTCCCCAGCTCGTAAACGTGCTGCGCGGGGACATGTCCCTGGTGGGGCCGCGGCCGCTACCCGAGCGCGACTACGAGATGCTCGAGGAGTGGCACCGCAAGCGCTACCTCGTGCTCCCCGGCATCACCGGCCTGTGGCAGGTCTCCGGGCGCTCCGAGCTCGACTTCGACGACCTCGTCCACCTCGACTTCATCTACCTCGAGCGCTGGTCGCTCGCCCTCGACCTCACCATCCTCCTCAAGACCATCCCCGCCGTGATTTCGCGGCGTGGGGCGTATTGAAGGGTCGTCAGCAGCGACCTCGGTCCCCCGCACAGGCGTGCGTGGGGCGTATTGAAGGGTCGTCAGCAGCGACCTCGGTCCCCCGCACAGGCGTGCGCGGGGCGTATTGAAGGGTCGGTAGAGGCGACCTCGGTCCCCCGCACGGGCCGGCGGCAAACGCCTAACCGCCGGCCCAGGTGCACATCGCCTCGGCTGCCTACTGTCCTTGCGGCGTTTTGGTCGTGGCTAGAAGGCAGACCAACTCTTTTTTGACACGAGGTGGACCTTGTCGGTCAAGGTCAATCCTTCCTGCGGATTGGTTTCAGCCGGCCCTTCGAGTGTCACGTTGCTACCCGACTGCTTGGTGAATTCCAACGGATGTTCTTCGCTTTCATTTTCCACTTCGTTGTAATTGCACACCATGACGCCGTTGGCTTTGAATTTCCCTTTGAACGAGCAGCTACCGACGCCATTTTCGATTTCGAATTTCCCGAGTTCCCTTTTACCGGCTTTTTCTTCGAATTTCAGTTTCTCCGCGCCAGCGGGTCCTATCAGGTTCGCCTTCAATTCATTTGTCACGATCTTCCCACCAACGACCTTGCAGTTGGGGTTTTCGGTCGCAGAGTGAGGTTCGAGAACCTTGCACCCCAAAAATTCGACCGCTTTTTCGCTCCGTGACGAGGGCGCTTCGATCTTGCCGCTTTTGACGTGGACTTCCGGGCATTCGACGGTACCGACTTCAGATACTTTTTCGACTAGCAGGGTCAGTCTAAACGGTGCTGGGACGCTCGTTGTTTCGGCAATGGCTTCCGAGCCGACGAGCAGGCTTTTTTCAACCCACCACCTGGGGGTTTTCACGACCCGGATCTCGAGCGCTTCTTCGTTGGTGACTTCATCCGAGCTCGTGAGACCGGTTTGTTCGAACGATTTGCCTTCGAACGACGCTTCGAGCACGTCTTTCGATGCTCCTTCGAATTTTTCCGGTTTTTGAATGCCTTTGCTCGCTTCGAACTTCTCTTTGAACACGGTCAGCATTTCGCCGCTCCCGATCGATGCGATCACAGAGCCCGTGACCTTTATTTCCGCCACGCCGCATTTCGCCTGGAGAAAGTCCAATTTTTCCAGAGCTTCGAGGCTCACGCCGGCCTTTCCCGGTTCTATCACCCCGAGCCGGCTTATGAGCAGGCTGGTTTCGACTTCTCCTTCGGCCCGACCGCTGCTCGTACACGCTTTTCCGCCTGATGTGCAGTTTTTGAACACGATCGTCTCGCGATCTTCCGATGATCCGATGTATTCGCCTTTATCCGTGGCGCTTTTGCAGGTCATCGTGCTGCCTCCTACGGTTCCAAGGACGCTTTCGCCCGCCGTGGAGGTGAAGTGTGCCTTGATCGTGCCCGGCTGCCATTCATACTGTCCTTCGTGCGATTTGCTTACTTCTATGCAGTTTGATTTCGTATAGTCGCCTGTCGTTTTTTCGCCCGCGAGTTTTACGCATCGTCCGAGTTCGGCTGTTTCCGCCTGCGCCATGCCCGGCAGCGCCGCGAGGGCGGTGCCGGCAAACAGCGAGACGAAGCCGATGAAAAGCTTCCTGTTCATTGGATCTCCTCTACTGGTGGTTGAAGTCCCCCTCGCTACGTGCTCGCTCCCCGGCGCTGCGTCGACGCCTTCCTCGCCCTCTGTCTCCATCTTGTGAGATAGCGAAACAGGCATACGCCAATGCGAGCCGCCCGCGGACCGCCATTGCACCAGCCGGTAACCCATACGCCTGGCTAAACCGGACCTCCAACAGGGGAGGACTCGCCGCCTCAGTCGGTAGCTGCTCTGCAACTAGTCGAGCATTATCTTGTATACCAACCGGGCGGGCGGGCGGTCAAGCAACCACGAAGATTGTCTCCCACCGTGCAGGCGCGCGGCTCGCTGCGAGTGGCCGACGAGCGCTGGTCGGCCGCTACGAGCCGGCAAAGTCGCGACAGCTGGCAGGCAACATGCTGTAGGGGGTATAGGGAGGGGCTGGCGTGGCGCAGTTGGTTTCGATGAAGAACGTGAAGCCCTTCGGACGTGTACGGCTGCCTGCCGAGCACTCACCGCCGCCGCCCGATGCAATCGTGCAACGGAAGCCTTTCGGCGTGTGATGGAAGGTGGCAAGAATCGCGAGGGCGCCGGCGCCTCCACTGCCCCGGCATGGGAGTCGAATCGCGGCGACCTCGTAAAAGGTGCCGCTCGCTTGATATTCACCGGCCGTCGCCTTTCGAGTGGTCCACCGCTTCCCGGAGACCAAGCCACAGTGATGCAGGCCAGGAGGCGAAGACGCTGCGATGCCGACCGGCACATCCGCGCCTGCCGAGAGAACTGCAACGAGCGCACAAATCACGCCTGCAACCCGTCCCGTTCGCGTGAGTCGGTGAAGTCCGTCGGGCACTGTCGCAAAAAGCGTAGCGCTCCGCGACATCGGGCAGCCCTGGTTCCAGTTCCGCCAACTGCTCGCGGACGATCCGCATCTCCTCTCGATCGCCCTCGTCAGCTGCGAGCCCTCGCACCTCTGCGGCGATCGATGAACCAGCCCGGCGTTTCGCGGCGGCCTCGCGCAACGCCGTTCGGACGGCCTCGGAGTCACTCAGCCCCTCGTCTAACTAGCGTAGCACGAAACATGCTACGTAGTTCTAAGCCCCGAGGCCCCCAGCCGGTCGCCGGCGCAGAGCGCCTCCAGAGGTGCGCTGCACCTCGACGGAGCTCATCGCCTGTGCGTAGGCGGCCCACGTGGCCCTGGCTGCGTCCTGCCACGTCCACGGCGGCGGTGCGGGGGCGGGTCGCGCGATCTTCTCCGCGGCTTCGATCAACGCTGGGAGCTCACCCGCGGGCACGAACGTGGCCCGCTCCTGCAAGACCTCGCGTAGCGCTGGCGCCTCGCAGGCAACGACTGGTGTGCCGCAGGCCAGCGCCTCGACAGCGGTCAGGCCGAAGCCCGCCTCCTCGGAGGGGAGCACGAGCGCGTGGGCTCCGCTGTAGATCGCAGCCAGCTGCTCGTCGGAGACCTGACCGGTCAGGATCACGTCGGGGAGCTCGTGCGCCCACGGCCGGGTGGGGCCGACGAGCACGAGCGGCAGCTCGCGCCTGGTCGCAGCCAGGCGAGCAATGTGCTTGCCCGGTTCGGGGTGGCGTAGGCTGCCTACCCACAGCAGGTAGCGCTCGGGCAGCGAGAGCTCCGCCTTAACCGCCTCGATCTCCTGCGGTGTCCTCGGATACATCGTCGCATCGGCTGCCTCTGCGATCACGCTCTCGCGCTCGCGATCGATCCGCAGGTGCGACACCGCGTCCGCCGCCACGGCCTCGCTCGGAACGATCACGCCCGCGGCGCGCTGCACCGCCAGGTGGCGCAGGCGTAGGCGCAGCCCCGTGCGCAGATGCTCGCTGCGGCGCTTCAGCGCAGCCAGGTCGTGGATCGTCACCACGAGGGGGCAGGGGGCGTGCAATATCGCCCCGTCCATCCACGGGGTGTGGAAGACGTCAGGGTTGCGCGCTCGTAGCGTGGCCGACGGGCGCGGCGTCTCGATCAGCTCGTCACCAGGAGCGCACGTCTCGTGCAGGGCCTTCAACAGGCAGCGCGAGTAGCGCCCAACGCCGCTTGGATCGGAGACCGGACGGGTGTCGAAGGCGACCCTCACCGGTGCTCCAACGTCCTCACGCCATCCCCAATCCGAGCATGCCTCCAACATAATTCCCCTGGTGAGGGTTGACTAGAGATGACAGCATCGATGCACGCTGGCAGCTGCAGGTACGCTCTCCGCTCTAGCCTGCTCGCATGAGCTCGCGCGACCACTACGAAGCCCGCTGGCGCTCCCTTCCCGCGGGACTCGAGCCGCCCGACTTCGAGGTACGCAGGCGCTTCCTGCTCGAACACCTCAGCGCTGGTGAACGCGTGCTCGACGTCGGCTGCGGGGACGGGAGCTTCGCCGCCGAGCTCCAGGCGGCGGGCGCCGAGGTGGTCGGCATCGACGTGGCCGATGAGGCCCTGCGACGGGCGCGGGCGCGCAACCCGGAGATCGAGCTGCAGATGGTCGATCAGGACCGGCCGTGGCCGCTGGAGGACGCCAGCTTCGACGTCGTGTGGGCCGGAGAGGTGATCGAGCACGTAGCCGACACAGCAGCATGGCTGTCAGAGGTTCGCCGAGTGCTGCGCTCTGGTGGCGCGCTGCTCCTGAGCACGCCCGATCACGGCCCGCTCACGCTGCTCGCGGCGGGACTCTCGAAGCGAGCGTTCGCCACACGCTTCGATCCATTGGGCGAGCATCTGCGCTATTACAACAGCGCCACGCTCAGCCTGCTGATCGAGGAGTTTGGCTTCCAAGGAGTCCAGATCCGCGCCCACGGCGGGATCCCCGGAGCGCGGCGCGTCCTGCTCGCGCACGCGATTCGCTCGCGCTTCTAGCCGTGGCGCTCGCGCGCAGAGCCTGGATGTAGTCGTTGTAGACTTCCACCGATTCAGGCTGGGCGTTGGGGGGAGAGATCGCTTCAGTCGAGATCAGCTCCGGGTTCAGGTAGATCGCAGCCTGGAACTCAGACACCGCCGCCTTCGGGTTGCTCGCCAGGTCGAAGCGCGCCAGTTCCAGCCACGTCTGCGGGTTGGACGGCTGCAGCCGCACTGCTTTCTGCAGCGTCGCCCGCGCCACGCCATGCCGGCGGCCTTCCTTCTGGACGTCAGCCAGTGTGAACAGCGCTTCAGCTGAAAGCGGGTCACGCGACACCGCGCGATTCGCCGCGGCTTCAGCAGCCGTCCGATTGCTCGCAAGCAGCGCCAGCGCTTCCTGGCGGGCGTCTTCCGAGCGTTGCGGTTGCCACTGCGACCATGCTGCCAGGAGCGCCGCCACGATCACCGCTGCGATCGTGCCCGCGCGCACGGGGTCCAGCCCTGCTCCCAGCCGTTCCCAGCGACCCGCGTGCTCAGTGGTTCCAAGATCGTCGATTTTGCGGTCCGGCACGCAAGTCTCTGCGCCGGGAACTGCCGCAAGCGCTCCGCGGCCAGCCAGCCAGCCGGCGCAGATCAGGGCTACGCATGCATCGCCCGGCACGTACCACGTCCAGTCCACCAGCGAATGCACGCCGAAGACCACCACCAGGCACAGCATCGTGAGCAGCCCTATGCGCTCGGGTGTGTAGAGCGCGAGATCGCTCTCGCCCACCCGTCTCCAGCCGGGACGTGCCCCCTCGCGGAGCTGCGTCCACTCACGCCAGCTCGACCAGCGGCGGTTCAACGGATGCGTGGCTCGTCCGGTCGCTGCCATCCAGGCGAGCAGCAGCGCGAGCGTTACCGCGAGTCCCACTACGCCCAGATCGGCCAGCGTCTGCACCACATAGCCATGGGCGTGACGCACGTTGAGCGTCTCGTGGCGGTAGCGCAGGTGGGCCGTGGCGTAGCCTTCCGCCCCCGACCCGAGGGCGGGGTGGGCATCGAATACCTGCAGCGCCTCCTTCCAGTAGCGCGCCCGCACGCTGGCTACTGCCGTGAGGCGCCCCGGAGTGTTGGGAGGAGGTTTGGCGTTGGGGTTGGTGAGCGCGTTGAAGGCGTGCGAGATGCTGCCCGTGAAGCCGCGATGGCTGTGTGCGAGGGCGCCCGCAAACGCGAGGATGGCAATCACGATCAGGCTCAGCAGGATCGCGCCGGCGCGCCGGCGGCTCACGAGCGAGGGAGCGCGGCGAGCGGTCGCGAAGCCGATCGCGATCCCGGCGAGCGTGAGCAGCACGAGCATCGCGATCACGAGCGCGCCCAGCTGATGTCCCGCAGTCGTGCGTGCGGCAAGCGGCACGTTTTCTGAGCTCAGCGCGTGCTGGGAGAAATCCCACACTGCCACCACGCCGGCGCCGACAGCGCCCACGATCAGCACCGCTGCGCCGCGTAGGCGCAAAGGCACCAGGCAGAACCACAGCACGAGCCCCACCAGGAAAGCGGCCAGCGCCCCCCTCGAGTAGGCGAGCACGAGCGTCAGCAGCAACAGGCCCATCGCCGGATACGCCAACGCGCTCAGTAGCGCGTGTCCCGCCCTGCGCGAGCCCAGCCACATGCAGCAGATCGCGCCCATAGCTGCGAGTAGCCCGAGCGCGTTCCAGTAGCCAAACGGTTCCTCCAGCCGCGCGTAGGCGTTTGCGGGCGCCAGGTCGCCGGGGAAGACCTTGCTTGCCACGGCGTAGCCGCAAACCACTATGGCCGCCAGCGCGATCCCACCGAGCAGCGAAGGCCAGCGCTCGGGCGCCAGTCGCACCAGCATGAGGGCTGCGCCGAACACACCGCTGTAGGCGAGCATCCGGCCCGCGTCATGCCAGCTGTCATCAGGCTGGACCGACCACACGACCGACAGCGCTGTGAGGAACGTGAAGGCGAGCAGCAGACCCAGCGACCAAGCTCCGTACAGTCGGGTCTGGCTTGGCGCGAAGCCGATCGCCAGGGCCGCCGCTGCCGCTGAGACCAACGTCAGGGCGATCTCCGTATGTGTCATCGATTCGAGGTTCAGACCGCCTTTGGCGTAGAAGACGATGAAGCACACAAGGCCGCCCACGAGCAGCGTCGGCCACCACAGCCCCCGCCCGGCCAAACGGCCGAGGGGCGTCTCATACCGCGCCCCTGCTCGGCTGCTCGTCGGCGGGGGCGGCGAGCCGGGGCTCACACGCTCAGCCTGAATGCCTGGCACTGACACGGTTGCGTACTGTGCCTGCTCCCACCAGCAGCAGGCAGACAAGCAAGAAGATGAGGATGACCAGCAGGGGGGTGGGAAGTGAGCTGAAAGCGCTGGCGATACCCGTGTTAACCACCCCGGGATGGATGACCTGGCCGCCGAGGTTGACCGCACCAGCGCCTGCGCTCGCCGCCCGCGCCACAGCCTTGCGCTCCGCCGGCGAGGCGGCGGTTGCCGCGGTTGCAGGGGCCCCCGTGGAGGGCCCTCCACCCGCGCCGCCCCGTCCGCCGGCCGCCGCAGCTGCCTGCGCTCTGCGGATCTGCGCCGAGCATGGAGAATACTCTTCCGCGTCAGCGCTCAGCTCTTTGAGCGCGCGGTCGTAGGCCTTCTGGGAGAACCCCGCGAGTGATTCCCCGTGCGTGCAGCGCAGGATGATCTGTTCGCCCACGTCCGCGCGCGCGGCGGGTGCGAGTGCGAGCACCATCGCTGTCAGCAGCGTGGCCAGAAGGACTGGTCGGCTCTCTAGGCGGGCGATTCCCATGGAATGACTGCGCAACGCTACCAACGCCCCCGGGAGAGTCCCAGCGAGACAAGCGCCTCAGAGAATCCCTGTGCCCAGGCATCGTGGGTGTAGGCGGCCACGTCACGGGCCCCGGTTCGTCCGAGTTGCTGGACGAGGCCGTCATCCCGGGCTAGGCGCTCGATCGCCCCCGCCAACACCTGCGGATCGCCGGCAGGCACGATCAGGCCGTTCTCCCCGTCGCGCACGAGGCCTCCTGCCGCCGCCCCCACGGCATCGCTTGCGATCACTGCCAATTCCTGATCCATGGCCTCGTTGACAACCAACCCCCACGGCTCGCGAAAGGTGCGCGTGGGGATCGAGGGCACGACCAGGATGTCGCACGCCGCGTAGAGCTCGCGCAGCTGCTGGGGCGCCAGGCCGTCCAGGGCAACGATCGGGCCGGCAGGCGCTCCCTGGTGGTCCTCGTGGCGGACTGTTCCACCGCCCACGAGCACCAGCGCGGCAGATCGAGAAGCCGGCCGGACACCTCGCCAGGCGTCGAGCAGCACGTCCAGTCCCTTCTCAGGCGCGTCGCGCCCGACGAACAGGAACCTCACCGCAGCGTCGGTCGGGAAGCCATCGATGCTCGGCGCGGCCACCTCGCGGGAGCTCCAGAAGCCGTTGTCAACCGACTGCGGCGCCACGTGGACGTTACCTGCGCCGCGCGCCTGCACGTAGGCGCTGACATGGGGGCCGTAGGTGACGATCGCGTCGGCCGAGCTGTACAGGCGTCGCAGCGGCAGGTAGGTGAGCGCGTGGGCCGCGCTGCGCGGATGCGCCCACAGCGACGCCCACAGGATCAGCGGCACGCGCCCCCGGCGCGCCCCGGTCCAGGTGGCCAGGGGAGCGAGGCGCCCTCCGGTGGGACAGACAACGGCCCGGTAGCCCGAGCTCGCTGCCAGCGCCTGAAGCTCCGACGGGCGGACGGTGCGATGCGGGAACGGCAGCTCGCCCGCGAACTCGGCGCCACCGTGCTTGGAGGTTCCGCCGAACAGCGCCAGCTCGATGCCCTCGCGTTCGTGCAGGCGCTCGAGCGCACCCACGCGGTAGGCGGGAACATTCCCCGTGACGAACAGGACGGGCTTCACTGCAGCACTTGGCGATAGGCGTCCAGCGTCTCCTCGCCACAGCGCTCCCAAGTGAAGTTGGAGGCGACCGTGCTGCGCGCCCGCTGACCGGCCTCGCGCAGTCGGTGAGGATCGGTGAGCAGCTCCTCGATACGTTGCGTCAGACGCTCGATGTCTCCGGGTGGCACCAGCATGAAGCCGTCGCCCGCGGCCGCGATCTCCTCTGGCCCGGGCTCGCCACGGCAGCCGATCGCGGGCACGCCAGCCGCCATCGCCTCGATGTAGGCCACGCCAAACGCCTCGTCCGTGGAGGGCATCACGAACAGGGTGCAGCGCCGCGCTCGCTCGAGCGCAGCGTCGGGGCTCAGCTGCCCGTAGAAGTCCACACGGTCGACAACACCGAGGCGTGCGGCGAGTCCTTCGAGGGCCACACGCTCGGGCCCGTCCCCGATGATCGCGTAGCGCAGGGTGGGGTGGCGCGGACGCAGCACCGCCAGTGCGCGCAGCACGTCGGCATGGCGCTTGCGCGCGATGAGGTGCGCAACGGTGACGAGCGTCGGGGGCGACTCCCGCCGCGGGCTGCCGGCAGCACTCGGCATATCGGCACCCAGGTGCACCACCCTCGTCGCTCGCGCCCCGCAGGCCACGGACATCTCGGCGATACCCGAGCTGTTGGCGAGCACGAGCTTGGCCGCCCCGAGCCCGCGGGCGACCGCCTCGGCGCCTGCTTGCCCGCGCCCCGCCGTGTACAGCACGTCACCGCCGTGGACCGACACGATCAGCGGCTTGCGCATGCGCGTGCGGCGCACCGCGTCCCCCGCCGGCACCGCGTTGTGCGCGTGGATCAGATCGAACGGGAATGAGCGTGCAAGGCCTCTCAGCGCCAACGCCAGCGCCGGCGCCGCCCACGCCCCCCAGCGTGGGTAGTGGCGCTCGCGGGGAGGGGAGAGGTAGGGGACATAGCTCACCTCGAGCCCGTCGCGTGTCTGCCTGCGAGGCTCGCGAGCGAGCGCTGAGAGTGCGCTTGCCGCGCCGCCCGCGCCGGCCGTGAGCGACGCCCGCGGGGGGACGAGACGGTGCAAGACCAGCACCTGCACCTCGGCGCCTGCCGCTTGCGCCGCGAGCGCCTGACGATGCGCCCACACGCCCAAGACCGGGTCGCGCACGCTCGGGTAGAACTCCGCCACGACCGCCACCCGCGGGCGCTGGGTGCTGTGAGCGCTCACCAGCGACGGTGGGTGACGAGGGTGCGCCCGGCCTCCTGGGCGCTCAGGTACGGGCGTCGGGCGAGGAACGAGCGCGCCTCGGCCACAGCTGCTTCGCGGGGATAGGCGGCTGCGGCGGGAGCCACCAGATGCTTGATCGAGACCGCGTCCACCACGCCACAGCGCCAGCCGTGCTCGCGTGCCAGCGCGGCCCAGTGGACGTCCAGGCCCCAGCCCATCCGCAGCTCCGGGAAGGGCAGCAGCACGGGGAAGGTGACGCGTGCGAACGCCGTCACCGGGCCGATCTCCACGAAGCTCGTCTCGTGCACCACGCCGCCAGCTCGCCGGCGGGTCACCGGCCACGCGGCATGGGAGCGCAGGCGGTGCGCGGGCTGGGCCAGGGCAAGCGAGAAGCGCTCGCACAGGAACAGGAAGCGGTCGAGGAAGCCGTGCGGCAGCTCCACGTCGTCGTCGATCACCAGCAGCCAGTCGTAGGGGTCGAGCGGCTCCTCGGCGGCGAGCAGGGCGTTGAGGTTCTCGAACTTGCCACTGTCGCCCGGTGGGCATGTGCGCAACTCGACCCGGTGGCGCGAGCGCGACAGCTCCGCCGCGATCGCTCCGGCAAGCGCCTCGTGCTCGGTTCGCACGATGCTGAGCGCGAGGACGTGCAGCCGCGGTGGCGAGTGGCGTGCAGCTCGCTCCAGTCGCAAGCGCTGGCCGCTGAGGAGCTCCCACGAGTTGACCGCCTCGTCGAGGGCACCCCGCCGCAGGGCATCCAGGCCACCCACCGTCCCGCTCGTTCCCGACAGGAAGTCGTCACCGCCCGCAGCAGGCGCGACGGCTGCCTTTGCCGGAGCGCTCGGTGCACGCCGTTCGCGCAGGCACTCACGCAGGCGCCCCGCGCTGTGGGCGGCCATCGTGAGCCCGGCCGGGCAGCGGTACCTGAGCACATGGCCGAGCGAGCCTGCGAGCGTGAGCAGCTCACGTCCCGTTGTAGGAGCGGCCCCACGACGAGCATCGAAGCGGCGGGCTGCGCGGCCACGGACATAAGCGCCCTTGCACAGGGAGCGCAAGCGCGCGTCGTCTCCCATCCGGCGGTGCTCCAGGGCCGCGCCGGCCACATACAGCACCCTCGCTCCAGGTGTCTGCGCACGCAGCCTTTCCTGCCACTCCTGCTCATCGCCGCCGTGCTCGAGCGTGATGTCGAACGGCCCCACGCGCTCCAGGGCGCTGCGGCGGATCGCCATGTTCGAGCCCCACGCAAAGCGCGTGTCAGTGTCGTTGCCGCCGAGCTCGAGCGTTGTGATCGGCGGCTTCTCGCGTCCGCACGAGCGGGGTGCGGGACCTTCCAGGTGGGCGCTGATCGGACCGGTGAAGACGTCCACCTCGGGATGTCCGGCCGCGGCATGGAGCAGCGCCTGCAACCAGCCTGGGCGAGCACGGACATCGTCGTCGACGAACACCACCAGCTCTCCGTGCGAGCGCTCCACGCCGGTGTTGCGGGCCACATTCAACCCGAGCGGGCGCGGATGGGGCTCATAGCGCGCACCGCAGCCCTCGACGAGCTCGCGGGCCGTAGTCGAGTCCCCAGCGTCGTCGATGACGATCACCTCCGCCTCGAAACGGTCGGCTTCGGGCACGATCGAGTCGAGCGCCACCTCCAGATAGGCGAGGCGTTCACGCGTGGGAACGATGATCGAGGCGGGCTGCATCTCTCAGGACAGTCTAGGTTTGGCCAGGATGGTCCTGTTCCTGCACAACCGGTATCGCACCACCGGCGGGGAGGAGCGCGTGGTCGAGGACCTGATGTGGCTCGTGCGCGAGCGCCTCGGCGAGCCGGTCGAGCTGCTCAGTCGCGACTCCGGGGAGCTTGGAAGATCACGCGCAGCTGTGGGTCTCCTGCGTGGCGGCCTCGACCCCGAGGAGGTCACGCGAGCCGTGCATCGGACCGGAGCCAGGGTCGTTCACGCCCACAACCTCAACCCGGCGCTCGGCTGGCGGGCGCTGGCGGCGGCGCGAGCGGCAGGTGCAAGGGTTGTCCTGCACCTGCACCAGTACCGGCTGGTGTGCGCTGTGGGTGTGTGCTTCACCCAAGGCGCAGAGTGCACTCGCTGTCACGGGCGTGACACGCTTCCAGGCGTACGGCGCAACTGCCGGGGCAGCCTGCCCGAGGCCCTCGCCTACGGCGCCTCGCTGGCGCTGTGGCAGCAGCGTCTGCTCGCCCAGGTCGACGTGGTGATCGCGCCCAGCCGCTTCGCGCTGAAGCGTTTGCGCGAGCTGGGGGCTCCGCTCCCGTGGGAGCGTACACACGTGCTTACACCGCCCGTGCGTGCGTTGGAGGAGTCCCGCGGCGCTGGTCCGCAGGCGGAGTCCTATGCGCTGCTCGTATCGCGCCTCTCGCCCGAGAAGGGAGTCGACGTCGCGATCGACGCTTGCCGGATCGCGGGGCTGGAGCTGGTCGTGGCAGGCGATGGGCCGGAGCGGGAGGCGCTGAGCGCGCACGCCATACGGGTGGGCGCAGAGGTGCGGTTCGTGGGGCGGGTCGGAGACGGAGAGCTCGCACGCCTGCGCGCAGGCGCGTCGATCGCCCTCGCGTCTTCGCGCTCGGCGGAGACCTTCGGCGCCGCGGTCGCCGAGGCGATGGCGGCAGGGCTGCCGGTCGCCGCCAGCGCCGTCGGCGCGCTGCCCGAGCTACTGCCGGCTCAGGCGCTCGTGCCGCCCGGCCAGGCCCCTGCGCTCGCCGCGGCCATCACGCGGCTGGCCGGAGACCGGGCGGTTGGCGCGGAGAACCGGGGGCGCGTGGAGGCGCTGTGTGAGCCGGAGCGCGTCGCGGCTGCTCTGGGAGCGCTCTACGACGGCCCGCTGGCTCGGCCTGGGAGGACGTAAGCTCTCGGGGATGCCCTCCCCGCCCAGCGCCATGATCACTGGGATAACCGGCCAGGACGGCTCCTTCTTGGCCGAGCTGCTGCTGCACAAGGGCTACACGGTGTGGGGCGTGACACGCGCTGGCGCCAACGCATCGCTGGGCTGCTCAGAGCACTTGCGTGGCCAGATCGAGCTGGTCCACGGTGACCTGCTCGAGCCGGCCACGCTGCACAGCGCCATCGATGAGCTGCGTCCCCAAGAGATCTACCACCTGGCCGCGCCATCGTTCGTCCCCGCCTCGTGGGAGCGTCCCGGTGAGACGATGCGCGCAATCGTTGGCTCTTGCGCTGCGATCCTCGAGGCTGTCCGCGAGCTCGACCCCTCCATGCGCCTGTTCGCCGCCGCCTCCGGGACCATGTTCGGCGACGTGGGCGTCTCACCCCAGCGCGAGGACACGCCGTGCAGACCCACCTCGCCCTACGCCGTCGCCAAGCTCGCCGCCCACCAGCTCCTCGGCCTCCTGCGCATGCACAAGGGTCTATATGCATGCTCGGGCATCGCCTTCAACCACGAGTCCGAGCGCCGACCCGAGCGGTTCGTCACGCGCCGCGTCAGTCGGGCGGCAGCCGCGATCTCGCTGGGCCTGCAGGAGGAGCTGACCCTTGGATCACTCGACGCAGTCCGCGATTGGTCATTTGCCGGGGACATCATGGAGGGCGCGTGGCTGATGCTCCAGCAGGACCTGCCAGACGACTACGTCCTCGCCAGCGGGATGGCGCACACGGTGGCCGAGCTGGCCGATGTGGCCTTCTCCTACGTCGGCCTGGAGGCCGAGCGCTACATACGCATCGACGAGTCCCTCGTCCGCGACAAGGAGAGCACCCCCAACGTCGGCGATCCCACCCGTGTGCACGAGCGGCTGGGCTGGAGTCCGCGTGTTGGATTCGAGGACCTCGTCCGGCGCATGGTCGAGGCGGACCTGCAATCGCTGCAAGCCGCCGCGGCCTGCACGTGAGCGCCCGCCCGGGCCCATCCCTGTCAGCCCTTACACTGGCGCCCTGATGAGCACCGTCGGTGTCATTGGGTTGGGCTATGTGGGTTTGCCGCTCGCGGTCGCGTTTGCACAGGAGGGCTGCGAGGTGATCGCCGTCGACGTCGACTCGCGCAAGATCGAGGCGGTGGCCGAGGGCCGCTCCTATATCGAGGACGTAGGAGACGAGACGCTGCAGGATGCCCGGGCGCAGATCCATGCCACCACCCGCTATGCGGAGCTGGCCAAGGCCGACGCGGTGCTCGTGTGCGTGCCCACCCCGCTCACCCGCAACCGCGAGCCCGACCTTGGACCGTTGATCGCAGCGACGCGCTCGTTGGCAGAGGTGCTGCAGGCGGGCCAGCTCGTGGTCTTGGAGTCCACCACCTATCCGGGAACCACCCGCGAGCGCGTGGCGCCGCTGCTCGAGGAGTCGGGTCTCTTGGCCGGTAGGGACTTCTACCTGGCGTTCTCGCCCGAGCGCGTGGATCCGGGGCGCACGGACTTCACATTGCGCAACACGCCCAAGGTGGTGGGCGGGCTGACCGAGGGTTGCGCAGAGCGAGCCGAGGCTCTCTATGGCCTGGTGTGCGACGAGGTGCTGCGGGTCTCCACGCCCGAGGCGGCCGAGCTGACGAAGCTCCTCGAGAACATCTTCCGCTCGGTGAACATCGCCCTGGTCAACGAGCTGGCGATGCTCACCGATCGCATGGGCATCGACATCTGGGAGGTCGTGGACGCGGCCGCCACCAAGCCCTACGGGTTCATGCGCTTCGAGCCCGGACCGGGCATGGGCGGTCACTGCTTGCCTGTGGATCCGTTCTATTTGAGCTGGCGGGCACGCGAGTTCGACATGGCCACCGAGTTCATCGAGCTGGCGGGCAAGGTCAACCAGCAGATGCCCTATCACTGCGTCGCCAAGGCACAGCGCGCCCTCAACGATCGTGGCCTGTCGGTCAAAGGCGCCCACGTGACGGTAGTGGGCGTCAGCTACAAGCCGGGTGTGGGCGACGTGCGCGAGTCACCCGCCCTGAAGATCATGGGACTGCTGCGCGAGCTCGGCGCCGATGTCAGCTATCACGACCCCCACGTCCCCAATCTCGCCGAGCTGTCGCTGAAGAGCACACCGCTGGAGCAGGCCATCGCCGATACCGACCTGGCGGTGATCGTGACCGCGCACCCAGGCGTCGACCACGACCTGATCGCGCGCCGCGCCCGCCTGGTGCTGGATCTGCGCGGTGTGACCCACGCGGCCCCGGCCGCCAACGTCGTAAAGCTGTGAGCGCCACAGGCGCAGACGAGGGCGCCGGCTCCCCGCTGCTCGCCGACGGCGTGCAGGTGGGCGCCGAGGTGTCCTTCGGCGCTCACGTGGTGGTGCACGAAGGGACCGTGATCGCAGACGGCTGCGTCATCGGCGATCACGCCGTCCTCGGCAAGCGCCCACGCCTTGCGGGCCACTCGAGAAACAGCGGCCAGGTGGGAGCGCTCGAGCTGGGGACGGGAGTGGGCGTGGGCAGCGGCGCCATCGTGTTCGCCGGAGCCACAGTGGGGGCAGGTGCGATCCTCGGCGATCAGTCCTTCCTGCGCGAGCGCAGCTCGATCGGCGAGCGATCGGTGATCGGGCGTGGAAGCGTGGTGGACAACGACGTAACCGTCGGCTCGCGTGTGCGCGTGCAGACAAACGTCTACTTGACGGCCTTCACGCTGGTGGAGGACGACGTGTTCGTCGGTCCGGGGGTCCTCACCACCAACGACGACACCATGTCCCGCCACGGACCCGAGATGCAACTCCGCGGCGCGATCCTGCGGCGTGCCTGTCGCGTCGGGGGCGGCGCAGTGCTCACGCCAGGAGTTGAGATCGGCGAAGAGGCATTCGTCGCAGCGGGCTCTGTCGTGACGCTCGACGTGCCCGCGCGCGCGGTGGTCATGGGTGTCCCCGCGCGGGTTGTACGCGAGGTGGGCGAGGAGGACCTGCTCGAGCGCTGGCGCTAGCGAACGCTCGCGATGGCCGCCACGACCTGCTCGGCCTGCTCGCGGCCGAGCACCGGGCTCATGGGGATCGCCAGATGTGTGCGTGCTGCCTGCTCGGTGCCGGGCAGCTCGACGCCGGCTCCCCACTCGCGCATCGCCGCCTGTCGGTGCACGGGGATGCGGTAATAAGCCTTGTGGCCGATGCCGGCGCCGGCGAGCGCCGCTTCCAGGCGCTCGACCTCGGGATGGGCGACGACGAAGAGGTGCCAGGCAGGGGCCGATCCCGCAACAGGGCTGGGAAGTGTGACCAACTCACCCAGACCCGCATCTTCGTAGTGGCGCCCCGCGCGGCGGCGCCCGTCGGCCAGAGTGTCTAGGTGCGGCAGCTGCACGCGCAGGATCGCCGCCTGAAGCTCATCCAGGCGCGAGTTGTAGCCGAGTTGCTCGTAGGTGACCTTGTCGCGCGAGCCGTGGAAGCGCAGCGTGCGGACACGCTCGGCGATCTCGGGGTCACGGGTCGTGATGGCACCGCCGTCCCCGAAGGCCCCCAGGTTCTTGGAGGGAAAGAACGAGAACGTGGCCGCTGTGCCCAGTGCGCCGGGTCGTCCGCTCTCACTGGTGGACCCCGCGGCCTGGGCGGCGTCCTCGAGCACGGGAACTCCGAGGGCCTCGATCTCCGTCACCGGGGCCACATTGCCGAACAGGTGCACCACGATCACCGCCTTCGTGCGCGGTGTGAGCGCGGCGCGCACGGCCTCCGCCGTTACGCAGTAGGTCTCAGGGTCGATGTCGCAGAACACCGGCCGTGCGCCCGTCGGCGGGATCGCCTCGGCCGAGGCGTAGAAGGTGAAGGACGGAACGATCACCTCATCGCCCGGCCCCACCCCCATCGCGCGCAGCGCGATCGTGATCGCATCCGTTCCGTTGGCCACTCCGATGGAATGTGCAGCGCCACAGTAGTCGGCGAACTCCCGCTCGAAAGCGCTGACCTCCGGTCCGAGGATGAAGCGTTTGGACTCCAGCACCCCGTCGATCGCCCTGTGCAGCTCCTCGCGCAGCGAGATCGTCGGCGTGGAGGTGTCAAACAGGGGAACGCCCACGCTGCTCAGCTCGACGTCAGCAGCGCCAGGTCCGCGCGTGTCATCAGACGGATGAGCTCCTCGAAGGAGGTCTGCGGCTTCCAGCCGAGATCGCGCTCGGCCTTGGCCGGGCTGCCGATCAGGTGATCCACCTCGGCCGGGCGCATGAACGATGGATCGAGTGTCACGTAGCGCTCGAAGTCTCCGAGGCCGGCCTCGTCGAAGGCGACCTCACAGCACTCGCGCACCGAGTGCGCCTCGCCGGTTGCGATCACGTAGTCCTCCGGATCGTCACGCTGGAGCATCAGCCACATCGCCTCGACGTAGTCCTTGGCGTAGCCCCAGTCGCGTTCCGCGTCGAGGTTGCCCAGGCGCAGCTCGTCGATCAGCCCAAGCTTGATCGCAGCGGCGTGCCAGGTGATCTTGCGGGTCACGAACTCCAGTCCGCGGCGGGGGCTCTCGTGGTTGAACAGGATCCCCGAGGTCGCATGCAGGTCGTAGGACTCGCGGTAGTTGACAGTGATGAAGTGTCCGTAGGCCTTCGCCACGCCGTAGGGCGAGCGCGGGTAGAAAGGGGTCTTCTCGGTCTGGGGAACCTCGAGCACCTTGCCGAACATCTCACTCGAGGAGGCCTGGTAGAAGCGGGCCTCTGGGCAGACTTCGCGCATCGCCTCGAGCATTCGCGTGACGCCCACGCCTGTGAACTCGGCCGTGAGCGTCGGCTGGATCCAAGACACGGCCACGAACGACATCGCCGCGAGGTTGTAGATCTCCGACGGGTTGGATGCGCGTAGGGCATCCACCAGCGAGCGCTGGTCGAGCAGATCGCCCTGATGGAGGGTTATGCGCTCGCGGATGTGCTCGATCCGCTCGAACTTCTCGGTCGAGGCGCGCCGCACCATGCCGTGGACGTCATATCCCTTCTCGAGCAGTAGCTCGGCGAGGTAGGAGCCGTCTTGGCCGGTGACGCCGGTGATCAGCGCTGAGGGGCGGTCGGACACGGTGCGGGAGCCTACCTGAGTGCGCGCAGCCACTCCACGGTCGAGGCGATCCCGTCCTCTAGGGCGATCTGCGACTCCCAGCCGAGCAGCTTGCGCGCCTTCTCCACCGACGGCCAGCGACGCTGTACGTCCACGGCGAACGTGGGAAGGTGCTTCAGCTCGAAGGTCTCGGGGTCCGCTCCGCATGTCTCCCAGATGACGCGGGCGATCTCGGCCACGGTCAGCTCCTGCGAGGCCGAGATGTTGAAGTCCTCGTTCAGCCCCGCCGGCGAGCTCATCGCCGTGACCACACCGTCGGCGATGTCCTCGACGTGGGTGAGCGTCCTCGTCTGCTCGCCAGAGCCGAAGATCTCCAGAGGGCGCTGGCCGGAGAGCACCTTGTTGATCAGATCGGGCACCGCGTGGGCGATCCCCGGTTCGGCATCGGGCATCTCCCCCGGGCCGTAGGCATTGAAGGGCCGGCAGATCGTGAAGGGCAGGCCGTGCTCGTCGTGCGCAGCGCGGCAGTACACCTCGCCTGTGAGCTTCGAGAACCCGTAAGCCGAGATCGGGACGGGGCACTGAGGCAGGTAGTCCTCGGGCGTGGGGAACAGCTCGGCGCGCTCGAAGACCATCGAGGAGGACACGTACACGAAGCGCTCCACCTCCAGCTCCAGCGCGGCCCGGATAACGGCGTTGTAGAGGGCGTTGTTGACCTCTGTGAGCGTGTGCGGAAGCTTGTGGAAGTTGGCTATGCCGCCGACGATCGCCGCCAGGTGGATGACATGGGTGCAGCCCTTGGTCGCCCTGTGGGCCTCCTCCGGGATGCGCAGGTCACCCGTGTGGACCTCGCAGCCCTCGCGCATCCACTGCGGGGCCAGACGCTGGTCTGAGACGCGCACCTCGTAGAGGGGGTCTGTCAGCAGCCGCCGAACGACGGCGGCGCCGATCGTTCCAGCGCCGCCCGTGACGAGGACCCTGCTCATCCGAGCGCTCCGAGGGTTGCCAGCTCGGACGCATAGGCGAACACCTGCTTCGCCCCCCAGCAGTTCCACGGGTCGACTACCAGGCAGTCCGCAGCGGCCCTCTCGGCGATCGTCGCGAGCATCTCAGGCGCGCGGAAGTCCGAGTGGTTGCTGGCCACGAACACGACCTCGGCGCCATCCAGTGTCTCCTCGAGCGAAGGCGTGGGGGTGGCCACGTGCGGATCGTGCACGAACACATCGGCCAGCTCGCGCTCGAGCATCCGGATCAGCTTGTGGGCCAGTGAGTCGCGCTCGTCGTCCGTGTCGGCCTTGAAGGCCAGCCCCAGCACCGCCACCTTGCGGTTGGCAAGCGTTCCCAGGCGTCGCTTGGCCCCTTCGAGCAGGAACAGCGGAACCGACTCGTTCACGCGCGACACCGCCAGCAGCATTCCCGGTGCGGGCGAGCGCTCCTCGGAGAAGGTGAAGTCCTTGCGCAGGCACGTCCCGGCGGTCAGCCCTGGCTGGGCGATACCGCCGCGGGGGTAGTCGTGGTTGATCAGATCGATCACCTCGAACACGTTTGCCGTGTAGCGCTCGCAGTCCATCATCAGCAGGTTCGGTAGGGCGAAGTTGGTGTAGCGCAGGATGTTCGCCCAGATCTTGGCCAGCTCGGCCTGCACGGGCGTCGTCTGCACGATCGGGGCCTGGAAGGCGCTGAACAGCTCGGCCACGACCTCGCCCGAACGCTCGCCCACACCGCCGACGATGCAGGGCAGGCTGTCGATCTCCTCGAGGAAGCGTCCGGCCGCGATGCGCTCTGGAGCATGGGCCACGTAGATCTCCTCGCCGATGGCGAGGTTGCGGTGCTTGGCCACGTAGCCGGCCACGAACTCGGTCGTTCCCGGCGCCACGGTCGAGCGCAGGATCAGCGAGTGCCCGGGCTCGAGCACGCCGAGCAGCTCGTCGAGAGCGCTGCGGATGTCGCGCATGTCGATCTCGATGTGCGAGAACGACGGCGTGCCGAGCGTGATCACGATGTGGCGCGCCCTGGCGGCGTCGATCACGTGCTCGCTGAGCTCGAGTCGACCTGAGGCGT
>DATARM010000091.1:0-12521 GCA_036264155.1 Solirubrobacteraceae bacterium
TCACGCCCCGCGAACGCTCCCGGCAGCTCGGGGTCGGGCCAGCGCGGGTCCCAATGGTGGCCGCTCGCCACGAGCACGGCCGAGTAGCGCGCGCTCCGCGGCTCGCCGTCGGCCTCACGCCAGCGCACTCGCCACTCGCCATCCACGCACTCGACCCTCTCCACCGCAGTGCGGAAGCGGATCTGCTCGCGCAGCCCGAAGTGCTCGACGTAGTCCTCCAGGTAGTCCAGGACCTGGGTGTGATGCGGGTAGTCGGGATAGTCCTCGGGCATCGGATAGGCGGCGTAGCTCATCGCCTCGCGCGAGGTGTTGATGTGCAGGCAGTCGTATGCCGAGGACATGCCGCTGTCGTTTTCATAGCGCCACAGCCCGCCGACGCCTGAGCCTTTCTCGAAGCAGTCGAAGGGGATCCCCCGGCTCTGCAGGACCTGGCACGCGGTGATGCCCGAGGCGCCCGCGCCGATGATCGCGACCCTGTCGTGTCCGTCACTCATCCACATCACCTCCTTTGCCCAGCTGTCGATGGACCGCGACTGCCAGGAGTCACGGCTTGGTGCTCTGCTCGAGGATCGCCCTCGCAGGCGCTACTGCGAGGCGGTGCTACACCAGCGAGCGTTCCCTGCGGTGCTCGTGCTCGAGGGAAGTGGTGTGCTCCTCCGGCGCCCGCTCGAGCGTGCAGCCGCCAGGGCCACAGCTACGCCGCAGGCGGCCCGCCGAGACCGTCTCGATCAATCCTGCCGTCCAGCACATCGGACAGCCGCGCAGCGCGACCATGCCGAGGGGAGCGAGCAGCAGCGCGGCCGGACCGATGGTCGCAGTCAGCCCGAAGGCCGAGCCGATCAGCCCGAAGCCGACGGCGCCGCGTGCAAGGTGGCGGGGAACTGAGGCGCTTGCGAACTTGCTCTGCTCAGACATCTTCGATGCTCCTGTCGGTCGACTTGTTCTCGTGCATGTCCAGTTGCGCCCTCAGACAGGCGCGCCCCCGATGCAGACGTGACTTCATTGCGGCCCTGCTGAGACCCAGCGCTTGCGCCGTGGCTGCTCCCGACAGGCCCTGGATGTCTCTCAATACGAGCACCGTGCGCTGATCGGCGGGTAGCTCCGCGACCGCGTCGACGATGCGCATGACTTCCAGGCGGGCGAGAGCGGCGTCTTCGGCCGACGGCTCGGCGATCGCCGCGGGGAGACGTCCGCGCAGCGACAGGCGCGAGCGGCGGATGCACTCGTTGCGCACCACCTGGAACATCCACGAGCCGAGCGCTGCCGTGGCGCGCAGGGTCCCGATCTTCCTGTACAGCACGATCAGCGCCTCCTGCGCGGCGTCCTCGGCGTCCTCCGGTGTCGAGCAGAGCGTCCGCGCGAAGCGCCGCACGTGACCGTGCGAGCCCGACAGCAGCGTGGCGATCGCCTGCGTGTCGCCCTCCTGGGCGGCCCAGATCACCTGCTCGGTCGGCCACGACCAGCCGGGGCTCACCGTGACCGTCCTTCGCCGAAGCCTCGATGGGGGTGGGAGTCAGTCACGACGGGAGCGGCCTCTCATGGTGAAGAACACAGCACAGCATGCAACGAGTGCGACGGCGGCAATGATGTAGTACATGGTGATCGCTCCGTTCCTGGTTGTGTTGATTACGCATAGGAGGCCGGCTGGAGCGGAAAGGATTCATCGCGGCCTCAGTCCTCCCAGCGAAATCCGGTGCTCGCCGGGGACGGGTGCAGCGGACTGGCGAGAAGCCCATCGGGCGGCGTCAGCTCGTTGTAGGGAGCCGGTGCGATGTCGTTGGGCGCACGGGGGTGGAACAGCGACGCCAGGTACTGCGCCTGTCCGCGGCCAGGGCCAAGCTCGAACTGCCCACCGGCGTAAGTGCCGATGCCGTGAGCGGCGCAGAAGTCATAGGCCGCGAACAGCGCCTGCAGCGAGCCGAAGCGCGAAGGCTTGATGTTGATCATCAGCGGCCTGAACTCCAACGCCTGGATGTCGGCGAGCGCGCAGATCGGCATGTCCCAGGTGATGCGGTCGCGATGCGAGCTCAGGGCGCCCAGGAGCTCTGGCGTTGCGAGGCTTGGATCCTCCAGCCAGGCATGCGGGAAGGCTTCCGCGACGCGCCTATACAGCGACGCATCGGCGGGGTACGCGCCATCGCCGTCGGGCGAGTAGGCCTTGAAGTCGACCGTGTCGACCGCACGCAGATCGGCCAGCTCTCCCAGGATCCGCTCGTCCCAGCTGGTGGTGGGGTCGAGCTTCAGCCGTAGGCTCGGATAGCGGTGCAGCAGCTCGCGCAGCCGCCCGGTCGAGGCGGGCTCACCGAGGCGCGTCGAGAGCACGAACGAGACCGGCTGGGGAGCCAGACCGAGGATCTCGTGCAGCGCACAGCCGGCCTGACGCAGGGCGAGATCGAGCGCAGCGGAGTGAAACGCCCACCGCCGCCATGACCTGAAGGCCGCATAGATCGGCTGCGCAGGGAACAGGTCGAGGCCGTCCACGTGCTCGCCGAGCTCGGCCAGCGTCCACTCACCCGAGAGGTCCGGCGCTCCAGCCTGCTGGAAGGCGGTCTGCTCGGCAGGGTCGTAGACGATGTCCTCGCCGAGGCCCTCCTGTCCGCCCCCGCGTAGATGCACGACCGTGGTCACGCGCTCGAACCCGCTGGAGATGTGCTCGGCCAGCCGCTCGAGGGTGCAGGACTCGACCACGAGCGGCAGATCGGCCAGCTTGGCGAAGGTGGATGACGTCTGCCCGATCGACATGGCTCAGCCCTCCCCACCGTCGGCGCCGGCGCCGACGCCGACCGGCAGGGCATCGGCTTGGGGCCCGGAGCCCGAGCTCTCCATACCCATCGCCTCAGCGCTCGCCGCGAGCCAGTAGCGCTCGCGCTGGAAGGCGTAGGTGGGAAGATCCGCCTGCAGGTGCCCGTCGGCGGGGAACAGCCCGCGCCAATCGACCGCGATTCCGTGCACGTGGGCTCGCGCGAGGAAGCCGAGGAGCTCGCGGGCGCCCGACGGGCAGCGCAGAGCGCAACGGAGGAGCTCACCACGCGCCGACTCCGTGAACTGGGCCGCCATCGCCTCCAGCGCCGCGTTGTCGGGGCCGAGCTCGATCAGCCGCGTCACCCCCGCCTGCTGCAGGAAGCTCGCACCGTCGCCGAAGCACATGCTCTGCGAGGCCGTGCATATCCAGTAGGCGGCTGAGCTCGCCTCCTGCTCGGTGAGCGGTTCGCCGCTCATGTTGGAGATGACGGGGATGCGTGGCCGCGTGAACGTCAGATCGGCCGCTACGGCTTCCAGCTCGGCCGGTATCTCCAGCGACTCGGGCGTGTCGCCGAGCGAGCTCATCAGCCGCCCCCTCGCAGCCACCAGCGTGCACGCGTCCTCGAGCGAGAGCACGCCCGCGACGTGGGCCGCGACGAGCTCGCCAACGGCGTGCCCGAGCAGGTAGTCAGGCCTGAACCCAAAGCTCGCGATGAGCCGGTACAGCGCGAGCTCCAGGGCGAAAAGCCCGACCTGGCCATATCTCGCATCGGCGAGCAGCAGCGCCTCGGTGGACCCGTCGGGCGCGAACAGCAAGCTCCTCAGTGGCCGCTCGAGGTGGGGCTCGAACGCCGTGCAGAGATCGTCGAGCGCCGCTGAGAAGGCGGGGAAGGCCCGATACAGCTCGCGATCGACCGCCGCGCGCGGCCCACGGCCGGAGAAGATGAACGTGGTCTTGCCCTCACGGCGAGCCCGACCCTCGAACAGGTCATGCGCGCCACGGCCGGACGCGAGCGCGTCGAGCGCCGCCAACAGCTCGGAGCGGTCGCGGGCGATCACGGCGGCTCGCCGCGGCAGGCCTGCACGCCCGACCGCCAGCGTGGCGGCCACGTCGCGCAGGTCGAGCTCGGGATGTGCGCTCAGGTGCGCACGCAGACGCTCCGCCTGGGCGCGCAGCGCCGGGCGATCGCTGCCAGACACGACGAACGCGAGCGAGTCGACGGCGGGACCCGCTCGCCGATTCGGCTCCGGGCGCGGCGCCGGCTCCTCGAGGATCAGGTGCGCGTTGGTTCCCGAGATACCGAACGAGGAGACTCCGGCACGACGCGGACGCTCGCCCCGCGGCCAGCTCGCCGGCGCGCCCAGCAGCGCCACCTCCCCTTCCGCCCAGTCCACGTGCGCGGACGGCCGCTCCGCGTGCAGCGTCATCGGCAACGTCTCGTGACGCAACGCTTGGACCATCTTGATCACGCCGGCGACACCCGCCGCGGCCTGCGTGTGCCCGATGTTCGACTTGATCGTGCCGAGGCGCAGGGGACGATCGCGAGGTCCCTGCCCGTAGGAGGCGAGCAACGCGCGCGCCTCGATCGGATCGCCCAGCGGCGTGCCCGTGCTGTGAGCCTCGACGGCGTCGATGTCGGCGGGGTCGAGGCCGGCGTTGGCGAGGGCCTGCTGAATCACGCGCTCCTGGGAGGGCCCGCTGTGCGCGGTCAGGCCGTTCGATGCGCCGTCCTGGTTGACGGCGCTCCCCCGGATGACGGCGAGCACCCGATCGCCGTCGCGCGTGGCCTGCGAGAGGCGCTTCAGGATCAGCATGCCGAGGCCCTCCGAGAAGCCGGCGCCGTTGGCATCCGCTGAGAAGGACCTGCAGCGCCCGTCGGGTGAGAGCCCGCGCGAGCGAGCGAACTCGACGTACACCACGGGGGTCGCCAGCACGGTCACCCCGCCCGCCAGCGCCATCGAGCACTCGCCCGCGCGCAGCGCCTGGCAGGCCATGTGGATCGCCACGAGCGAGGACGAGCAGGCGGTGTCGATGCTCACCGCGGGGCCCTCCAGGCCAAACGCGTAGGCGGCGCGCCCGGAGATGAGGCTCGTCGCGCTGCCCGTCAGACGGTAGGGCGCCGACTCGGGAAGCAGCTCGGCGCCCAGCCCGTAGCCCGAGAAGGAGGCCCCGGCAAAGACGCCCGTGTCGCTGCCGCGGAGCGAGCCCGGGTCGATGCCGGCGTGCTCGAGCGCCTCCCACGAGCCTTCCAGCAACAGCCGTTGTTGCGGGTCCATCGCCAGCGCCTCGTCGGGGGCGATCCCGAAGAAGTCCGCGTCGAAGCCATCCACATCGTCGAGGAAGCCACCGCTGCGGGTGTAGGTGGTGTCGGGGCGCTCCCCATCGGGGTCATACACGCGCTCGAGCTCCCAGCCGCGGTCCTCGGGGAACTCCGTGATCGCATCGCCGCCGCGCGCGAGCAGCTCCCACAGCTCATCCGGGTTGGACACCCCGCCGGGGAGCCGACAGCTCATGCCCACGATCGCGATCGGCTCATCCGTGTGCGCCGATCGCGTCGCGTGTGTCCGCGGATGGACCTGGCCCTCGGCTTTCTCGCGTAGCTCCCTGGCCAGCTGGAGCGGGCTCGGGTGCTCGTACACGAGCGTGGCTGCCAATTTCAGCCCCGTGGCCGAGCTCAGCCGGTCGCGCAGCTCCAGGGCTCCCTGGGATTCGAGGCCGAGCTCCTTGAACGTGCGCTCGGCGTCAATCGCCTTGGGAGAGCTGTGTCCGAGCACAACGGCAACGTGAGACCTGACGAGCTCGAGCACGAGCGCGTCGCGCTCGGATTCAGAGGTCTCGCTGAGCGTTTGGCCCAGCGCACCCTCGAAATCGCTTGGGGTCGAGTCGTGCGACTCGACGGGGGCTGGTTCGGGAGCCTCGATTGCCGCCGGGCTTGGGGCGCGGGTCGCCGGGGTATTCGCGGCGTCCAGCCAGTGGCGCTCGCGCTGGAAGGCGTAGGTCGGCAGCTCGACCGGCCGTGCACCGCGACCGGCGAGCAGGGGCGAGAGATCGACCTTCACCCCCTGCGCGAAGGACCCGGCGAGCAGCTCGAGGAAGGTGGCTGCCTCGGGCCGGCGTGGGCGCATGCTCGGCGCGAGGAGCGAGCGCTCGGCCGCCTCCTCGGCCAGGCACTCGCGCGCCATCGTGCTGAGCGTCGCATCGGGACCCAGCTCGAGGAAGGCGCTGACGCCGGCCTCGCGCAGCGTCGTCACACCGTCGGCGAAGCGGACCGGCTCGCGCACGTGCGCCACCCAGTACTCGGGCTCGCGCAGCTCGTCCGCGGCGATGGCCCCGGACACGTTCGAGACGATCGGCAGCGACGGCGTGTGGAAGTCCAGCCCGCGCGCGACCTCAGCCAGCTCCTGGAGCATTGGGGTCATCAGCGTCGAGTGAAACGCCTGGCTGACCCTCAGGCGCGACGTCTTGCGAGCGCGTCCGCGCCACAGGAGCTCGAGCTCATCGAGCGCCTCGAGCGCGCCCGAGAGGACCACCCTGGCGGGGCCGTTGACGGCCGCGATCGAGACGTGGTGCTCATAGCCGTCGAGGCTCGCCAGCGCCTCCTGCTCGGAGGCCTCCACGGCGAGCATCCCGCCCTGGGGCGCAAGCGCGCCCATGAGACGGCCGCGGGCCGCCACGAGCAGCGCCGCGTCGTGCAGCGAGAACACGCCCGCCACGTGCGCCGCTGCGATCTCGCCGATCGAATGCCCGATCAGGTAGTCGGGCACGATCCCAAAGCTCCTCATCAGCTCATACAGCGAGACCTCGAGCGCGAACAGCGCCGGCTGGGTCAGCTGCGTTTGATCCAGAGGCGACTCGGTGGCCGCGGCGCCCGGAGCGAACACGCTCTGCTCGAGCGAGAGGTCAAGCAGCGGGTCGAGCTCGGCGCAGATCGCGTCGAACTTCTCGGCGAACGCCGGGAAGGCGTCGTAGAGCTCGCTGCCCATGCCCTGTCGCTGGGATCCCTGACCGGAGAAGAGGAACGCCAGCTTGCGCTCGCGCCGGGCAAGGCCGCGAACCACGCCCTCGACGCCTGCCCCACGCGAGAGACCCTCGAGCCCTGCCAGCAGCTCCTCGCGGGTGGGGGCCAGCACGACCGCGCGGTGCTCGAAGCGCGAGCGTCCCGCCAAGGAGTGCGCCACGTCGAGTGGCTCGAGCTCGGGGCGCTCCTGCAGATGCGCGTGCAGACGGCCGGCCTGAGCGCGCAGCGCCTCGTCGCTCTTGGCCGAGAGCACGAACGGGATATCCACCTGCGCAGCCGCCGCAGTGTGGTGCGGGCCCGGGTCGCTCGCGGGAGCATCGACCCCCTCCTCGGCGGGCGCCTGCTCCAAGATCAGGTGCGCGTTCGTTCCGCTGGCGCCGAACGAGGAGACCCCGGCCCGGCGCGGGCGATCGCCGCGCTCCCACGTCACGGGCTCGCTGAGCAGCGAGACCGATCCGGCGGACCAGTCGACGTGCTTGGAGGGCACGTCCAGGTGCAGCGACCTCGGCAGCGTGCCGTGGCGCATCGACATCAGCATCTTGATCACGCCGGCAACACCGGCCGCGGCCTGGGTGTGGCCGAGATTCGACTTGACCGAGCCGAGCCACAGCGGCCGCCCCTCGGGGCGGTCCTGACCGTAGGTGGCCAGCAGCGCCTGTGCCTCGATCGGATCGCCGAGCACCGTCCCGGTGCCGTGCGCCTCGACGGCGTCCACGTCGGCGGTGACCAGGCCGGCGCTCGCGAGCGCCGTGCGGATCACGCGTTCCTGGGAGGGGCCGTTGGGTGCTGTCAGGCCGTTGCTCGCGCCGTCCTGGTTGACGGCGCTGCCCCTGATCAGGCCGAGGATCTGACGGCTGTTGCGGCGGGCGTCTGAGAGCCGTTCCAGGAACAGGACCCCCATGCCGTCGGAGAAGCCTGTGCCGTCGGCGTCGGCGCCGAAGGCCTTGCAGCGACCGTCGAGCGCCAGCCCGCGCTGGCGGCTGAAGTACAGGAGCATGCCCGGGCTCGAGAGCACGGTGGCGCCTCCGGCCAGGGCCGCCTTGCACTCGCCCGAGCGCAGGCTCTGGCAGGCGAGGTGGATCGCCACGAGCGAGGACGAGCAGGCCGTGTCAACGGTCATGGCCGGGCCCTCGAAGCCGAAGGTGTATGAGATGCGCCCGGAGGCGACCCCGCCGCCGATGTTGGCCGTGTCGAAGCCCTCGCGCAGCGCGTGCTGCGAGCCCGTCCCGTAGTCGTAGGTCATCACTCCCGCGAACACACCCACCTGCGACCCGCGCAGCGTGTGCGGCTCGACGCCCGCGCCCTCGATCGCCTCCCACGCGCCTTCCAGCAGCAGCCGCTGGTGGGGGTCCATCGCCGTCGCCTCGCGGGGGCTGATCTCGAAGAAGGCGCCGTCGAAGTCGGTGGCGTCGTCGATGAACCCGCCTTCGCGTGCGTAGATCGTCCCGTGTCGATCGGGGTCGGGGTCATACAGCGCCTCGAGGTCCCAGCCGCGATCGTCGGGCAGAGCGGTGATCGCGTCCGTGCCCGCCTCGAGCAGCTTCCACAGATCTGCCGGAGAGCGCACGCCGCCGGGATAGCGACAGCTCGCGCCCACGACCGCTATCGGCTCGTCGCGCTCGATGGTCCGCCTCGTGACGGCCCGTGTCTGGCGAGACGTGCCCTCGGCGAGCTCGCGCAGGTGGTGCGCGAGAGATCGGCTGTTGGGGTAGTCGAAGGCCACGCTCGACGGCAGGCGCAGCCCGCTGGCATGGGTCAGGCGCCGCCTGAGCTCCGTGGCTCCGAGCGAGTCGAAGCCGAGATCCTTGAAGGGGCGGTCGGGGTCGATCCCCTCGGCGGCGAGGTCACCGAGGACGGCGGCGACCTGGGCGCACACCAGCGCCAGCGCCAGGCCGTCGCGCTCGTGCTCAGCGGCCGAGGCGAGCCGTCGGGCGAACGCGCCGGTGCCCACGGGACTCGGGCGGGTGGGCACCTTCACGAGTGAGCGAGCGAGCGCGGGCAGCAGCCCGGAGCGCGCCTGCGCACGCAGCGCTGCCCGCTCCATGTGCGCCGCGATCACCAGTGCGCTCTCGCCCCCGTCGATCGCATCGAACAGGCTCAGGCCCTGCTCGGCTGTGAGCGGGGCCATCGCCATGTGCGTGCTGATCTGGGCGAGCAGGCGCGCGGTGTCAGCCTCGGGGAGCTCGCCGGAGAGCCCCGTCGGCAGATCCCACGGACCCCAGGCGATCGATTGGGCCGCAAGCCCGTGTGCGCGGCGATGCGCCGCCAGCGCGTCGAGGAAAGCGTTGGCCGCGGCGTAGTTGGCCTGACCGGGGCCGCCCCAGATTCCGGCCACGGAGGAGAACAGCACGAACAGCGAGACGTCCAATCCTTCGGTCAGCTCATGCAGATGCATGGCTCCATCGAGCTTGGGAGCAAGCACGCGGTCGAGGGCAGCGGCGTCGAGCGAGGAGATCAGCCCGTTCTCGGCCGTACCCGCCGCGTGGATCACGCCGCCCAGCGGGTGGGCCTCGGGGATCGCCTCGAGCAGTGCGGCGACCTCCTCGCGGCGTGTCACATCGCACCTGGCGATCCTCACCTCGCACCCGAGCTGCTCGAGCTCGTCCTGCAGCGCCGGGGCGCCGTCGCCCTGCGCCCCGCGGCGGCTCGCCAGCAACAGATGACGCACGCCATGAGCACCGACCAGGTGGCGGGCAAGCAGCGCGCCCAGCCCACCTGTGCCACCCGTGATCAGCACCGTGGCCTGCGGGTCGAGCCGCAGGGGGGTCCGCTCGGCCTCGTTGGTCTGTCTCGACAGGCGCGGGACGAGTAGGCGCCCTTGACGCGAGGCGAGCTGAGCGTCACCCGCCAGTGCGCTGGTCAGCTCGCCAAGGGAGACGTCCGTTGCGTCGTGGTCGATCAGCCCGAAGCGCTCAGGATGCTCAGAGCAGGCGCTGCGCACGAGGCCCACGAGCGGTGACTGGGCGAGCTCCGGTGGGTCCGCGCGAGCCGTGGAGAGCGCCCGCGCCGTGACGAACACCAGGCGCGCGCCCGCAAAGCGCTCATCGGCAAGGAATGCCTGTACATGCGCGAGCGCTCGGTGCGTGTTGGCGGTTGCCCTCGCGATCAGCTCCGGAGCTCCCACGGGATCGCAGCCCACGAACACCACCTGTGGGGCCTGTGTGCCTGCGTCGATCGCCTCTGCCAGCGCGGGCAGATCGGCGAAGCGCTCGAGCTCGACCCCGGGCAGCGCCACGTCCCCCAGGGCCACAGCCGCGAGCTCTGAATCGACTGCTGGGCCGGCGGGGACCCATTGCAACTCGAAGAGCATGTCCTCGGCCCGCGAGCTTCTGCCCAGCTGCTCGAGCTTGACCGGGCGTCCCTCCACCGCGTCGATCGAGACGACGGGCGCGCCGTCGCGGTCGAGCGCCTGCAGCGTGAGCGATCCCTCGCCGTCGCTCGTCAGCCGCACCCGCCAGCCGCTGGCCCCTCCCGCCTGCTGCAGGCGCACACCGGAGTAGGTGAAGGGGAGATACACGCGGGCTCGATCGCCCTGGTGGCGCAGTCCGTCCTGGAGCGCCACATGAAACGCCGCGTCGAACAGCGCCGGATGCACTCCGAACCGCGGAGCCTCCGCGGCCAGATCCCCATCCAGCTCCACCTCGGCGAAGAGGTCTCCGTCCACCGTCCACGCCCTGCGCAGCCCCTGGAAGGATGGCCCGTAGCGGTATCCGAGCTCGGCGAGTTGCTCATACAGCTCATCGCTCTCGACTTCGACGGCGCCCGGCGGCGGCCAGGGCGCCTCGGCGAAGCGCCGCAGCGCAGGCGCGAGCTCGGGCTCACCGCCCACGGCTACGTCCGCGGCCCCGATGACACCGGAGGCGTGGTGGGTCCACCCTGCCTCCTCCAGCTCATCCTCGTGCGAGCGCTCCGGGCGCGAGTGGATCGTGAGCTCCCTGCGCCCCGCGGCGTCGGCGCTCGAGAGCTTCAGCTGGATCTGCACGGCGCCACGAGCCTCGAGCAGCAACGGTGCCCGCAGCGTGAGCTCCTCGAGCGTATGCGAGCCGACCGTCGCGGCCGCCGCCAGTGCCAGCTCGATCACGCCGGTTCCCGGCAGCAGGATCGTGTCCTTGACCATGTGGTCCTTCAGCCACGGATGGCTGTCCGGCGAAAGACGTCCTGTGAACAGCCAGCCCTCCTCCTCCCCGGCCAGCTGCACCGCGGCTCCGAGCAAGGGGTGCGCCGTCGGATGTTGACCGAGAGCCGACAGGTCGCCCGCGCCTGAGGTCAGCCAGTAGCGCCGCCGCTGGAAGGCATAGGTGGGGAGCTCCACGAGCCGCGCCTCGCATCCCGAGAAGAGCTCTCGCCAATCGACGTCGAGACCATGGGCGAAGGCTTCGGCGAGGCAGCAGATCAGCGCCTGCACCTCGCCGTGGCGTGCGCGCAGCGTGGCTGTGAGCAGCGCCCGTGCCTCGCTCTCCTCGCCCAGGCACTCGCCGATCATCCCCGTGAGCGTCGCGTCGGGACCGAGCTCGACGAAGCGGGTCGCCCCCTCCCACGCGAGCACGTCGACGCCGTCGGCGAAGCGGACCGTCTCGCGCACGTGCGCAACCCAGTAGTCAGCGGTGGTGAGATCCGCGCCGGCCAACCGACCGGAGACGTTCGCAACGATGGGGAGCGAGGGCTCGTTGAACGTCAGGCCCTCGGCGAGCGCTCCCAGCTCCTCGAGCATCGGCTCCATGAGCTTGGAGTGGAAGGCGTGGCTCACCCGCAGCCGCGTCGTCCTGCGTCCGCGAGCGCTCCAGTGCGACTCGAGCGCGGCGATCGCCTGCTCATCGCCCGAGACGACAACCGCGCTCGGCCCGTTGACGGCCGCGATCGACAGGCGCGGGTCGAGGCCCTCGCGCATCTCCGCCTCCGAGACCTCGATCGCGGCCATCGCTCCACCTGTCGGCAATGCGCCCATCAGCCGCGCGCGAGCCGCCACGAGCGTACAGGCATCCTCGAGCGAGAGCACGCCGGCCACATGGGCGGCGGCGAGCTCCCCGACCGAGTGTCCGATCAGGTAGTCGGGAGCCACCCCGAACGAAGCGAGGAGCCGGAACAGCGCAACCTCCAGCGCGAACAGCGCCGGCTGAGCGAAGCCCGTCCCGTCCAGGAGCGCGGCCTCCTGCGAGCCCGCCGTGGCGAACATGACCTCCAGCAACGGTCGATCCAGGTGGGGATCGAAGGCCGCACACACAGCCTCGAGCTCGTGGGCGAAGACGGGGAAGGCCTCATACAGCTCACTGCCCATGCCGGGACGCTGGGCGCCCTGCCCGGAGAACACGAACGCCAAAGCGCCCTGCTCGTGAGCCAGGCCCCGGATCGCCTCGCCCCCGCCCTGCCCGCACGCCAGCTCGCTCAGCCCCTCCAGCAGCCCGTCGCGTCCGGCGCCCACCACCACCGCGCGGTGCTCGTGCCTGGCGCGCGTCGTGAGCGTGAAGGCCACGTCGAGGGGCGCGAGCTCCGGATGCTCGGTCAGGTGCTCGAGCAGCCGCTCGGTCTGGGCGTGCAGGGCCTCGGGGCTCTTGGCTGAGAGGAGGAGCGGGAGGGGTCCGGGCTCGTGGGACGCCGGTGTTTCGTTGTGGCCCGGGGCTTGGGTGTCTTCTTCGAGGATGAGGTGTGCGTTGGTGCCGCTGATCCCGAACGAGGAGACCCCGCCACGACGAGGCGTGCCACGCCTGGGCCAGGCGACCGTGCTGGTGAGGAGCTCGATCTGCCCCTGGCTCCAGTCGACGT
>DATARM010000128.1:0-8939 GCA_036264155.1 Solirubrobacteraceae bacterium
CTCGAGATCCAGCACATCAACGCGACCACGACCCGCGGCAACTTCCAGTTCAACCCCACGAACTGCAACAAGATGGAAGTGACCGGCACGATCCATTCCAGCGAAAACACGACCAGCACAGTCGGGGTGCCGTTCCAGGTCACGAACTGCGCCGCGCTGAAGTTCGCACCGAAATTCAGCGTCTCCGCCTCGGGCAAAACGAGCAAAGCCAACGGCGCGAGCCTAAAAGTGAAGCTCACCTACCCCCAAGCACCATTCGGGAGCCAGGCAAACCTCAGGAGCGTCAAGGTCGACCTGCCCAAGCAGCTACCGTCGCGTCTGACGACGCTGCAGAAGGCGTGCACAGCGGCACAGTTCGAAGCCAACCCATCCGGCTGCCCGGCAGCATCGATCGTGGGGCACGCCACCGCGATCACCCCGCTGATCCCGGTGCCCCTCGCAGGACCGGCGTACTTCGTCTCCTACGGCGGAGCGAAATTCCCCGAACTCGTGATCGTCCTCCAAGGCTACGGAGTCACGCTAGACCTGCACGGCGAAACGTTCATCAGCAAAGCCGGGATCACGAGCAGCACCTTCCACACCGTCCCCGACGCCCCCGTCGGCAGCTTCGAATTGACCCTCCCCGAGGGCAAGTACTCCGCGCTCGCCGCCTACGGCAACCTCTGCAAGAACAAACTCGCAATGCCAACACTCTTCAACGCACAAAACGGGCTAGCCATCAAACAAACCACACCAATCACCGTCACCGGCTGCCCCAAAACCAAAAAGACAAAACACCACAAACCAGCCAGCCACAAAACCAGCACACACACGAAACGCTAAGAGCGCCTAGCAAAAGCGTGCTGGCGACGGCTACGTGACTGGAACGAAGCCGGCGTGTGGGAACACCTGCACCAGGTGCTGTTGGACGAACTGCAGGACGCTGACCAGCTTGACTGGTCTCGGGCGGTCCTGGACAGCTCGCATGTTCGGGCCAAAGGGGGGGCGCCAAG
Source organism: Solirubrobacteraceae bacterium (assembly GCA_036264155.1). Lineage (GTDB taxonomy): Bacteria > Actinomycetota > Thermoleophilia > Solirubrobacterales > Solirubrobacteraceae > Palsa-744. The sequence goes on from DATARM010000128.1 coordinate 993, forward strand.
ACCGGCCCCTCGCCGGTCGACCGCGGCCGGCCAGGCTCCAAGCACCACGTAATCTGTGACGGCCAGGGCATCCCCCTGGCCGTGACGTTGACGGCCGCGAACCGCAACGACATCACCGAGTTGCTCCCGCTCGTGGACCGGGGCCGCCGACCGGCCGCTATGGCAAGTTCAGGCCGAAGGCGCTGCTCGCCGACCGCGCCTAGGACAGCAAACGCCACCGTCAAGCCCTCCGGGAGCGCGGCATCACACCGCGGATCGCCAAACGCAACAGCCCCAACGGCTCCGGCCTTGGCAAAGACCGCTGGGTCGTGGAGCGCACAATCTCCTGGCTGCACCGCAACCGCCCCCTGGACCGGCGCTATGACCGCCGCGACGACATCCACGAAGCCTTCCTCACCCTCAGCGCCGCCCTCATCTGCCACCAACAACTACAACACTCATTCTGTTAGGCGCCCTAAGACAAAGCACGCAAGCCTGGGTTCGTCTCGCCCGCGGCTGCGGTGGAAGTCACGCGCGAGCCTGATCTGCGTTTGACAGCTCAAAGTGGGGGGCTTGGGGTCGCCAGATGACCCTGAGCTCTCGACCCGTGCAAAGGCCGACCCAAAGCTAGAGATCACACGGATCGGCAAGACTCACCGCCCTTTTCCAAGCCGTCCCTGTCAATCCTGCAGCGCAACCGCTGGTGGTACCCCGGCAGCCAGGTATCCCGGGATCGCGACGATCACTGCCGCAGCTAGAGTCACAATCACGAGGCTGACCAGCGCCGACACGAACGCGACGGAGTACACCACGGGGAAGTTGATGACGTTGGCGAGCGCATGATCCAGCAGCTGCTGTCCGTAGAGGCCGAAGACTGCTCCCGCGAGGCAGCCGACCGCAAGCAGCAGGATGCTCTCCACCAGGATCGTGCGCCACAGCTCCCCACGGGGAAAGCCCTCGAGCTTTAGCTTTGCCAGGCGCGGGCGGCGCTGCCACACCATGTTGCCGATCGCCGCCGCCATTGCCAGCACGGCCACCACCAGGATCAGCGTTGCGATCTGCGTGAGTCGCTGCAGCCCCTGACGACTCAGTGCGTTCTGTTCATCCGCATGCGCCTGGGCGCTCTGCACGGACAGACCCGAGGATGGGCCCAGCGAGTGCTTGATCTCGCCGGCGACCTGTACCGAGCTTGCGCCCGGGCTCAACAGAACGTTGAAGGCGCTTGCGTCTGTGCTGCCCCACGCCCGCTCGTACTCGGAGGCGGTCATGGTCACTGCGCCCGGCGCCCAGCCGATGTTCGTCGAGAGCGCGGCCACCCTGAGTGTGATCGGGATGGGAGTCGGCAGCGTTACGCCGTCCCCAATCCGCAGATGGTGTTCTGAGGCGATCGCCTGGGAGAGCACCACCCAGCCGCCCTTTCGCAGACGGGCAGCCGCCTGCGCGACCGAGCCTTCGAGGATCTGCGTGGAGGGGAGCAGCGGTGTGGCTTGATCGGGCGGGGCCAGCACCCACACCTTGCGTGTGCCCCAGTCCAGGAGGCCACCGCGGTACACGCCCACCGTCCGCACGCCCTGCAGCTGCTCGAGCTGTGTCTGCTGGGTGGCGGCAAACGGTGCTGTTCGCAGCAGGTTATATGCGCCCGGCGGCGACACCCACAGATCCGTGAACGCGTTCTCGTCGTGGGCCGCGTTCTGCAGGCCCTTCAGCAGGTCCGAGTGCGCGCCTTGAATTGCCACGGCGCCGAACACCGCTATCGCACCCGTGGCTGCCACGCCGATCGCCCTGGAGCGAGCCGCGCTCAGCTCCATCCCGGCCACGTGGGGCACTGCGCCTGTCAACACCCGTGCGAGCCTCGTGAGCAGCGCTAGCGCCAGCTCCAGCGCCACCGGTAGCACCAGGAGCATCGCTGCGATCAGAAGGATCATGCCGACGATCGCCTGCTTGGGAGCGCCAAGCAGGATCGCCGTTGCCGCCGCCAGACACACGAGCCCCGCGAGCGCGGTGCGAACGCTCGCGCGCCCGGCGCCGGAGCCCTGCTTGGGGGTGATCGCCGCTAGTGGATCGCGGGAGATGATGTCGCGCAGCGGGCTCAGCACGGCCACCACGGCCGCAAGCATTCCACCTCCCGCGGCGATGGCAATGCTCTGCCAGCCGACCACGCGCTGGCTGCCGACAGAGAACGCCGAGCCGAGATAGCCGGGATTTGAATGGAAGAGATGGATGGATAGCTCCTCCCCGATTACGAGCCCGAGCACACATGCAGCAATGCCGAGAACCACTGCGTCGAGTAGCAGCACGCCGACGACAGTCGCGGGCGGGTAGCCGTCGCGGCGCAGATCGGCGATCAGGCGCCGACGCTGGGGCACTGTCAGCAGCATCGCGTTGAAGGCAAACAGGAACCCCACCAGCGCGCTGATCACGGCGAACAGGGCAGTCGACTGATTGCTCGCTGAGGCTGCCTTTGCGAACAGCGTTTCGTCATAGCTCGTGGACTCGACGTTCAAGCGCCCGGCTGCAAGGCGCACGAGCGCCGCCCTGACCGAGGATCCCATACCTGCAGCCGGCTGCACCAGGATGCGCGACACGTGACCCCCCAGGCCTGTCATTTCCTGTGCAAAGGGCAACGGGGCAACGACAATCGGGCTCGCCGCCAAACCCCCGATCTGCTTTTCGTGGAGCAGCTCATACAGCGGCGCATGTTCGCTGCGGCCATACATCCTCAGCGTCACTTCCTTGCCGAACCCGGTGACACCGAGATGCTCCCCCAGCGGCGCCGGCAGCAGCACCGCTCCGATGTAGGCAAACGGTTCCAGGTCGGTGTGGCGCACGAGCGCGCCGCCGAGGTTGCGAAGGGTCGAGTCGGCGCCCACGAGCTCGACCGATTGGCTGCCCTTGGGGCCGCTCGCCTCGGCGCTGGCTTCCAGCAGTGGTGCGGCCACGCGAACTCCATCTATATGCCTTACCTGGGCGAGCATGCTCGCCCCCATGCCCTGGGGGTCGCGCGCCAGCAACTGGAGCGTGGCCCGCCCGGTGATGCCGTGGGAGAGCTGTGCGACGGAGCTCGAGAGGCTCTGGCTTGCCACCTGGGAGGCAAACAGCAGCGCCACGCCTGCGGCGATCCCGATGACGGCAAAGCACTCCTGCACCAGGCGTGCGCGCACACGCACGCGGTAGAGGTGCAGGACGTTTCCCGGCTTCACGCTGCGAGTACCCGTGTTCGCTCAGCTGGCGTTCGCCGACGCCGCGGGCTGGCCAGACGGCGCCTGGTCGGGCTGATAGTCGGCGAGATGGCCGTCGCGCAGCGCGAACACACGATCGGCGTAGCCGGCCGCCAGCGGGTCGTGGCTGACGAGCACGATCGCCACCTGGCGCTCGCGGCAGAGCTCGCGCAGCAGCTCCAGGACCTCGCGGCTACGTTGGCTGTCGAGACTGCCCGTTGGCTCGTCCGCCAGCAGCAGGCTTGGCTCCGTGGAGAGAGCACGCGCGATCATCACCCGCTGGCGCTCGCCCATCGACAGCGTCTCCGCGCGGTGCGCCAGGCGCTCGCCGAGACCGAGGCGCTCCAGGAGCGGGGTGATCTGGCGGTGGGCATCGCGCCAGCGGACGGTCTTGAGCAGCTTCAACACGGCATTGTCGATCGCGCTGACGCCCGGCAGAAGGTCGAAGTTCTGGCGAATGAAGCCAAGCTCTGACAGGCGGAACTGGGAGGCCTCGCGCTCGGTCAGCGAGGACACGTCACGGCCGGCAATCGACACGCTGCCGCTGGTGGGCTCGAGCAGCGTGGCAACCATCAACAGCAGCGTCGTCTTGCCCGAGCCGCTGGGCCCGTACAGGGCGACCATTTCGCCGGGGGCGACCGACAGCGACACGCCGTCGACCGCGCGCACGGGCTCATCGCCGACAGTGGGGTAGTGCTTTACGAGGTTGCTCAGCTCAAGCATTGCTCGAGCCGAGGATTGACGCTACCAACGCCATCCGCCTTTGGCGCGGGTGAGCCCACGACGCACCTTGAACAGCCCCAGTGCGGGCGAGAGGAGCGGCCCGACGGCCCCCGCGACGCTCGCGGCGATGGCCCGGGCGTAGGGGGTGGAAGCCTCTGGGCGCGAGACATAGGAGCTGACCATGGCGATCAGGATCACGCGGTGCTGCAGCGCATCCGGTAGGTCACGGGTGGCGTCGGTGGCCCGCTGTGCGAGGGCCTTCATCGCAAGCGCGGCTTGTGCGGTCGAGGCGTGGTAGCTCAGCAGGTTGCGCTGCCCGGCTTGTGCGTCCTCGGCGACGTCGACGAGGCTGTCGAGCAGCGAGTGCAGCGAGCAGATCCATGGGAAGTAGGCGCCCTCGATCGCCGCGGCGTCCTGAGGGCGCACGTCGTCGTTGGCGGCGGTGGCGATCAGCGCGTGTACCGCGAGAGAGGATCCCTCGGCCGCGGCCGTCTGCCACCAGTCGAGGCCGTACTCCTCGGGACCCTGGTGGCGCGCCCATCGTTCCAGCGCCTCGTGGCCGCCTTGACGCTCGGTCAGGTTCAGGCTTTGAAACGCGACTATCCGTGCCGCCGCTGCTGAGCAGGCAGGCGATATGACCGCGTAGGAGGGGAGCGTGGTGAGCGTGGAGCGGCACGTGTCCACGAGCGCTTCGAGGAATCCACCGTCCTCACGCTTGGGGTGCAGGGCATAGTAGTCGGGCTGCTCGGCAGTGGGATCGAGCGCGGCCAGCAACGCCTGGTGCAGCTGGCGTCCGTTCGCGACGGGATCGGTGCTCGGCTGCTCGGAGAGCGTGTCGAGATAGTTGTAAGCCGTCTGGAATGCGAGCAGCGCACGCACAGCCTTGCGGCGCCGGCTGCGAGGGGCGAGGACTGAGAACAGAGCGGCGCCCTCGAGGTTCCCCCGCTTTGCCATGCCCTCCAGTGCATGTGAGCGCAGCACAGGGTCGGGGATCTCCCGCGCCCGGGCCTGCCAGTAAAACAGCTCGCTTCTGACGAGCGGAAGGATGCTCGTGAGGTAACGCGTGACGGTCCTCGCAAACGCCAGCTCCGCAGCGAGTTTCCGACCCTTGCGAGCGTCATCGGGCATACGGGCGACTTTCCCCGGCAGCTCGGAGCGTGGCTGGCTGAGGACGTGCGAGGCGCGCATGACGTCGTGGTCGACGATGGCCTGGAATGGCTGTACGGCTGGTCCCCCCACGACGCTCAGCGGTGACGTGCCGGCACGCAGGGGACTGTGGTCTGGGCGCTCGTGTGACTGCCGTCGAGGAACGTGAAGTTTGCGGAGAATGGGAAGCCCCCATGGGGGCAGTGTTCCGGCACGGCCACCCCACGGGGATGAAACGACACGAGGCGGCCGTGGACGTGCTTGTAGTAGGTGAGGTGGCTCGGGCCGATTGTGCTGGTGACACTCAATACGGACACGTCGGGGCCGCCGGGGACGCTCGCGATGAGCGGGACGATGGTCGCAAGCTGGGAGCCGAAGGGGCCCGTGTCGGGGAGCACTTCGCCGGAGAACGCCAGCTGCGCGTACACGGGGTACAGCCCATTGGCATAGAACAGCACGGTCAGGTTGCCCTTCGGCGATGGACCCGACACGGCCTGGACTTCCGGGATCTCGTGGCCGGCACCGGTGCCGAACGGCACTTCGACGTCCGCGCTGCCGTAGCCCAGGCGCGAGTTCGGGGGGCAGCCCGCGAGACCCTTGGCAGCGAGCAGGGCCGGCTGGCAGATGGAGAGGCCGAGCGTGGTGGTCGTGTAGTTCATGCCGGCGGGCATCTCCAGATCCATCCCCGTGAGCGGCGGAGGAGCCGTGCCTTCGGTGGTGGCCAGGTGGAAGCCGAAGGTGATCGTCGTTGGCGCCCCCAGCCGGTCGGGGCTGAAGGACGCGTTGAGCGTGGCTTGCTCGGAGACGGCGAGGGCGCTCGCGGGCGCAAGGACAGCCACGAGCGCCACAGCCAGTGCCATGGGAGCAGCGAACCGACGCATCCTGCTCAGGCGGTCGTCCGCATCAAGTGGACATCCGGCCGCTGACGCGCACCGTGACGGCGTCGTTCACGCGCTGGACGGTGCCTGTGAAGCTGAGCCCCGTGCCGTGGGCGCCCCTGTAACGGCCGGTGCCGCGCTCGACGGTCATTGTGCCGCTGAAGCTCGCAATGCCGCCGGAGGGGTGGTAGCTCGCGGTTGCGCTGCCCGTGATGGAGCTGCCGCTCGGGTAGATGTTGACTTCCGCGGTCACCCGATTGGTGGAGGTGATGTTCAGGTGGATGTAGATCGTCCCCGAGACGGTGCCGGAGGTGGTGCCCTGCTCGTTGAGCGTGAACCCATGGTGGCTCGTCAGGTGCAGGCGTCCCGTCTCGTTCAGCGAGAGCGTGCCCGCCGAGTGTCCAGCGTCGGCCCGCGAGGAGGCGGCGCCAACGAACCCGGCTGCCAGCAGCGCTAGGAGTATCGCAACAGGGGCCAACACTCTGACCCCGAGTCGCGCATGTCCAAACGCGCCGTGCAAGCCGCTCGCCTTGTGATCGATCACTTCCTCCACTCCGCACCGTCCTCTCCCGTTCCAACCTCGACAAAAGTCCCCCGTGCCATCCGTCTATAAACGACGCCACGCAATTCTAGCGCAGTCGCCCGGGAATCGCAATGCATCAGGCTCACCCGGGCTTCTTAGGCCTTTTCGGCGACGAATCCGAACGTCCCATCCGCCCACATAAACGTCCTCTATGCACAGCTGAGCCAAACCGGGACACGGTGGGCCTGGGAGCTTCTATACAGGTTGAGCGCCGCGCTCCAACTCCCGCGGGCAGGGTGTGGCGGGCGGGGGTGCGCCCACCACAGCCGGGGGACGGAGGTTGGTTCAGCGGCGCCACTCTTGCACGCGGTCGTTTTGGCTGTCTACGATGTAGACGTCCCCGATCGCGGTCACGGCGATGCCTCGCGGGCTCTTGAACTGCCCGCTTTCGGTGCCCGTCGAGCCCCACTGCGTGATGTATGTCCCTTCCGCGGTGAACTCTTGGACTCGGTTGTTGTTCGTGTCGCTGACGTACACGTTCCCCCAGGCGTCCACGGTCAGGCTTCGGGGGTTGGAGAACTGCCCGTTGCCGATGCCAGGCGAGCCCCATTGTCTGATGTATTCGCCTTTTTCGTTGAACTCTTGGATGCGGTTGTTGGCCGCGTCGGCGACGTACACGTTCCCGCTTGGAGCGACGGCCACGCCCGCTGGACTGTTGAACTGGCCGTTGCCGCTGCCAGGCGAGCCCCATTGCCTGGTGTATTCGCCTTTTTCGTTGAACTCTTGGACGCGGTTGTTGCATTCGTCGGCGACATACACGTTTTTGCCGCTCGGTGTGACGGCGATGCCGTGCGGGCACTTGAACTGACCGTTGCCGGTGCCTTCTGAGCCCCATGTCGTTATGAACGTTCCCGATGCTGAGAACTCCTGGACTCGGCCGGCTTCTTCGGTCACGTAAACGTTGCCGTTCGGCGCGACAGCGACTCCGTGCGGCAGTTTGAACTGCCCATTGCCGGTGCCTGTCGAGCCCCATTGTCCGATGTATTCGCCCGCGGTCGAGAACTCCTCTACGCGAGAGTTCTGTTCGTCGACCACGTATGCGTCTCCGTTGGGGCCGGTTGCGATGCCCCATGGTTCCGCGAGCTGCCCGGCTTCTTTACCCGGCGAGCCGAAGCTGATGTCGTAGGTCAAAGACCCCGGGGGTTGCGTGAACACCTCGAGCCGGCCGTTGTCCTTGTCAACGGCGTAAACGCTCCCGTTCGGAGATACTGCCACTCCCGACGGGCTGCTGAACTGCCCGCTTCCCAAGCCTTCGGATCCCCAGGCTGCGACGAATCCTCCGGTCGGCGAGAACTCCTGCATGCGGTTGTTGCCTTCGTCGGCGACATACACATCGCCGCTGTTTGAGATTGACAGGGCGTGCGGGAACCTGAGCTGCCCGTCTGCCGTTCCTTCGGAGCCCCACTGCGTGATGAATTCG
>DATARM010000125.1:0-16160 GCA_036264155.1 Solirubrobacteraceae bacterium
TTGGCGACGATCAGGTTGACCGTCCCGAACTCGTCCTCGAACAGCAGGAACATCGTCCCTCCCGCCGTCCCCGGCCGCTGCCTGGCGATCACGAGCCCCGCCACGGCCACGTCGCAGCCGCTGGGCAGTCTCGCCAGCTGAGCGCTGGTGGCGAGCTTGGGCACGACCAGGCGCTGGCGCAGGATCGCCAGCGCGTGCTCGCCGACAGTCACGCCTGTGGTGGAGTAGTCGGCTATCAGCTGCTGCCAGCGTCCGAGCTTGCGCAGCCGCGGCGCGGCGGGCAACGCCAGCGGCAGCGCAAGCTGTGTGCCCTCCCCCTCCGCGTCGGTCTCGGCGGTGCCGGCAAGACCGAGCTGCCACAGGGCCGTACGCCTGTCCGCTGCCCTCAGAGCGTCACTGTCCAACCTGGCGTCGAGCGCGATCAGGGGGTCGCAGGCGCCGGCCCAGGCGAGCTGCTCGAGCGTCCTGCGCCGCATCCCCGAGCGCGCGGCGAGATCCGCGAGGTCGACGTAGGGTCCGCCCCGCTCGCGCTCGGCGAGGAGCCCGTGCACCTCGACGCTGGTCGCATCCTTGACGTAGCCGAGCCCCAGGCGCACGCCCCCATCCTCCACGGTGCAGCGCATGGCCGAGGCGTTCACGTCGAGTGAAAAGACCGAGATCCCCCTGTTTTCGGCCTCGTGAACGAGGCTGTCGGGAGCGTAGAAGCCCATCGGCTGCTCGTTCATCAGCGCGCACAGGAACTCTGCGCCGTAGTGAACCCGCAGCCACGTCGACTGGTAGGCCAGCAGGCCGAAGGCGGCGCTGTGGGACTTGGGGAAGCCGAAGCCGGCGAATCCCTCGACCATCTTCCACACCCGCTCGGCTGCGGCCCGATCGGCTCCGACGTGGCGCTGTGCGCCTGCGACGAAGCGCTCGCGCTGGCGCTGGAGCAGCTCGTGCGAGCGCTTGCGGCTCATCGCCCGACGCAGACCGTCTGCCTCTCCGGGCCTGAAGCCGGCGAAGGCTTCGGCCACCTGCATGACCTGATCCTGGAAGATGATCGTGCCGAGCGTCTCAGACAGGACGGGCTCGAGTGCCGGGTGCTCGAACGGGATCGCGTAGTCGGGGTTCTCGCGCAAGCGCCGGCGACGCTCGATGTAGGGGTTGATCGCCCCGCCCTGGATCGGGCCGGGACGCACGATCGCCACCTGGATGGTGAGGTCCTCGAGGTTCTGGGGACGGGTGCGCAGCAGCGACTGCATCTGCGCCCGGCTCTCGATCTGGAAGACACCCACCGTGTCGGCTGCGCGGATCGCCTTGAACGTCTGGGGATCGTCGAAGGGGATGCGCGAGAGGTCGATGCGCTCGCCGCGCACGCGCTCCACCTCCTCCACGCAGCGCTCAACCGCCGAGAGCATCCCCAGACCCAGCAGATCGATCTTCAGGAACCCCGCATCGGCGCACGAGTCCTTGTCCCACTGGACCATCTGCCGGCCCTCCATCGAGGCGGGCACCACCGGGCAGCAGTCGATCAGCGGCCTGGTCGAGATGATCATCCCGCCCGAGTGCTGAGAGAGGTGGCGTGGCAGGCCATGGGCCTGCTCGACCAGCTGGGCGAGCCAGCGCCAGCGCTCCGAGCGGATCCTGCCGGCGCCGGTGGTCTCGAGCGAGCCGCTCCCCTCTCCCATCGCCGTGGCCACGTCGCTCTCGGAGCCGGGGCCGTAGCGATCGGAGCCGCGGGCCACGCGCTCGATCTCGCCGGCGGGCAGGCCCAGCACCTTGCCGAGCTCCCTGATCGCACCGCGCGTGCGGAACGTCGGGAAGGCTGCCACCAGCGCCGCTCGATCTCTGCCGTAGCGCTCGTGCACGCGCGGGATCAGGCGCTCGCGGATGTCGCGCGGGAAGTCCAGGTCGATGTCGGGCAAGCCGCTCAGGTCCTCGTGCAGGAAGCGCCCGAGCGCCAGCTTGCCCGCCACCGGGTCGATGTGTGAGAGGCCGGTGAGGTAGCAGACGAGCGAGGAGACCGAGGAGCCGCGCCCGCGCCCCGGCGCCAGCAGCGCGCGTACCGAGTCCGGTCCCCGCACCTCCAGGGCGACCTCACGCGCCAGCTCGAGCATCTCGTGGTGAAGCAGGAAGAAGCCCGGCAGGCCGAGCCGATCGATCACCTCCAGCTCCTGCTCCAGCCGTGCGGCGGCCTCTCGACGGGCGGCGGCACTGGCCGCGCCCGCGCCGTAGCGCTCTCCCAAGCGTGCCCAGCACAGCTCGCTCAGACGCCGCGAGGCGTCCCCGTCCTCGGCCCCCGGGTAGCGGTAGCCGAGGTCCTTGCCCAGGTCGAACGTGAGCTGCTCGGCCAGCAGGAGCGTCTCGCGGACGGCCTCGGGATGATCGGCGAAGCGGCTGGCCATCGCCTGGGGCGTGCCCATCACATGGCTGTGGTTGCCACGCCTGAGCGGCTCGGAGGCGTCGAGCGTGGCGCGATGGCACAGCGCCACGAACGCGTCTTGCAGCTCGGCCCTCGAGCGAGCGTGGGCGTGAACGTTGCCGGTGGCCACGCACCGGAGGCCGAGCCGCCGGGCGAGCGCCGAGAAGGCGCGGTTGCGGGCACGATCGTCGCGGGCATAGGGTCGTTGCAACTCCACGTAGAGGCGCTCCGGACCGAACGCGTCGAGCAGGCGCCGGGCCGTCGGCTCGTCGCGCAGAGCGCCGCCGATCGCAGAGCGCCCGGCGCATCCGGTCAGGCAGACCAGGCCCTCGCAATGGTCGAGCACCACTCCGAGCTCGACCCGAGCCTCGCCCCGCTCGCGCCTGGAGGAGCCATCGCGGGTGTGGGCATGAGCGTGGGTGATGATCCGGCAGAGGTTCTTCCAGCCCTGCTCGTCGCGCACGAGCAAGGTGATGTGGCGGGTCGCTTCGCCTGCGCCATCGATCCCGGTCACGTCGATCTCGGCGCCCTGGATCGCCCTCACCCCATACTCGGGTGCTGCCTGGGCCAGCTCCATCGACCCCGAGACCGAGTTGTGATCTGTCAGCGCGAGCGCCGGATACCCCAGCTCGCCCGCGCGCTGAGCCAGCTCCTGCGGCAGCGACGCACCGTCGAGGAACGAGTAGGCCGAGTGGCAGTGCAGCTCGACGTAAGGAGTGCTCATGGCCATCTCACTGTGCGAACCAGTCGCCTGTGCAGAGATCGTGGAAGACGACGACGTTGCGACCGCGTGCTCCCAGTAGCTCCCAGTAGCGGCGGCGTAGCGGCTCGGCCGTCCACCAGCGATCCTCCACCAGCCATGACTCGCGCAGCGCCTCGACGGCTTCACCGTCCACCATGGCGGGGGCGCCCTCGCCCCAGCGCACGTGTGCGGGTCGTGGCCGGTTGAGGGAGCGCGCGGAGATGAGCCTCACTCCGGGATCGGCGTGAGCACCACGCGGCGCTCGGGCACACGCGAGTCGGGGTCGACACAGACGGCCCGCAGAGCGCCATCGGCCCCGGCGACGGCACGGACCTGAGCGACAGCTTCGCGCATGCGTGCGGCGCGAGCGGCGGAGCGAGCAGGATCACGCTCGAACAGGCCACCCTGGTCGCTGGAGGGTGGGCCGAAGCGCTCGACCGCCAGGCGCAGCACGCCGGCTGGAGCGGGCAGGGCGGCCAGGCGCACCGACAGGGCCAGCCAGATGCGCTCTGGGTCGCTCAATGCCTGGCGGAAGACCACCCGCTCGCGCCAGCCACCGCCGGCGAGCAGTTGGGCGGAGAGGGTCACCGCGCGCAGTGTGCGCCCTCTGCGCTCGGCACGCGCGAGCAGCCGGTTCACCAGTACCCCCAGCACGCGTCCGAGCGCAGTGCCCGAGCTGGCGTCGCCGACCTCCATCGACTCCACCAGGCGCTCCTCCAGCCGACGCGGCTGCAGGGTGGTGTCCTCGCCGCAGGCCAGCCTGTGGGCGAGCGTGCCGGCTGCCCCGAAGCGGTCTGTGAGGGCGGGCCGTCCGAGGCGGGCGAGCTCGCCCAGCGTGTGCACGCCCAGTCGTGAGAGCGCCGGCAGCAGCGGCGCCGTCTGCTCACGAAAGCCGAGCAGGCCCACCGGCCGCCCGGCCAGCCAGCGCTTGGCCTCCCTGTCTCCCAGCACCAGCGCCCGGCGCGAGCGTGTCGCCAGGGCAGCGCCGAGCGCGCAGAAGCGCGTCGGGGCCCCACCCATCTTCGCGGGCCGCTCGAGCGCGCGTCGGGCAGCGGCGATCGTGGCCTCCTCATCCCCATACAGGGAGCGCAGGCCATCGGTCTCGAAGTAGGCCAGACCCGCCTCGGCCGGCTCGACGGCCGCGCCGATCGATTCCAGGGCACGCAGCGCCTCCTCCCACGCCTCGGCCACTCGCACCGGCTCGGATGCCACCAGCACCAGCTCAGGGCAGCGTGCGAGCGCCTCGCCCAGGCTCATGCCGCGTATCACCCCGAGGGCTTCGGCGGCGCCTGAGACCTCGCCCACGCGCTGCTCGGAGCCGGTCGGGGGAGCGAGCGCCAGCGCCCTGCCGGACAGCGCCTGCTGGGCGAGGTTGGCGCGATCCCCACTGGCCACCGCAAGCTCGAAGCGGGGCAGGTGCACACAGACGATCATACGAACGTATGTTCGCATAAGATCGCCGGTGGGTCAATCCATCGTCAGCGGCCCCTCTGCCGATCCGCTCAAGAACTGGCGTACGAAGGGGTTCTCGGAGGAGAACATCCTCGCGGCGTCGCCCGCCTCGACGATCCTCCCGCGCCACAGCAGCGCGATGTACTCGCCGATGCGCCGGGCGGAGGCGATGTCGTGGGTGACGACGAGGTAGGTGCCGCCGTGGATTGCGTGCATCTCCTGGATCAGCTCGCACAGCAGCGCCGTGCGCACCGGATCAAGGCCGGAATCGGGCTCGTCGAAGATGACGATCTCTGGCTCCATCACGAGCGCCCGCGCGAAGCCGGCGCGCTTGCGCATCCCCCCGGAGAGCTGCGAGGGCGCATCGTCCATCGCATCGCCCAGGCCGACGTCGGCCAGGCGCTGGGTCACGCGCTCGGCGATCTGGGCCTCGGAGAAGTCGGTGTGCTGGCGCAGCGGGAAGGCGACGTTGTCGAACACCGACATCGAGCCGAACAGGGCCCCATCCTGGAAGAGCACACCGATCTTGCGGCGCAGTTCCAGGAGCTTTGGCATGGTCAGGCTCGGCACCGACTGGCCCTTTACGATCAGATCGCCCGAGTCGGGAAACATCAGCCCGATGATGTGCTTGATCAGCACGCTCTTACCCGTACCCGAGGGGCCGAGCACGACCGTGATCGTGTCGTCGGGGAAGGCAACGTTCAACCCGTTGAGCACGGGCACGCCACCGAGACGCTTGTGGACGTCGATGCAGCGGATCGACCACTCGCCCGCATCGGGATCGCCCGAGAGGTCGAGCTCGTCGGAGTGGTATTGGAAATCGTCGGGGCTCATCCTTTGCCTCCATAGACGACGTGCGGGAACTGACTGCTCTGGCCGTTGAAGCTGGAGGGACCCTGCTGGTTGCAGGAGGGGGCTCCCACTTCGTTGGAGTTGCCGGGCTTGTTGGCGACCTTGAATTCGGTGATCAGGTTGATGACTTCTTCGGAGACCGTTTCGTTGGGTGGCCCACTTACCGAGGGAGTCGAGCTCGCGCAGTTGCTCGAGCTGAACACTGGCAGTCCGCTCACCAGCGATTTGTAGGCGCCGGGGAGCTGGTAGGGGTTCGTGCGGCTCGTCCCGATCTGGCTCTTGTACGTCGTCAGGCTCTCGGGGCTAAGGACCTGCATCGAAGTGAGGAAGTGCTGCTTGGGGCCCTTGCTGCCTTCTTCGATGTTGCTGTTCTTTTCGCTCGCCTGAGAGGCCGCGGTGAGGTTGGCGAAGAAGGCCTGGATCTCGGGCACGTACTCGCCCGTGTACTGCAGGAAGGGGTCGAGGTTGTGCAGCACGGGGCGCACGTTTTCGAGCACTGGTGTCGTCAGGTCGAGGGTAGTCTTGAGGTCTGGCAGCCCCGTCTTCGCAGCCTTCGTCAGCGGACCGAGCGATGTCAGGAACTTGTCGAATTCGGGGGCGAACGGCTTGGCCGTCTTCAGCAGCGCAGAGAGCTGGCGCTCGGTGGGCTTGAATTCGTCGAGGTAGGGGGTGGCCACGTTGGAGAAGCGGTCGAGCTCTTTGAAGGCAGTCTGCGTGTTGCGCTCGAAGGCCGGCAGCGCGCGGATGGCCGCGGCGAACGCCTGGCTACCTTCGGCCGCGGCGTGGAAGGTCTGCTCCCCGTGGACGATCAGGCCTTCGAGCTGGTGATCGCGGCTGGCGAGCGCGTTGAAGACCTCGCCCGTGTTGTGCACGAAGGCACGCACCGCCCCTTCCTGGGAGTTGAGCACGGTGAGCAGCTTGTTGGTGTGTTCGGCGAAGGGTTCGAGCTCGGCGAAGTCGGAGTTGATCGCTTCGCCCTTGCCGTTGATCCCTTCAGAGACGGCCTTCTGCCAGACCTGAAAGTCCTTGCGGGTCTTGGGGTCGAACGCCGAGAGGATGTCATCGAGCGTGACCGACGGTTCGACCTGGCTGACGGCGAGCTCCTTGCCGTCACCTAGGTAGGGGCCCGTCTGCCCCTCGGGGATCAGCTGCACGTAGGTCTCCCCCAGCAGCGTCTTCTGGCGCAGGATCGCGTGCATGTTGGCCCGGATCGGGGCGTACTGGCCGGCGATTTCCAGTTCGGCGTGGGTGCGCCCGTCGCTGCCCAGGTGCAGCGAGATCACGTGGCCGATGTTCACGCCACTGATGCGCACGTCGGACTGTTCCGCCAGCGCCAGCGTGCGTGGGAAGGCGACCGTCATGCGATAGCCCTTGGGCTTCAGCGGCAACGGGCCGCCGAAGGACTCCCACAGGAACATCAGCAGCCCGAAGCAGCTGAGCACGAACAGGATGATCACGAGGATGTTCCCCAGCGTGGGCGCGCGCTTTTGCATCTCAGCCCTTCCCCCCGCTCTTGGCGGTCGTGCTCGCCGCCGAAGCGAACGGGTTCGAGAGCGGTCCGGATCCCGAGGTCGCAGTGCTCGTGCCTTTCAGGCTCGAGCTGATCGGCTGGCCCTGGGGCGTGAGCAGCCCCTCGTTGATGCATTCCTGCTTGCTCGGCGGCCTCAGCAGCTGGACGAGGAGGTTCACGTTCGGGTTCACTTCCGAGACGCCTTTCAGGAGTTTCAGGAGTTCGCAGTTGAAGTACACGACCGTCCGCCCGAGCGGCCCGTGCGCATCGGAGCTGCTGACGACGCTGTTGAGGTCGTGGTTGCCCCAATCGAGGAAGAACAGGAAGCCGGCCTTGCTCGCACCCGGGTTGTATGCGAGCTCGTTGAAGAATTCGTTGAGCACCGAGAAGCTCACGGTCAGCTTCGGCAGCGATTCCGCAAACGGCTTGGTGGAGGGGCCGAGTTCGTTGATCACGGGCAGGATCTGGCGCGCGAAGGGGCGGATTTCGTTCTTGAAGACGGGCGTCGTCTTCAATGCCAGCTGGCGTGTGGCTTCGTTGCCGGGGCCGAGCGCTTTTGCGAACGGGTCGAGCTTACGCAGGGTGGGACCGAGGACGTCGGTCGCCTTCGTCAGCTTGCCGAGACCAACGCTCGTCTTGTGCAGGGCGCTCGGGAGCAGGTGCAGCGTGCTCTTCAGGTTCGCTTCCTCCTGGGCGAAGGTCTGGAAAACGGCGTTGGAGGAGTCCACGAGCTGGGCGATCTGCGTGTCCTTCGTGCCCAGCGCTTCGAGCAGCAGCCGGAAGTTGTGGATCGCGTGGGCGATGTTCGCGTGGCGTACTTCGAGCTGCTGGGAGAGCTCCTGCGCATAGCGGGCGGTCGGGTCGAGGCGCTTGAGCGCGGCCGCGAGCGCTGAGCCGTTGTGGTTGAGCCCTTCCCCGGCACCGGCCAGGAGCTCCTGCAGGTAGCCGCGTGTGTCGGCGTCGAGACCCGCCAGGAATTCATCGAAATCGACGTTGGGCGCAGTCTGTGAGAGTGGGATCACCTGCCCGCTCCCCAGCTTGCCTGCGGACGGCGTGCCGGGGTTTACCTCGACGGTGATGTCCTGCAGCTGCGTCTTTGGGCGCAGCAGCATCGTGGCGTTGCGATAGATGTGCGCGTATTTGGGGGTGACTTTCATGGTCACCGTGGCGATGCCTTCGTGCAGGTCCACGCTTTCGATTTCGCCGACCTTGGCACCGGCGATCGTCACGGCCTGACCCTGCCCGGGAGTGACCGCCTGGGCGGTCTGGAACTCGGCCTTGAGCGTGAAGTAGTTGCGGCCCAGCACTGGAACCCAGCCAGGGAGCTTGAGGTTCTCGTGGGCGAGGATGTAGCCGCCGACGGCAGCCGCGATCACGATCATCGTGACGACCGCGATGAATGCCGTGCGATAGCGCTCGATCTGGTCGCGGACGCTCAGCCCGCCTTCGTGTCCCTCGGCCGGGCTCATCATCCGTTGCCGTCCGCAGGCCCTTGTGACAAGGGGCCGTTGAAGTTGGGCAGGGTCTGGGTGTAGCAGGACACGAGCGGCTTGTATTCGGGCTCGCTCGCGGGGTATGCGGGTCGCGTGCCGAGCGGCTGGTTCGGCGAGCGGGCAAGCAGCTGGAAGCTTTTCGGGTGTGCGCCTTCGCCGAGGACCTGGGCTTTCTGGGACTTCAGCGTCTGGCCGCTCGTCCCGACCAGGAACTTGCCGGTGGTGCCGTTGCCGTCGAAGCTGTCACCGATGCCGTTGAGGCCCACCAGGCTGTACCAGAACTCCTTGTAGTCTTCGACGCCCGTCGTCGAGGAGCCGTCCTGCAGCTTGACGTTCCCGGCCGGCAGGATCACGTTCGTCAGGCATTTGTTGAATAGGTCGGTCTGCTTGAAGAAGGGCGACTGTTCACCCTCGAGGCCGGCGATCCCCGGCAGCGATTCGGCGAGCCCCTTCGCGACGCCTCCGAGCTCGCTCGGCGAGAGCGATGCCTTCACCTGTTCGATCCATGGCAGCGCGGCCCTGGTCGTCGCCGGAATCGAGGTGATCCCGGGCAGGATGTCGTGCGCGAACGCGCGCGTGGGCGCGAACGATGCATCGAGCGATGTGAGGGCCGCGTGGATGTTGTGCAACGAGCTGGGCAGCTCGGCGACGGTCCTTTCCAGGCTCGAGGACTGCGAGGCGAGGGAGGCAGCGAAGGTGTTGAAGTTGCCGATCAGTTCGCCCAGCTGCTGCTCGTGGACGTTCAAGCCCGAGCTGACTTTGTCGATGCTTGCGATCAGCTTCGAGAGGTCGTGCTGTTCGGTGCCGGTGATCGCCTGGTTGAGCACGGCGGTGCCGCGCAGCGCGGGCACGCTGTGGCTGTATGTCTTGTTGAGGGCCTGCGCCGCGTTCAGCCCCCGCACTTCGGGATCCTGTTCCGCGTCAGCGGCGACGTTCGGCTTCTGCGTGAGTGCCTTGCCGTATTCGATCAGGAGCGTCTGGAGGTTGGCGCGGGTGTCCGTGTTGAGCGCGTCGAGCACCTGGTCGAGCTGCACCGGGTCGGAAGTCTGCGTGATCGGGATCGTGTGCCCCGATGAGACCGTGTTCGCCGAGGGACTGCCGGGCTGCAGTTCGATGAACCAGTTGCCTTCGAGGAAGATTCGCGGGCGGATCTTCAGCGTGGCGTCGGAGTGGATCGGCAGACCGCGCGTTTCGATTTCCATCGTTACGAGCCCCGCTTTGCCCTGGCGCTGGATCGAGCTGACCTTGCCGACGTTGACGCCGGCGATCCGCACAGGCGACTTGGGTTTGATGTTCACGGCGGTCGCGAACTCGGCCTTCAGCTTGAAGCCGTGTTTGAACGGGATGTGCTTGGTGAAGCCGAAGTAGGTGACGAGCGCGACGATCACGACCACGATGATCCCCGTGCGTACCGGCTTGGCACGCTGCAGCTCCACCACAGGGACTTCGTCGTGGCGGCGCCACCAGCGACGACGGCTCATTTCTTCTTTCCTTTGCTCGGCGCCTTGGCCTTGGCTTTCGTCTTGGCCTTGGCTTTGCTCGGCGCTTTGGTCTTGCTCACACCGAGCGCTTGGAGCGTCGACGCGGGATACGGTTCGCCGAACAGGTTTTCTTCACGGCTCGTGATCTCGCGGTTGGTCGAGACGTCGGGCGCGGGGATGTTGCCGATGATCTGCTGGCCGGGGATGTACTTCTCGTTGCCCGCTTCGCAGAGCTGTGGCTGGCCAGGTCCGGCGACGTTCGGGTAGGGGTTGGCGTGCAGGTGGTTCTTGCCCGCGTCGGGGATCAGTTTGCCTGTGATCGCTTCGTGTTCGGGGGACGGTCCGTTGGCGGGCGCCGAGGATGGGAAGCCCTCGTTGTTGGGGCCGTTGGGCGCGAGCACGAGGCCGGCGCGGGCGAGGGTGCCCACGCCGACGTTCTCCGAGAAGAGGTTCGCGATGTTGCGGAACGTGAGCGTGATGTAGTTGCACTTGGATTGCTCTGGCGCGATCCCGGCGAGCAGCGGGTTGCCGACTTCGAGCGTCTGCGTGAAGTCTTCGAGGCCGGCCGTCACGACCGGGTTTTCGGCAAACGAGCGCAGGGCCTGGGAGGATTCGGCCAGGCGGCCGTTCAGCGCGGTCGCGGACTTGAGGTTCACGGCGCCTTCGGAGAAGGCGTGCCCGAGAGGAGGCGCGACGGTGCGTAGCGCAGTGGCGCTCGGTCGCAGCAGGCGCATGAACTCGGTGAACTTTTCGATCAGCGGCGCCTCGTAGAGCAGTGAGTGCGTGGCCTGTTTGAGCGACGCTGGACCGCCCTCGTTGGCCGCTTCGGCTGAGGGCGTGACGCTCGCGAAGGCCTTGAAGAAGGTGTCGATGTCGCGCCATCCGGCGGCGTTCTGTTCGGTCACCGGGGCTGTCTCGGCGGCGGCGCGGTCGAGCGCCACGAACAGCTCGCGCAAGCCCGTCGAGGGCTGCGCCAGGTTGTGCAGCACCGGGATGCCGTTCGTCACGAGCGGCTTGAGTTCGTGGATGGTGTTGTTGAGGCCGAGGCCGCGGCCGGCGAGGCCGTCGCCGAAGTTGTTCGTGTTCTGCTTGATCGCCGTTCGTGTCGGCTTGTCGAACATGTTGAAGAGTTCGTCGATGTTCACCGGTTCGGTCGTCTGGCTCACGGGGATCGTCCCCCCCGCCTTGAGCGTCTGGCTGGAGGTGCCCTTTTCGAGTTCGAGGTACTTCAAACCGATCGCCGAGACCGACTGCACGATCGCCTTCGTGTTCGCAGGGAGCTTTTCGATTTTCTTTTCGAGCTTCAGTTCGGCGATCGCGTTGACTTTGCCGGTCCGCTGGTTCTGATGGATCGTGAGCGAGCTCACGACCCCCACACGACTACCGCTGATGCGAACCTGGTTGGAGGGTTGCAGTCCGGCGCCCTCGGGCAGTTCGACCTTGATGTTGTACGTCGGCACGAACGGCAGCCCGTTGTTGGCGTTGTAGGAGAGGAAGACGGCCACCAGCACGATCAGGGTCGTGACAGCGCCGATCAGTAGCGGGCTGGCTGCCAGGGAGTTGCGGCGACGACGATCCATCAGGGCGTCTCCGATGGATCGCAGCTGAGCAGTTCCCCGTCGACGAATGGCGAGGAGCCGTCGGCGGCGGGAGCGGTGGCGGCCCCCGGGCAGCGACGTAGCTGTCCGGTTTTGAGCCCTTCGACCGCCTGTGCCTCGGTCGCTGGGTGCAGCGTGTTGTTGGAGCCGAGCGCGAAGTCGGGGAAGACAGGCGTCAGGCGCACGTAGTGACCGTTGGCGTCGTAGTAAGAGGTGGCCTGCCCGAACGTGCGCAGGGTGCCCACGAGGTCGGGGGCATAGGGTCCGAAGAAGGACGTGATCGGGACTGATTCCTTCAATGAGGTGACCGTGCTCGGGGAGGCCGTCGAGAGCGTCTTCGCCAGGGCGGGCAGCTCGCGCACCAGATCGGTCAGGTCGTTGCTCGGTCCCGGTTGGTTGACCGCCAGGTTGAAGTTGTGCACGGCCGGTGTCGCGGTGCTCAACAGCGGTCGCAGGTGCGCCAGCAGCGTAGTCAGCGACTTGGTCGTGGGCCTGGAGGTCGTGACGAACTTTTCGAGCACGGCGAAGGTGGCGGGCAGTTCGGCGAAGGTGTGGTTGCCCTGGTTGAGCGTGGCTGGGAGCTGGCGCAGGCCCTGGGCGAGCTCGGTCTGCTTGGAGCCGATCCCCGTGAAGGTCGTGTTGAGGTTTTCGATCAGGTCCGCGAGCTTTTCCTTGCGCGCGCCGATCGTTGTCACGGCCTTGGAGGTTTCCAGTAGGAAGTTGGTGAGCGTCGGCTGGTCACGGACGAGCTCGGAGAAGAAGTGGTCGACGGAGCCGAGTGCGGGAGCGAAGTATTCGCTCGATTCGCCCAGCTCCTTGCCTGACCCCGCGTACTGTTCGGCGTTGCCCTGGATGAAGTTCTGCAGCCCCTTGCGGGTCTTGCCATTGAGCGTGTTGAACAGCTGGTCGAGATCGGTGACTTCGCCGCTGCTGCTCGCCGGCAGCGTCTCTCCGCTCGAAAGCGCGGGATTGTTGTTGGGGCCCGGTTCGAGGGCTATGTAGCGGTTGGCCACGCTCGAGAGCGAGGGCACCCGCACCTGAGCGAGCGTGCCCTTGTGCAGCGGCGTGAGCGAGGAGTCGACGTGGATCGTGACGAGCGCTTTGAAGTCGTGGGTGAGGGTGATGTTGGTGATGCTGCCGACGGGCACGCCGCCCACCTGAACCTGATCTCCCCGCACGAGCTGATCGGCTTCCTTCATTTCCAGGTGGTAGGTCCCGCCGCCGCTGCCACCGAAGGCCAGGAAGGCGATGATCAAGACCACGACGGCGAGCGCGAGCACCGCGACGATCGGCCCCGGGCCACGGCGCGTACGCACGCGTGGAGCACCGCTCTCAGGGCTGGGCGGGGGCGAGGCGGGTGAGCTGGGGGGGCTAGTGGCCGCCATTGCCTGCACCTTGGCTTGGGGATGTCTTGGGGCTGTCGGGGATGGCGGCCGCCGACGGTCCGCGTCCGACCGTTGGATCGGGGATCTCGCCGAGCCGCGCGATCAGCTTGATCCAGTCGCCGGGAGCCAACGAGGAGCCAGCGCTGGAGGCGGCCTGAGCGGCTCCACTCGGGGCGCTGAAGGTGAGGCCGATGGCGTTGCGTGCGCTCGGGCTCGCGACGGCGACCGGGGCGCCCGGGTAGCTCTCGAGGCTGACGATCCGACGGGGCCTCGAGATTCCCTGGAGCATCAGCAGCTTGCGGACAGTGACGTCGGCGATCGAGCCCTGTCCTTGATGACCGGCGATTGGAACGCCGTTGACGGCGGTGATGCTGATGGCATACGCATCGGCGGTCGCGGGCGCGTTGGCGATCGCCACGGCCGCGCTCGAGCGGTTGCAGCGCAGTCCCGCCACGGTCGGCTTCAGCCCCGACACCGACAGGTACTCGAGCGCCGCCAGCACGCGCTTGTCGATCCTTCCCGTCTGCACGTCCTGGCGACCGCAGCGGCTGAGGTGGATGCCAGCATCGTGCAGCACCTGCGGCTCGAGCTGCTGCTTGGACTCGAGCAGAACCTGGCCGATCGTAGGCGAGGTGGCGAGGAAGGGGTTCTCACCCTTCGCCCTGAAGATCGACGTGTTCTCGAGCGCCACCCAGCCGTCGAGCACCGGCTTGGGGTCGATCAGCGGCGCGCCCACGCCGGCGGGACGGATCTGGAAGAAGATGTGCGGCTGTCCATCCACGCTCGCCCCGCTCGCGCCCGCCGTTGCGACGTGCCCGAGGACGGTGCCGGCGATCACCTGGGCCCCGACGCGCAGCGGTCGCAAGTAGACGTCGTTGGGACCTTCCCTGAAGACCTTGACGTGGCTCACCTTGGCCGTCGGTGCGATCACGGGCGGAATGGTGGGAGGGGTCGGCGCCGGGGCGCTCGGCGCCGGTTCCAGGCCGGCTGCGGCTCCAAGCGAGAGACCCGAGACGGTGGCGCCTTCGGAGACGGGGGAGCGATCCTGCGCGCCCGCGGTCGCGGGACCGCTCGGCGCCGGTTCGTGCTCCTGGGCGATCCGGTTGCTGACGCTCGAGTTGACGTGCGGCTCGAGCACGGGGTACACCGAGGAGACGTCGCCCAGCTGCGCATAGACATAGGTATTGCCGTAGGCGTCGCGGAGCGTGACGTAGCGGCCAAGGGTCGGCGACTGCCCGACGCTCACGATCTCACCGTCCTGGGCGGCGATCACAGGAGCGCCCGCCTGGGTGTCGATCGTCGTGCCGACGAGCGTCTGCGGCTGCCCTTTGCGATTGGGGACGGTGAGGAAGCCGTCGGTGAAGTGCGCGGCCGCATGGACTGGGAAGTGCGCCTCGGTCAAGCCCGTGATCGCACCCAGCAGTTCCGGCGGCGTGCCGCCCAGCAGCTGCGCCCGCAGCATCACCGATTCGACATATGCCTGCGAGTGGTTGTAGGAGAAGATCCCGGCCTTGATGTTGGTGTTTCCCCCGGCCGCACGCAGGTAGCGCGCGGCGGCGAAGATCGCATCGGCCGGGTTGTAGGGGTCCTTGAAGCCGTCCCCGTTGGCGTCGAGGCCGTATTGGGCCCACTCGGCGGGCAGGAACTGCATCCACCCCTCAGCTCCGGCGCTCGAGACGCTGAGGTCGCGTCCGTAGTCGGTCTCCACCTCGTTGATCGCCGCCAACACCTGCCAGGGGATCCCGTAGGCGGTTCCAGCCGCCTGGTAGATCGGCAGCAGGAAGGGGGGGATGCGGAAGCTTTCGATGAAGAAGCCAGGCACTCCCGAGATCGAGGACGTGAGCGCTGATGGCAGCGAAGGCGTGAGGGCGGATGGCGAGGCAGCCTTCTGCTTTGCACGCGGGCCTTCGGTGGAGGTGCCTGCGCCGGCCGAGCCTGTGGGCGCCGCGGCGGACTTGTGCTTGGAGTGCCCAACGGCGACGGGAGGCGCGCCGGGGCTGTTGCCCTGCGGGACCTCGGCTTGAACCTGCGGGGCGGCCGGCGTTGTCGTCGTAGGGGGCGCCGGCGCGGCCGACGTGCTGCTCGTGCCCGGGGCAGCTTCGGGAGTCGTGGCCACGCCTTCGGAGGTGGGGGCCGGTGCGGTGGTCGTAGTCGGTTCGGCCGCGAGACCGAGCGTCGGCGCGCCGAGCGCGAGCAGAGCCGTGGCAATGACCAGGGAACGCAGGAGCTGGGCTGGGCGGATCATCGGTTCAGTTGCCCAGGAGGTAGTTGAGAAGCAGACCGCCGGCACCGGAGGCTTCGGCTTCGGGCGAGTAGTAGGTGGTCCCGGCGCTGGAGCCGCCCACCGGCTGCGTGGTCGCGTCCGAGCCCCCCGTCGGGAGCAGGCCGGCACCCAGCGCGGCTGCGCCCAGTTCCTTCGCGCTCGGCTCGGAGCCGGGATATTTGGCGGCGGCCTGCGCCGGCGTGGCGCCGTTGAGCACGGCGAGCGTGCGGGCCATGATCAGATCGGTGGAGGACGCCTTTGCGGCCGCTGCCGTTGCCGTTTTGCCCGATGCCGTGGCGGTCGAGCCCTTGCTGAAGATCGTGCGCACACAGCCGAAGGCGGCGCGGGTCGTCGCGTACCCGAGGCAGCCGCCAGAGGCGAGCGCTTCGGCGCGCAGGAAGTGCCCGAGCGAGTCGTAGCCGTTGCCGGTGTTGGCACCGAGGAAGATGAAGTCGAGCAGACGCTCGAGGCCGCCCGTCTTCTGGAGGCTGCCGAGCAGTTCGGAGAGGTTGCCGGAGAACGGTTGGGCGGCCGTCCCCAGCGTTTTGAGCCGCGCGAGCAACGGTCTGGCGCCAACGACGGCCGGACCCGTGACCTTGGAGGTCTTGCCGAGATTCTGGAAGAAGGTCTTGGTGCTTTTGAGGAACCCTGGCTCGCTCGTGAACGCCTTGTCGATCGCCGGTGCCGCGGCATTCAGGGCGGTGAAGGTCGGGGTCGTCTGTTCGGCGAAGCGCTGCAGGCGTTCCATGGCCGGCCCGAGCTGCTTGAGGAACGGAGGGAAGTCTTTGAGGTTCTGTGCGAGCGCGCCACGGTGAGCAGCGGCCGCCTGCGAGACCGTGTTCGCCTGGGCGATGAAGTCGGCCACCTGGCCGCGCACTTTGGCGAACGGCCCCAGCACCTTGTCCGAGTCGACGGCGAGTTTGGCGAGTACGTGGTTCTCGCCGGCGAGGATCGCCAGCACACGGTCGAGTTCCTGTAGCGCG
>DATARM010000149.1:0-25454 GCA_036264155.1 Solirubrobacteraceae bacterium
TCGTTGACGTGTGCGACGCGAGCGGGGGTGCCGCCGGCGCCCTCGTTCCAGGTGTTCTCATATCCCTGCAGGAACGCCACGACGAACCCCAGCTGGTTGGCAGCCTGGATGAAGTCTGTTTCCTGGGCGGTGCCTTCGGCGGTGGCCTCGGCTCCGTGGTAGACGAGCACGAGCGGCCTGCGCGTGGCGGCGCCCGGGGGCGCGTAGACGATGTATTCGCGGGCGCGCCCGTCGGCGGTGCTCACAGTGAAGTGGCTCGTCCCCGCGCCGAGGGACTGGGCATGGGCGCCAGGAACGTGCGTGGTGGAACCGCAGGCGGCGACGAGCAGGCCCACGAGCACGCAAACGCCCGCAAGCGTCGAGCGGGGTCGGCGATCACTCGCCAAGGATCTGGACCTCGTCTTTGACAAAGCGCTCGAGCACTCTCAGGGCCTCGTGGTCGGGCGCAGATCCGCGCACGGAGAACACGTGTCCGTGGTTACCCGAGCGCCAGCTGACGGCGCTGCCCGGTCCGCGGTTGAGCGTGACCTCCTGCACACCGGGCTGCGTCCGCAATCGCTCGAGTCCCTCCACGGCTGTGATCGTACTCATGGCATAGGGAGCCTGTACATAGAGCAGGTAGCCCACCTGCTTGCACGCGGGCATGGAGTCGAACACGACCGACTCGCCGAGCGCCACGCGGAAGGCCATTGCCATCAGCTCCACGCCGCTGGCATCGGCGAGCATCTCTGGCACGCCGCCGCCGATGCGGCCGTTGAGCTCGATCACACGCGGCCCCTGGGGCGTCATCTTGACCTCCGTGTGCAAAATGCCCGCGCGAATGCCGATCGCCTGCACGGCTGCGGTTGCCGCCTGCACGATCGCTGTTGTCTCGGGCTCGGCGAAGGCGCTGGGGATGAAGAAGCCGGTCTCCCTGAACGGCTCCGCCGGGGGAAAGCGCCCTGTGATGGCGAGATGGCTGACCCGTCCATCGCTGACCACGCTCTCGACTGAGACGTAGTCTGCGAAGTGATCGCCTGCGTGCTCGGGGCGGTCGAGGAGGTACTCCTCGAGCACCATCTCCGGTGGACCGGCCTGGGCCTCCTGTGGAGTCTGCTCGACCAGCGAGCGCAGCTCCGGGAAGGAGTGCACAGGCACGATGTCCCTGCTGCCTTCGCCGCTGCGCGGCTTGAGCACGGCGGGGAACGTGGCGCCCTGCTCGAGCTCAGCCCACCGGGCCTCATCGTCCTGGTCGGGCACCGGCCAGAAGCCGGGCACAGGCACGCCGCCGCGCTGCAGCGCCTCGCGCTGTAGGTACTTGTCGGTCAACCGCGCGGCGACCTCAGGGCTGAGGAACTGGAGATCGAGCAGCTCGGCCAGGCGTGCGGTCCACAGGAGCAGGGGGTCGGCCAGGGCGAGGATGGCCTTGGGCTTGCAGGCCGCGACCGCCTCAGCGGCTTCTTCGAGCTCCATGCCGGCGATGTCGACGACGCTGCCGACGCGGCGCAGGAAGCGCGCCATCGAGCCGACCTCCGGATCGCTGGTGTCGAGAATCCAGAGCAGCCGGCAGATCCCCTCGGTGGCCTCGGCGATAGCCATCGTTCCGAAGGAGCGGGGGTGATAGGCGAACGCCAGGAGTGGAAGCTCGCGCTCGGCGGAGCTGTTCTCGGACACGTCTATAGGTGCTTACGGGCGAGCAGCATCTCGGCGTTGGCACGCAGGTAGCGCTCGTTGCTGACCATAACTACCGATCCGTGCGCGTCGCGTATGTGGCGATCGAGCGAGAAGGGGGTGTCGCGCTTGAACCCGACGATGCCGCAGATTGACAAGGCGGCGGTGGCGATGTGGACGGCCAGTTCGGAGGTGCCCACCTTGAGGTTGCGCACGGAGGCGATGAAGCTCGGGCTTTCCATCTCCTCTGAGGCTTCGAGCATGGTGAAACGGGTTGCGGCCGCTGTGAGCATGCTGCGCGCCTGCTGCAGTTCGACCGCTAGCTCAGCCAGGTGCCCGGCCGCCGGAGGGACGGTGCCGATGGAGCGGCGAGCGGCCGCCCGCACGAAGTCGTGAGCCTTGGCGGCCGCGGCCTCGGACAGGCCGACCCAGGCTGCGCTGAGCAGGATGGTCGATGCCTGGATCCCGCCACTGCTTGCGATGGTGGCGAAGGGCACAGGGTTGATCATCCCCGGGTCCACCTTGGCGATCAGTCGAAAGCCGTTGCTGCAGGTCCCGCGCAGGCCGATGGCGTCCCAGCTGGAGAGCCGCTCGAGCTCGAACTCGCCGCGGCGGCAGAGCACCTGCACCTGATCGGTCTCCTCGCTTTCGGGAGAGCGCCGGGCTGTGGCGACGATGACATCGGCGTACTCGCCGTAGGAGATGGCGAGCGCCTGCTTCTCGAGCCGTAGGCCATTGTCGGTGCTCTCAACTGCGCAGATGCTGCGACCGACGTCGCCGCCGATACCGACCTCGCTGTTGGCGTTGGCGATCAGCAGCTGCTTGGAGGCGATCTCGCGCATGAGCTCCTGCAGGGGCTCGGACTTGCCGTGGCGGACGAGGTTTGAGACCTCGATGGAGTGCATGGCCAGCACGAGCGCGCTGGCGACACAGTGAAAGGAGACGGCGCGAACGGCACCGGCGACCTCGGCGAGCGTGGCCCCGCCACCGCCCAGCTCCTCGGGTATGAGGGCCGAGAGAAGTCGCTCCTGCTTGTAGGCCTCGACAGCCTCGTGCGGGAAACGCGAGTCGCGGTCGACGTCGGCCGCGGCCGGCCCAGCGACCTCTAGGCCGATCCGCCAAGCGGCGCTCTCAACCGGTCCGCTCGCCTCCGATGGGGCGGCCATGCCGCTCAGAAATGCGTTCATCTGCAACCTCCGCTCGTCGAGCGCTTGGGGAGCCATGGGACCCTATCGGCAGGGAGGGCGGGATTCTGGACTTGCTTTTCCATGGACCCTTCGTTAGTCGATACAAAGGTGACGTGGGGCTGGATGGGCTGTGGTATCGAGCAGTCGCCGGGCTCCGGTCTGACTCGGTGGTGAACGTAACGCAACTCGCGACGATCGATCGCAAGACGCTCGAGGAGCACGTCACGACGCTACCCGACTGGCTCATGGCCCAGGTCGACGCTGGCTTGCGGCGAGCCTTGGCTCTGACACCGTTGAAGTAGAGGGGGGCCGCCCTACGGCCTGCGCACGTCGATGCCCTTGTCGCTTGCGGCGCGAGCCAGCCGCATATCGCTCGTCAGCAGTGGCTCGCCGGCTCGCATGGCGAGGGCCGCGTACAGCGAATCGCCGGCCGAGAAGCGGTCGCGCAATGTCCAGGCTGCATCCAAGAGACTCGACGTGGGCACGAGCTCAATCGGGAGCATCCGCAGTCGCCTAAGGGCCGCGCCGGCGAGTTTGACGGTGAGCACACTCCGCAGATGATGCCGGCGGACGACCGAGAAGACCTCAAACGGCAGGATGTCCGGTGCCAGCCACGGCTCCCCCGGCTCAGGAAGCTCGGCGATCATGAAATCGCGGCGCGCAGGGTCCGGCGGCGCCAGCAGATCAATGACCGCGCTCGCGTCGACGACGGTCATGCCCGATCGTTGCGGAGGTGCGCGAGCGCCTGCTCGGCAGACTCGCCAACATCGACCGGCTCAATCTGCGTGAGCTCGGCCAGCAGTTCCTCCCGCGAGGGGCGCCGAGCGGCCTGCTCGAGGGTGTTCCGCGCATACTCGGTAAGCGAAACGCCAGCTAGCGCAGCGCGCGCCTTGAGCACCCGGTGAACGTCCTCGGGCACGTCCTTGATCTGCAACATAGTACCCATGCCCGTTGGCAGTATATCATGCCAACTAGCATGTAATGACGTTTTTCACGGACTGCGCCGGTAGTGGCGTTTGTTGGGGTCGCGTTCTACGAGTCCGATCTCGAACAGTGTTACGAGGTAGCGGTGGCAGGTACTGGGGCTGATGTCGAGCTTTCGGGCGAGCTCTGAGCTCGTGATGAAGGCGCCGTCTGGTGGGAGCGAGGAGAGGAGCAGCAGCCCCGTCAACAGCGATCTCGACATCTTCCGGTCCTCGAGCCAGGACGACTCTATCTCCAGAGATGCCACGGGCTCGGAGAGCTCGGACGGGGTGCTTTCACCCGCCTGTTGGGCGGCGCGAGCGACGTGATCGGCCTGTGCAGGGGTGAGCTCGATCGAAACTGCTTCTCCCGGCCTAGGCGACAAGGGGGCTCTCTTCCGGCTCGCTCGACATCGCTCAGTAGGCCTGGGCAGCTCGCACGAGCTGTGTGCCGCGGGTGGTGAGGTGCCACGCGTTGGCGGCCCCCTTGACGGGCCCCTGGCCGTGATTCTCGACCAGCCCGAGACGCTCCAGGCGGGCGACCAGCTTTGAGATCTGGCCCTGATCGACGATGCCACACGCCTGAGCGAGCGCTCGGTTGCTCGCTCCCGGTGACTCTCCTATCGACCGGAGAACCTGAACCGTCCGATAGGTCAAGCGCATGTTCAGACCCGCGACCGGGTCAGGTTCGGGCTGGGCCTCACGTACCGGTGGCGTCCCCGCGCTACGGCTCGGCGCGGGTCTCTCGAGCTCACGCCGTGCAGCCGCAGGACCGAGATAGGGAAGCACGATCAAACTCATCAGCTGAGCCCCAAGGTCGGTGAGCGGCGCCGTCGGCTGTCGCTGAAGACGGGTCTGCAGGACCGCCACCACCCCACCGACAACACCTTCCGCGATCACAGGCGAGCCACGAAAGCGAGCGTTGGGTCGACTTCCCGTGTGGATGACGCCCGCCAGCTCTCGAAGCACCTCCCCACGCCGCACCAACGCGGCCTCCCCCGCAGTAGAGGACTCGAGCAGGAGAAGCCTCGCCCGAGCAGGGTTCTCCTCGAAGAAGACCAGCAACCGCCCCACAACGGCACGCACCCTGTCCTCCCAGCACCCCCCGCTCAGATAGGCCTCCCTGGCGATCACACCCGCCTCGGCAATCGCCACATCAAGCGTGCCCAACAAGCAGCTCTCGCAACTGCTGAAGATCTCATAGAACGTCTTGCGCGACACCCTCGCCCTGCGGGTGATCTCCGCAACTGTCAACTTGGACGAGCCGGCCTCGGCGATCGCGTCTGCTGCCGCCGTGAGCAGCCGCCGGCGCTGCATGTCCCTGATCCCACCCCCCACAGAATCCTCTGACGCGCCACGGGGGCGGCCCCGTCGAAGGTCGAGCCATTGGGAGTCGAGCAGAGCCACAGCCCCAGCCCGGCGTCTCAACCGACCAGCACGGTCGTCGCAGTCGACAATCTCGCACCCTTCTTAGGCGTGAACTGCAGCTTGATTTGGAGCTTCAGCTTGCGGTGGCGATGACGGGCGAGGAATGCCTGCTCTTTCTTGTTCAACTTCAGCGTGAGCGTGACGCTCTTGGCCGCGGCCACGGTCTTCGCGACCGACGTCAGTCCGGATCCCCTGGCCGTGAGCTTGCCGCCCGAGGGCACACTGACAACAAGCGTCGTGGCGGTCCCCTTGACGGTGTGCCTGGTGACTCGGATCGCGGGCGCGCAGCCGGTGACCGCGATCGGGGTGTTCTGTTTGAGCACAGCCCCGTTCTGGCCGGTGATCGTCGTCGGCATTGTCAGCGACTGGCCGCAGAGGTTGTAGTTGGCGCCGACCGGCAGGTACGCGGTCACGATCGAGTGGGGGCCCTCGGGCAGCACCGTTTCAAAGCTCGAGATCGGCGCGTCGGGAACCGTTTCGAAGTTGGAGTAGGTGATGCCCTTCTTGATCTGCGTGCCGCCGTCGAGGACGATCTCGATGTCGCCGCCGCGTTCGTCGGCCTGCAGCACGAACTCGACATCCGGGAACGCCGCCCCGCCGTGTGAGACGAGGTAGGCGGGGCCACTGAGCGGCACCTGCAGGATCGGCGTGTGCGCCGTCCCGCTGCCGATCACCGATTCGGCCGGGCAGGCGGCCGGGTTGGTGTTGAACTGCGCTTCGGTGCACGCTTTCTGCAGCGTCGACAGGCGCGAGGGGAGCTGCAGCGGCAGTTGCAGGTTGACTTTGCCGATGTTCGCTTCACCCGGCTTCGCGGCGACCTTCACGGTCAGCGAGGCACCGTTGGCTTTGCTGGCCTTGGCCTGGGTGGAGGCGGACAGCGCGGGTTTGAACGGCAGGCTGGAGCAGCCACCGACCTGGAAGCGGTTGGACGGGGTTGCGGTCGCCCCGTTGGAGCTGCCGATCGAAGCCGTTACCGACATCGCCGCGCAGCTCGTCGGGTTGAGCGTGAATCCCGGGCGGTCGAGCGTGACCACGATCGAGCGGATTTTCAGCGGTATCCCCTTGAGGATCGTGGGAATCGGATCGGACTTCGCGGCGATCTGCGCAGTCGCCGGGTTGATGGTCAGCGGCGTCCTGATGACGACGTTGCCGAGGTCAAACGGGCCTGCGACCGCAGGCGTGATAACAACTGCGCTCAGCGGCGCGCCCTCGTATGGGCCGGCCATGTAGACGTGTCCGCCGACGTGAATGGGTTCTGAGCCAACTCCCGCGGCGGCGTCCACGCTGCCGATCTGGCTGGCGGCCGGGCAGCTCGGGCTGGCCTGCTCGGCCTTGCCCGACACCCCGCGCGCCGCTTCGATCGCCGCGTCGGGGCAGTAAGGAACGCTTGCGAGGTTGCCGATCAGGCCCTCGGGCAGGGTGAAGTCGAGGCTCGTCAGTTCCTGTTCACCGTCGTTGCGGTTGACCTTGATCACGAGCGGGCTGTAGGAGCCTGCGGAGGGCTGCGTTGTGCCGGCTTCGAAGCTCGGGGAGAACGGGCGGGCCGATGCCGAGCTCGAACATCCGCTCGAGACGGAGAACGAGTTGGAGGTCTGGGCCGGCGGACCCGATTCGGGCGCCGACCACGGCGTCCAGGCGCCGATGGTGGCGTAGGTGCCACAGACTTCCGGCGTCGCGAACTCCGATCGCGGCCCGCCGCCACGGAAGTCCAGCGTCAGGTCTTCGATCGGCTGCTGCGGTAGGTAGTCGAACGTGGCGGTGAGCTGCCCGGTAGCGGGGTCGGCTTCCACCTTGCCCGGCAACTTCAGCGTGATGCCGAAGCGTTCGCTTTCGAAGACGAGGTAGATGCCGATCAGGCTGTGGAAGGGGTTTTCTTCCTGGGCGGCGAGGTAGATCGTTCCCTTCAGCGGTGCTTCGAGCAGCGGGCTCGTCGCTTCGACGGTGCCGAGCTTCGAGGCATCGGGGCAGCTCACCGGATCTTCGTCGAATCGGGTCGGATTCAGGGGGAGCGGGTCTCTGCCCATTTCGTAGCCGACCTGAGCCTCGCTGCAGGCGTCGAGGCCGTTCGCCTGGGCCGGGTTTACGTCGAAGCCCTCGGGCAAAGTGACGACCGACTTCTTCAAGTCGGGGGCCCCCAACTTGTTCGGATCGGTGAGACCGGATTGGTCGATGTGGAGGTGAGCGGTGGCGCCGACGCCCGAGGACCCCTGGGTGCTGCTGGGCTGGAGTTCGAATTGAGGTTCGAAGTGCAGCTGATCGCAACCTTCGACCGGAGCCAGCCGATCAGACCTCGACCTGAAGCTGTCCGGGTCCTGCCAGCTCGAGGCGGTGAGGCTCTGTTCCGGCGGGTTCTGTCTCTCCGCCGCGCAGTCCGTCGGGTTGCGGAAGAACGCCTTCCCTTTCGCCCCCGCGGGCTGGCCGAAAAAGACCGTGTCTATATAGAAGACTGGATCAAAGGGGCTGTTGTCGGGGGATTCGATACGAATGCCGAAGTCTTCGCTCGACCGAACCCGGCCCAGCAGGGTCGCCACGGGCTGGGCGATTTCGGTGCTGAACTGCGCCGCCGCGCCTAGTACGGGTACGGCGTTGCTGAACGCCCGATCCTGACCTTCGAATCCCAAGTCTCCGAAGGCGTTCACTCCGGGGTAGAGGTGGCCGACGCGGGCATCTCCGGCGTAAGGACAGTTGTAGGGTTCACCCGTTGGGCACCGAGGAGTTGTCAGGGGAGAGCCGACGAAACCGGCCTGGAGGTCGGCGTCCGCATCCTTGAGTTCGCCGACGGGTACGATGCCTCCGCCAGCGCTCGAACGCACGGAGTTGACCGCGAACAGCGTGGCCTGGCTGTATGGGTGGCCTCCTGCCTGCGTGGAGGGACTCCCATCTGCTTCCAGTACTTTGCTGTAGAGGGCGGCCACGCCGACACCCGCCGGGGTCGGTGAGATTTCGAGCGGGAGCAGGTAGGACGCAGACTGAGTCGCTTCCCCTCCACTGACGCTCACATCCGTCTGGAGCTTTGCTTCTGACGGAAGCTGCACCTTGATCGGTACTGTTATGGACGCGGTGGGTGCCAGGGTCTTGGCGACGTTTTCAGTCGTGCATTGGACTTTTGAGGGTTCGGTAGTACACGTCCACCAGCCTGCTTCCGTACCTTTGGCTGGGCCCGCGGTGACCACACCTGCCGGCAGTGGGCCCAGATCGACTGTGATCGGCCCGCTGCTCGCCTTGCCACCGAGATTGGTCGGGTAAATCGCGATCTCGCCGGTGCCTGCCCCGCCCGGAAGGGATGTCCGAGCACGAGCGTAGCCGTGTTCACCGAGCCCGGAGCCCGTGACCACGAAGTTGGCCACTTCTTGATCGTTCAGCGATCCGCCGAAGGCAATGAAATACGCGTTGCCCGGGTCCGCACCGGGGCCGCCGCTGACGGAGAATGTCTTTTCGCGGTAGCCAGGTAGCGCTTCCAGCGCCGCCTGCACCTGCGCGGCCGACGCGCCGAGAGGAAGTGCGGCGGTCTGCTCTTGCCGACTTGCGATCGTGACGTCTTTGCCTCCTGCGGTCGGCAACTTCGAGATGGTGATGCTCGACGGGCCGACGGCGGTGATGGTGGTCGCGGCGGGAATCCCGGCGCCGGTGATTTCCTCACCGACCTGGAATTGACCGGTGACGTCAGTTATCTCTGTCGAGGAGGCGGAGATTTCGCTGAATTCATTCGACGCGGTGGCGTCATTGGAAAGTTCGAGGAAGGGTTCCGAAGGCGAACCGGAGATCCCGATGATCGTCGTCCCGTCCGGAATACCCGCTCCGTCGACTTGCTGACCCACTTTGAAAGTCCCTTCAAGCGGAAACCAGACCCATACGACGTTGCTGCCTGCCGTTGTTTCGCTGTAGCCGTTGGCGAAGTCGAAGGTTCCCGTGCCTTCGCTGAGCGAATGCGAGAGTGTGAAGCTGCTCCCGGCTTCACCCCCGACGGTCACTTCCTGGATCGCCGACTGCACCGGAGGCAGGTGCGTGGGGCCCGCGGCGGCGAGCACCTCCCACGCCGGTTCGTGCGGTCGTTCTGCCCGCGCCGATGTCGCGAGAACGCCGAGCTGGCAGCCCAGCACCGCGATCGCGAGGCTCGAAACGACACTTGCCCGCCCCGTGATGACTCGTCCGAACAGGGATTCACAAAAGCGCCGCATGATCACTTGTCCCCTGTCCGCTTGGCCTTGGCCTTCGCTTTGGGTTTGGGTTTGGGTTTGGAGCCGTATTTCCTGCGGGCCTCGCGTTCGCATGAGATCCGCTTGGATCGCTTCTTGTCTTTCTTGCAGCTACGAAGCGCCGTAGTCAGATGCCTCGCTCTGATCTGCGCGGCGCTCAGCGCCGTGGGTGGCGGCGAGAACGGCGTCGCCAGGTTGCCCGAGCCGCTGAACGCGGCGCTCGCGGGCGGCCCAGAGATCGACGGCACCAACGGCGACGGACCCTGGCAGGATCCTTCCGAGCTCGCATCACATCCGGGGACCGGCGCCGGCTGGGCGAAGCCGCCGCCCACCCTCGCGTCCCACACCGCTCTACGGGCATCCGGGTCTTCCCAGTTCAACCCAACCGCGTCGACAAAGTAGAGATCGGCGCCTTCGGAGCTGGCACCGATGAATTCCAGCGACTGAGCGCCAGCCTGCGACGCCGCGGACCCTCCTCGTCCTAGATCCGGGGCGATCTGGAACACTTGCCCGTGCGCCCATTCATAGAGGCTCCATTCCCCTTCGGTCGCACCAGGAGCGAGAGGATCGCGAGATCTGAAGAAGACGGCCGGTCGTCCGTTACGCACGACGAGCGACTGGCTCAGGTGAGGTGCATACTGCAACGTTGTGATCTTGAGGACTGGGTTACGTTCTTTGTCGGAGGCACCTACTGCAGGCTTGCCGTCCTGCCTGCACGAGACGCAGGTCAGCGCTTCTTCCTCGTTCGTCGCTTCTGCGTCGAACAGATACGCGATGGGTGCGTGGCCGCTGTCGTACCCGGTCAAGTTCGCCGTAGATTCGAAAAGGAGGTAGCGCCCGTCTGGGCTCGTTCGCGAGGTGTAGTTGCGCGTATTTCCGGTGGTGACATACGCTACTTCGTTGCTTATTGTTCCGCTGCCTGAGCCGATTGCTCCGACGTACCGGACGGTTTTGGTAGCCGCTTCGTACAGATACAACGAAAGCGTCCCGTCCGCGGTGTTCTGCGCTCCGCTTGCACCCTCGCCCGGAACGAGCTGCCCGCCGGCGACGAAATAGACACGCGAGCCGTCGTCGGAGACACCCACGAGTGCACCGATCTTGGCTGTGGACGAGGGGGCTCCAGCCTCCGCGGGTTCTTCGGTCGTCCCGACCGACAGGTCGGTCAGTTCGCATTCGTGCTTGCCGGTGCCGACGTTTTCGACGATGTGGCATTCGTAGAAATCGCGACCGCTCGTGCTCGATCTTTTGGTCAGCCCGGCGTTAGCGGTGAAGTAGACGCGGGAGCCGTCTGGCGTCGCGCCCTGGAACTCCGCCTCGGTGTCGGGAGTGAGCGGGGACTGCGAGACGTCGAGGGTTTCGGACCCGTCGATCCGGGCGAACACCGCACTATTCCCGGCATCGTTGCCGGTCTGGCTGGTCGCGCTGAAAAAGATGCGGTCAGCTTCGGCGGAGACCGCATTGAAATGGTCCCCTTCAAAGGCGCCCTCGGAGTTTCCGAGAGTCACTTCTGCCACCGCTTCTCCCGCGCCGTCCGGCACCCACCCGACGTTCTTCAAGGCTCTGCCGTTCCATTCATAGAAACGGACTCTCCCCGAACCGGGGACCCCGGGATAGGTCCGTTCGGTCGAGAACACCACGCGACTGCAGTCCTGGGACATACCCGCCAGTTCGTATTCATAAGCAGCCCCGCTGTTCGCTACGAGTGGATCCGGCGGGAGACTGGTGATCAGCGTGTAGTCGCCTTCGGCCCCGCGGCGATAGAGGTTGGCCCCGCCTGCCCGCTCAAATGGAAGGCCTGACGGATCTGCCGTGAGGGGCAAGGAGCTTGCGATGACTCCACAGTCGAGGTCAGCTGAAAGACCCATAACCCGCGACCTCAAGTTACCGTTGGGTACCGACCCGGTCACCGGAGGCGTGTACTGAGTCGATTGCCAGCCGGCCGAGCCGAGGTCCGAAAGGTATAGAGATTCTCCACCCACAGCGGTGCCCGGAAATCCGAATTCGGTGTCGAACGCCACCCGCCCAGGGGCTTCCGCGGCCTGAGAGCTCAATTCGAGCGCGGCAGACTGCTTCTGCGGCAGCGCCACCAGCCGCACACCCCGAGGCGAGACCATCTCCAGACAACGACCGCCGGAGAGCCCGCAGGAGTTGAGGGTTTCGAAGTCGTGGTCAGCGCTCGCCGACGTCGATGCTCCGTCGGCGGAGTTCCTCGCCACGACGCGGTAGTGGTAAGCCGTCGCCGCCGAGAGTCCGGAGACGGTCGCGGTGACCGATATCGGTTCGAAACCGCCCGCGAGTACGGGTTCGAATTCGGCGGGAACGACCGAGCCGAAGTTGCTGCCGGCGCCCCATTCGAAGCGGTAGGACGTCGGAAAGCCGTTCGGGTCGATTTTCGCTTCGAGGACGACCGATTTCTGCGTCGCGCTCCGCGCTCGGACTTCAGAGATCTGGGGTCCTCCACTCGTCGTGAAGGTCTGCACCGCCCCGCGAACGGTCCCGGCGGCGCCGTTCGTCACCAGCCGGAACTTGTACGCAGTGCTCGGCTGAAGCCCCGCGAGCGCCGCGGTGACGGCGTGCGCGGCGAAGTCCGGATCGATAGCAGCAGCGGGGGGCGCACATTCGGTTCCGACGTGTTCGAAGCCTGCCTGCGTCGTGGCGCCCCATTCGAACCTGCATTCGCTGAGCTGCGACCCTTCGGACCGAGCGACTCCGTTCAAGGTCGCCGATGAGGTTCCGATGCCGGTAGCCGGATCGGTGAGGACCGTGCTGGCCGTGACGAACGTGCGGTCCGGCGTAGCCTCGGGGCCATTAGTATTCGCTGCGACCAGTCGGTAGTGATAAGTGGTCCCGTTCGGGATCAGGCTTTGGACTTCGGCGCTAACCGGATGCTGTTCGCTATCGTCCGGTATCGACTGCGCACATGGGGCCGATTTCCCGTAGCTTTCGGTCAGCCCGTATTCGAACTTGCATTCGGTCCCGGCAATGCCTTCGAGGCTGACCGAGCCGTTCAGAACCGCCCTCGTGCCGGTGACGCTCGACGCCGTGAAGGCGTGAACCGTTGGGGTGAGGATGTCCGGCCCGAATGCCATGACTGCCGGCGCGCCGGAGACGACGACGTAGACACGCTGAGTTAGGGGGTTTAGGGCGACTCCCTGCGTTTCATAGTGCTGGAGACTGCCCCCGTATTCGTAGGTCAGGGCTTCGCTGCCGAATTCACCGATCCTCGCCAGCGTCATAGCGTTGAACTCCTCCAGCCTGCCGCTCTCGGACACTACGATCTCATTGGCCGCCGGTTCATAGGCGACACCACCGACACCGGATTCGACAACCGAGGTGAAGTTCGATGGGTCGATTTCACCCAGACCGTTGGCAGGGTACTTGCGGATAGCGAAGCCAGCCTGGACGAAGAGGTCGCCGGCGGCGTCGACTGCTATCTGTCTGAGCTCGCCAAGGGCGTATTCGTGCAGCTTTTCCCCGGTCGGGCTGAAGACGAGGACCTTTTTTTCAGTGCCACAACTGAAGTACACTCGGCCCGCGGCGTCGATGCCCCCTCCCGCAGTATTGCCGCAGCCCCCAGCCGGAAGGCTTCCGGCGGCTTCGTATTCTTCGGTCACGGCGTTCCGCGTGTACTTCCTGATCAGTTCGGCAGAGAAGTCATAGGCATAGAGAGTCCCTTTCGCCGGGCTGGAGGGCGAATTGTCGAAAGCGAGGAAGGCCGGGGCGTTCCCCGGGAAGAAGTTCGTGTCCGTCCCCGAAACGACGTATGGCGATTTGATGCCGATGGGAGTCGAGCCTTCCGGGCCGAGGATCATGATCCCGTTGCCGCCGAGTTCGGGGCCGTCACTGGCAAAGACATTGCCCGTCGAGTCGTCGACCGCGACCGCCCAAGGACTGTTGAAGTTCAAGCCGATGCCAGCGCCGGTGATCGGAGAGAACGACTCGGGGAGGCGCGTGACAGTGGCCAATGCGCTCGACGCAAGGGACAGGAAGATCATGACCATTGCCAGAGCGATGCCGGCCTCCCTTACCCTTCCCACCGAAGATTTACGGTGGTGAAATCCGTCGACGGACCTCATCTCGGACGCGGCTCTCCACTGTTCCAGCTTTGCGTTCATCGTGTCTTCCCCATTCGCGCTCGAGCGGGCCCCAATAATGGAGCCTCTGTCTCTGAGGTCCGTTCGCGGAGCTTGGCAACGCCGAGCCTCGCATCTTGTAGCGCTCGAACGCTCCGGTCGATGCGCAACAGACCGTCGGGCCGGCGCCGAGTTTGCTTTCCCCTCCTCATCCTCGGCGCATTGTTCTCGCCAAGTGTTACGTCCGCAAGACTTGGCGTAGAAGATTCTAGTTTTCGAAGTCTGTGCAAAGACATATTTGTCAATATCAAGGCCAAAGCCTGTGGGCTCGCGAACAGCCTTGATGGCGGTGTAGTGGTTAACTAGTATCGCGCCCCCCATTCATTCCCTGAGCGATCCTGCGGGCACGGTCTATCGGCATCACACAAGGCGCTCGATGTGGCGCCGATGCCTCGGGCAGGACTTCGCGAAATAGAAAGTTCTACTTTGTGAATATAAGCTTGGCTATTGTAAATCCCCCTGTTTTCTATGTATCCTACTCTTGGAGATGCTTGAGAGGGCTGTCAAGGAGCTGGGTGCCGGTGCGATGCGCTCGCCTGTGAACTGGGCCGTGCTCGGCCTCACGATCGAGCGCCCCAGCTACGGCTACGAGATCCTGCAGCGCTTCGAACGAAACTACGGCGAGCTGCTGAAACTGAGCAGCCCTTCTCAGATCTACACGGGACTTGACAGCCTGGTTGAGCGCAAGCTGATCGAAGCGACCAGCGAACCGCCGCCCGGCGCGGCGTCTCGCCAGCCCCGGCTTCACTATCGGGCCACAGAGGACGGGGTTCGGCGCTATCAGGAGCACCTGATCGGCCAGGCTGAAGAGGGCCGACGGCGCGCCAGCCTGTTCACGCGCGAACTGGCCGCGCTCGCGCCCGACGCCGCGCTTGCGGTGCTCGAGCACTACGAGCAGATCTGCCTGAGCCGGGCGGCGAGCCCGCGCACGGCGCATGCCGGCCCGTCCGCTTCTGAGCCCTCCGCGTCGCTGGCCGATCGCCTCGCCGCGGAGGAGGACCGGCTGGCCCTGGAAGCCAAACTCCCATGGATCGAGTACGCACGGCGAGAGCTCCGTGCGGCGTTGGAGCGGGACCGACATGGCCCTGCTTGAGCTCGCTGGGGTTCGCAAGCGCTACGGCCGCGGCCAGCTCGAGCGCATAGCGCTGCGCGACGTCTCCTTCGAGCTGAGCCACGGGGAACTGCTTGCCATATGGGGGCGACGCAACTCCGGGCGCTCGACGCTGCTGCGCATAGCCGCCGGCTTGGAGGTGCCCGATCATGGGGTCGTATCGCTGGGCGGTCGTGACCTTCATGCTCGCGGCGCCGGGGAGCTCCGCGAGAAGGTCCGCTATTGCCGCAAGACGTTCCTCCCCACCGAAGGCCACCTCGTGATCGACCGCCTGATCACGGCGCAGCTGACCCGTGGTATCCGTGTGGCCGCGGCGCGCCTGCACGCCGAGGAGGCGCTCGAGCGAGCCGGCGCGTCGCACTGCGCGACGCTCAAGCCGAGCGAGCTGCGCATCGCCGAGGCGGTCCTCGTGGGGATCGCCCGGTCGCTCGTGCACCAGCCGGAGCTGCTGGTGATCGACGAGCCCATGCTGGGCGTCGAGGAACGCGACCGCGACCAGATCCTCTCGGTGCTCCGGGCCCTCGCCGGCGAGGGCGTCTCGGTGCTCATGAGCGTTGGTGACATCGGCTGCCTCGCGGGCGCCGACCGCGCCCTCTCCCTGGCCGGCGGCGAGCTGCACGGCGAGCTTCAGCCCACGGAGCTGGCCCCCGTGATCCAGCTGCACACCGCGATCAGTCAAACGGCGAGCGCGTGAGCGGCCGTCCGGCTCCGACGTGAAAGCAGCCGCTGCGGTGTTGCAGCTCGAGCACGTCGTCAAGCACTACCGCGGCAG
Organism: Solirubrobacteraceae bacterium; assembly: GCA_036264155.1. Taxonomy (GTDB): domain Bacteria; phylum Actinomycetota; class Thermoleophilia; order Solirubrobacterales; family Solirubrobacteraceae; genus Palsa-744. The sequence continues at coordinate 15,440 of DATARM010000149.1, forward strand.
GGGCGAGGAGGTCCGTGCTGTGGACGGCCTCGGGCTGGAGGTGCAGGCAGGTGAGATGGTCGCCATCCACGGACCGAGTGGCTCGGGGAAGACGACCCTGCTGATGATGGTCGCCGCGCTGCTGGCGCCCGACAGCGGGACGATCCGCTACGACGGACGCGACCTCGCCTCGCTGTCGGACAAGCAGATCAGCGAGTACCAGCTGCGGGAGATCGGCTTCATCTACCAGCGCTTCAAGCTCATGCCGACTGTCAGCGCGCTCGAGAACGCTGCGCGCAAGCTGCTGCTCGGGGGCGTGCGGATGCGCGAGGCGCAGGCACTCGTGAAGCCCTGGCTCGAGCGAGTCGGGCTCGGCGACCGGCTCGACCACTCAGCGTCGGAGATGTCCGGTGGAGAGCGCCAGAGGGTGGCAATCGTACGCGTGCTCGCATGCCAGCCACGGCTGATCCTCGCCGACGAGCCCACCGGGAACCTGGACAGCGCACGCGGCCGTGAGATCGTGCAACTGCTCGCCACGATCGCACGCGAGCAGGGGACCGCGGTGGTGCTCGTGACGCACGACCTGACCGTCCTGGATCTCGCCGATCGCAGCTACGCGTTGCGAGACGGCAAGCTCACCGGCGCCGACCAATCACCGTCGGGGTGACCCACATGGGTGCGAGCGGGCGACCCGAGCTGAGATCGCGCCCGTTCATGGGTCCGCACGCCCTCCTCTACCTGTACCTGAACCGCCTTCGCGTTCACGCCGCCCAGGAGCTGCTCGCCGGTCTCGGCATCGCCGTCGCCGTCGCGCTCGTCTCGGCAACGCTGATCGCCAGCGAGAGCATCGCCGGATCGGCCGGCGAAGTCGTGCACGCCGTGATCGGCCCAGCCAACTTGCAGGTGCGCGCTCGCGGGCCCGAAGGCGTCAGCGAATCGCTCGTCGCAGAAGTCGAACGCCTTCCAGGCGTGCGCCAAGCGGCGCCGATCCTGGAAGCGACGGCCACCCTCGTCGGCCCAGGCGGCAGACGAGTGGGGGTCTATCTGGCGGGCGCGGGCATCGGCCTGGCCGCGCTCGACGGGCTCGCGCATACACTGCCCCGCCAGGCTCTGGCCGCCGGTGGCGTGAGCCTCAGCACGGCCACCGCCACTGCGCTGCACCTGCCCCGTGGCGAAGAAGGCGGGCGGCTCTCCCTGCTGCTTCGCGGCCGCCGGTACTCGCGCAGGATCTCAGCGGTCCTCGGACATGAAGCCGCCGGCGCGCTCGCCGGTGCGCGCATCGCCGTCGTCCCGCTCCGCGACCTGCAGGCACTCGCCGGCCAGCAAGGGCGTGTCTCGCGGATCCTGATTCAGACGGCGCCGGGAGCCGAAGCTTCGGTACGCAAGGCGCTGACCGCGCGTGCGAGTGGGAGGCTCACCGTCGCGCGAGCCGACCAGGATCTCGCCCTTCTAAGCCAGGCGCTTGGCCCGAGCAATCAGGCCAGTCGCCTGTTCGCCACGATCAGCGCGCTGCTCGGGTTCCTGTTCGCGTTCAACGCCATGCTCCTGACGGCGCCGGAGCGTCGCCAGACCATCGCCGACCTGCGGGTGGACGGGACCAGGCGCTGGGCGATCACGCAGATGGTCGTCTTCCAGGGGCTCTGCCTGGGACTGGCGGCATCCGCGGTGGGGTTGCTCGGCGGGTATGCACTCGCCGCGGGACTCTTCCACCAGTCCCCGGGATATCTCTCACAGGCCTTTGCGCTCGGTTCCTCGACGGTCCTAAGCGTGGACCCGATGCTGATCGCCCTCGCCTGCGGGCTGATCGCGGCCGCTCTGGGCGGCGTAGCCACCCCGCTCATGGACCTCCGACGTGGACGGGCGCTCGATGCCGTCTACGGTGACGAGGGCGCACCCGGGAATCAGCTCGGTCGTGGCACGCGCAGCAGGCTGACGGTGATCGCCCTCGGGCTGCTGCTGGCCGCCAGTGCGCTGTTCGTGCTCGCGCCCTCGGCGGCCCTGGCCGCATCCGTGCTGCTGGCGTTGGCGACCATGCTCGCCGTCCCGGCGACCCTTTCAGGGGTACTTCATGTGGCGGGCGCGCTTGCCCACCGCTACGAGCGCTTCACGATCTTGCCCGTCGCGCTGACCGGGCTTCGCACCGCGACGCTTCGCTCGATGGCGCTCGCCGCAACAGGCGCTGTCGCATTGTTCGGGAGCATGGCGCTTGGCGGGGCACGCAGCGATCTCCTGCGAGGCATCGGGCAGGTCGCACACCGCTTCTCGGACAACGCGCAGCTGTGGGTGATCAGCCCCTTGGACAACCAGGCCACGGTGCCGTTCTCCGCTCGCAACTACGTTGCGAGCGTGGCGGCGCTGCCGAGCGTGGCGCGGGTGGACTCCTACCAGGGGAGCTTCTTCGACTGGGGCGAGCGCCGGCCGTGGATCATCGCTCGACCGGCCTCGGCCACAGCACCGGTCCTCCGAGGCCAGATCCTCCAGGGCCAGACGCAGACGGCGGCCACGCGGCTACGCGAAGGCGGGTGGATCGTGCTCTCAAAGCAGATCGCAAGCGAACATCACCTGAAGCTCGGCGGCCCCGTGCGCATACCCACCCCGACCGGTCTCGCCCGCTTTCGCCTGGCCGCCACGAGCACGAACTTCGGCTGGCCCACGGGTGTGGTGTTCATGAGCACGAGCGACTACACGCGGACGTTTGCGACATCGGCGCTCACAGCCCTCGGCATCGACCTGAAGCCCGGCGCCGACATCGCCCAATCCAAAGCGGCGGTCGAACATCGGCTGGGAGGGAACGCCGGCCTCGAAGTGATCACGCCGGGAATTCGCGCTGCGCGAATCGAGTCCTCCGGCGGCGAAGGGCTCGGCCAGCTCGGTGAGATAGCCACGCTGCTGCTGCTGGCAGCGATCCTCGCGATGATCGCTGCCCTCGGGTCGAACATCTGGCAGCAGCGCGTATCCCTGGCCACGCTGCGGCTCGAAGGCACCCGGCCCTCGCGACTGCGCCGCCTGCTGCTGGTGGAAGCGCTTGTGATGCTCGGCGCGGGGTGTGCCACAGGCGCCCTGGGCGGCGTGTACGGACAGGTGATCATCGACGGCTACCTCGAGCACGTGACCGGCTTCCCGGTCGCCACCCTCGTCACCGCTGGACGCCCGTTTGAGATCTTCGTGCTGGTCGTGATGTCCGTGCTTGCACTGTCGGCGATCCCTGGCTATCTCGCCTCCCGCGTGCCATCCACACTCGCCTTCGGAGAGGAATAGAGGGTGAGCAGCCTCTCCTCCATCGGCCGCCACGACGAACCTCTTGCCTATGCCGATCGACGCACCGTGGCGATCGCGGGGTGGCTGCTCGTGAGCGCGAACGCACGCTATTGGACGACGGTCGCGCCAAAGGTGCGCCGCCAGCTGGCTGGATGGCGAGCACGCGCGATGCGGATCGAGGAGCCGGAGCTGCGGAGGATCGCGCTTGGCAGCCTGCGCAAAGAGGGCTTCACGGCCGAGGTCGCGGCAACCCTCGCCACGCTCACGCCGCCCCGCCGCCGAGCGACGGCGCTCCGCGCAATCGTCGCACTCGAGGTGATGTACGACTATCTCGATGCGCTCACCGAGCGGCCGGCCCTCGACCCGCTCGCAAACGGTCGCCGGTTGTTCAAGGCGTTCACCGACGCGCTCGACCCCGAGGGGGAGCTCGAGGAGGACTACTACCGACATCATCCATCGGGACACGACGGGGGGTATCTGCACGAGCTGGGGGAAACGGTCAGGGAGGCGCTGCGGGCCCTCCCGGCCGCGGAGGTGCTGGCGCCCGCGATGGAGCGAGCAGCGGCACGCTGCGTGGAAGCCGAGGTACTGACGCATCTCGCCACCCTCACAGGCAGCTCGCAAGCGCGGGAATGGGCAAAGCGGACCGCAAACGGCTCGGGCATGGAGTGGCGGGAGTACCTGGCCGGGGCCGCTTCGTCGGTGCTCACGGTCCACGCGCTGATAGCTCTCGCCGGAGACGAGCGCACGACGCCCGAGCAGGCCAAGCCGATCGACGAGGTGTACTTCGCTTTGGGTGTCCTCAGCACGATGCTCGACAGTGTGGTCGATTACGAGCAGGACGCCACGGACGGGACGCTCGCCTACATCGGCCACTACGACGACAGGGCGGAGCTGGGGGCGCGCCTGGCGACGGTCGCCAAGGAGGCCGCCCGACGAGCCCACGACGCTCCCGCGAGCGCCCACCACCTGATGACGCTCGCGGGCGTGGCTGCCTACTACCTCTCCGCACCGAGCGCCAGAGGCGAGCTGGCCATGCCGGTGACAAGTCGCGTGGAACAGGCGTTGCGGCCATTGATGATGCCGACGCTGGTGCTGATGCGCGGCTGGCGCCTCGCCAAGCGGCTGCGAGCGTGCGTCCACGGCGAACCCGCCACGAGCAGGCGGTCCTAGACGATGCAAGCGCCGACGCCACTCGAGAGCTCGAGGGCTCGACACGTCGCGGTCGTCGCCGATGGCAACCGCCGCTGGGCCCGTGCCGCCGGGCTCCCGGTCGCAGCGGGCTATGAGGCGGGCGCCGACACGCTCAGGGCGCGGCTGTACGACGCGATCGAGCTGGGGGTGCAGGAGCTGACGGTCTACTCGTTCTCGACCGAGAACTGGTCGCGGCCCACCGACGAGGTCCGCGAGCTGATCTCGACCCTCGCATCCCGCATCGCGAGGGAGACGCCCGAGCTGCACGCACACGGTGTGCGCATGCGTTTCATCGGCAGACGCGAGGAGGCCACAGAGGAGCTGACCTCCTTGATGGATTGGGCCGAGTCGCTGACCAAGGCCAACCGGCGTATCACGCTGTGCGTAGCGTTCAACTACGGCGGACGGGCGGAGATCGTGGATGCCGCCAGACGCTTCCAGGGAGGGAGCGAGGAGGACTTCCGCCGCTGTCTCTACGCGCCCGATCTGCACGACCCCGACCTGATCATTCGCACGGGCGGCGAGCAACGCCTGTCGAACTACCTGCTCTGGCAGGCCGCCTACTCGGAGCTCGTCTTCCGCGAGGAGATGTGGCCCGACTTCACGCGGGGCGCCTTCGAGGACTCGCTCGCGCGCTTCGCCATCCGCGCCAGGCGCTTCGGCGGCAGAGCAGCCGGAGAGCAGGCTGCTCCAGCCGCCACAGCGCATCGACCCAGTCCCCAGCGAGTTACAACCCCAGTCGACGATCGGAGCATCAGATGACCCACCAGCAGCGCCACGCGCCCGTTGCGGCCCTTTGCACAACACTGCTCGCCGCCTGTCTCCTTGCCGCCGCGCCAGCAGATCGCGCGCGGGCCAACGCCGGTGCCCGCATCGCCCGCACTCTCAGCGCAACCGACACAGCCCACCTGCGCTACGTCTCCTCCGCGGGGTCGCTGCTGAACGACGAAGGCACGGCCACGGGCTCGCTGCCGGGGACCATGCGCGTCCACCTGAACCTGGGAGCGACCTTCACCGGCAGCTTCACCATCTACACGAGCGGCGGGTCGATCAAGGGCCATGGCAGCGCCATACCCCACGGCTCGGGCACCTACGAAAGCTTCGCCGGGACCCTGACAGTGACCGGCGGAACCGGCCGCTACGCGCGCGCACGGGGGCAGGGGCACCTCTACGGGACGTTCAACCGGGGCAACTACGCGCTCGTCATAAAGACAACCGGCAGCCTCACATACTGAGAGCAGCGCGTGTCCAGCTCAGGCCGAAGCGCTTCGCTCACCGCTGCACTGGCGGCCATCGTGGTGGGGCTCTGCGCGGCCGCCCCGGTGTGCGCCGAGACAACCGCGTCACTTGGCGCTTCGTTCTCGCCATACCGACTGGGAGCGCGTACGACCATCGAGCTCAGCTTTCAATTTGGAGCGCCCGCGGGCCAACTGCCGTCCGCGCTGACCGAGGTCGAAGTGCAATATCCATCGAACCTTGGCATCGCCTTCAGCGGCCTGGGGTTAGCGCTCTGCTCCGCATCGGCGCTCGAGGCGGCCGGCGCCAGCGGATGTCCGGCTAACTCGATCATGGGTCACGGCAGCGCGCGCGCAGAGCTCCGGTTCGGGACGCAGCTAGTCAGCGAGAGCGCCACCATCTCGATCGCCCGCGCACCCGACCAGGCAGGCCACATAGCGCTGCTGCTCTACGTGTCCGGGCCCAGCCCGGTGAACACCCAGATCCTCTCGCCGGCGCAGATACTGCCGGCCGGCGGGCCGTTCGGCGGTCGGCTCGACATCCAGGTACCACTGGTCGCGAGCGTGCCCGGCGCGCCCGATCTAGCGATCGTGCAGCTGGGCGTCACGCTGGGGCCGCAGGGCCTCACCTACTACGAAGAGCTCGGCGGCCGGGTCCTCGCATACCAGCCCAGCGGCATCCCGCTTCCCCCGCACTGCCCGCGCGGGGGATTCCCGTTCGCCGGTGCGTTCACATTCGCGGACGGGAGTCGTGTGACCGCACGTACGGTGGTTTCGTGTCCGCGTTCGCGCGCTCACAGCTCGGTTTTGATGTGAACGTGGGCGACGCAGCCCAAGCTGGGCGAGCGTCATGCCACGGTCAGGCCTGAGCCCTGCGATAGAGACGGCTACGGGGGTCGCGTTCCACCAGTCCGATCTCGAGCAGCGTGGACGCGTAGCGGTGAGCAGTGCTGTTGCTCATGTCAAGCGCCTGAGCGAGCTCCGTGATGCGGGCATAGCTTCCGTCGGCTGGGAAGGCTGCCAGCAACAGCATCCCGGAGAGGAGGGACCGGGACAGTCGCTGGTCCTCGAAACGGGGGTCGGCGAGCTTGAGTGGCTTCCTCACCCGCGGGAGGTCCGCGAGCAGAGCCGTCATGTTTCCAGCGTTGAGGGCGCCACGAATCACCTTGTCAACCTGCGTCTGCGTAAGCTGGATGGTCACCTCAGCGTCATGCGATGGATACGACAACGGCGTCTCCCTCAAGTTGTTGTTAGCTGACTCCATACACGCTTGTGGAGCGCTCCAGATGAGCTCCCTGAGCGGTGAGATGCCACGCGTTTGCCGCTCCATTGGCTTGACCAGCCCCACGGTTCTCCAGGAGCCCGAGATGCTCGAGGCGAGCGAGCAGCTTCGAGATCTGGCCTTGATCGGACATCCCCACGACGTCTGCGATCTCGCGGTTGCTCGCTCCAGAGTGCTCTCCGATTGACCCCAGCACCTGCACCGTGCGATATGTCAAGCGCAACTTCAAGCCGGCGAGCGGGTCCTCCGGTCCGCCCCCCGTTGCGGGTCCCGCCTTCCGGGAGATCGTCGGGAGCGGCCTGCTCAGCTCACGCTTGGCGACAGCCGCACCCTTATATGGGAGGACGATCATGCTCATCAGCTCGCCGCTGAGATCTATCAGCCCGCGTGTGCTCCCCTCCATGATCCGACCATGCAATATCGACGCCACACCCCCGATGAGCGCTTCGGCGGTAAGCATTGGGGGGCCCGCAGTGGAAGCTGTGCGTCCTCGTTCGAGCACGCCCGCGAGATCGCGGAGCGCCTCGGCGCGACGTTGCAGTACGAAGCCTCCAACGGCAAACGGCTCAGTGATCAGGATCCTCGCCTGGACCGGCTCTTCCTCGACGAAGAGGAGCAACCGAATGAGAGCAGCACGTATGCCCTCACGCCATGTCCGCTCATGGGTGTAGGCCTCCTGGGCGAGGAGCTGGGCCCTCGAGAGCGCTGCGTCAAAGACGCACATGAAGCAGTCTTCCCAGCTGGTGAAGACCTCGTAGAACGTCTTTCGCGACACCCGAGCGCGGGCAACGACGTCGGAGACCGTCGCGTGTGAGTACCGACGCTCGCCCACCACGTCGGCTGCTGCCGACAGGATCCGCTTACGCTGGATGCTGAGAACCTGGGCGCGGGAGAGGCCGTTGGACCTGGCGCGTGTCACGGCGCCGCTGGAATGATCTACCTGGCTACTCATGGAAGAGCCTCGCACCGGGCCAGCACACGACGGCGCCTTCAAATGCCATCGCTGGCGCGCTCTCGACCAGAGGCAACGCAAAGACCACGGCGCGGCGCCGAGAAGGGCCACGAGACAGCTTTCGTCCGGAGGCTGTGTCGTGGTCCAGAGGCTGTGCGCACCATGGGTAGTTCGCAGTGGCGCCAGCCGGTCTTGGGCCCTGTTGGCCCAGGGTGAGCAACCCCGGCGTCCCAGCCCTGCCAGCACGTGGCGTCCCGGTCATCCCAGAGGCCCGTCTCTGAATTCTCGTGGTTTTTGGACTCGTCCTCGAACATTTGGGCGAAGTGCTTGCCTGTGGCTATGTGTCCATGGGCTGCAGTTATAAACGTTATCAGTAGTTCTACCCGGGGAATCCCAGATACGAGCCTTGAAGGGAGGGTTTCCCTTTCAATATCGGCTATTTACAGGGCATATGTCGCCTTCGAATACAGTGGAATCAGAACGACATGGCTCTGTGATAAACATCTTTATAGTGATAGAAGACCCGCCTCGCGTGTGCCGTGCTTCGTCTCAGGCGAGGACGGGCAAACCGTTCTCGTCTGCATTCAGCTGCCTGAGCTGATCGCTTAGACATAGCCCGCGTTTACAGCCGATCAGAACGAGGGGAAAGCAGCTCGCCGTCGGATCAGGCAAGCGCCGTCCCTCAACGCCGTGCACGAGCAAGGTGTGCCAGGGCGCCGATCACTAAAGTCTGTTGGACGATGCCAGCGCAAACACGAGCGAGCGCATCCCGAGAAACGCATAAGGGGCGCAAGGCAACCCAGCGCGAACGGCTCGTGGCGAGCATGATCGCCACCGGCAACAACGTCGGCTACGCCCGCGCGAACGTATCGGCCGTGATCAAGCAGGCTGGGGTTTCGCGGCCAACGTTCTATGACTACTTCGGCGACCGCGACGACTGCTTCCTAGGGGCACTCGACGATGTTTATCAGCGGCTGCTGAAAGAGGTCCGCGAGCGTGTGGGCGACGGAGCCCCGGATCGCGCCCTGCACTGCGCGATCGAGGCACTGATCGATTTCGCGGCCGGGGAGCCCGAGGCGGCGCGGTTCCTGACGAGCGAGGCAATGACCGCCGGGGGACGATCGCTTGACAGGCGCGACAAAGGCCTCGGGGAGATCGGCGAGATCGTCGAACGCCGCCACGCGGGCCTGGTGAGATCGACTCCGATCCCGGATGTCGCACCGCGCATGTTGATTGGCGGGGTCTACAGGCTGATAGGCGCGCGGCTGCGGCGCGGAGAGCCTGGGCTCTCGCGCCTGAGCGAGGACCTCCTCGTATGGGTCGACAGCTACAAGCGACCCATATGCGATCACCGCTGGAACTCGCTTGGGGGACGGCCGATAGGCCCAGCATCCCCTTTCGTGCCGAGCGCGCCCCTGCGGCCACCAGACGTGCTTGGGCCGGGACGGCCGCGCATCCCGGCGGCGAAGGTCGCCGAGAATCAGCGATTGCGCATCCTGTTCGCCACGGCGACGCTCGCCGCGGAGCGGAGCTATGCGGCGAGCACGGTGGCAGACATCCTGAGACTTGCGGGCGTGGACGGCCGCACGTTCTATGCCCAGTTCGCGGGCAAGCAGGAGGCATTCATTGCCGTCCACGAGCTCGGTGTGCAGCAGGTGCTGTGGGTGACCGGGCAGGCGTTCTTCTCGGGGGGCGTTTGGCCCGAGCGTGTGTGGGAGGCAGCGCGGGCTTTCTCGCAGTTCCTCGACATCAATCCGCTGATCGCGAAGGTGGGCTTCGTCGAGGCATATGCGGCCGGGCCGGCAGCCTTGCAGCGCGTCGAGGACAGCCATCTCGCGTTCACGATGTTCCTGCAGGAGGGCTACCAGCATGTGCCGCAGAGCGGCCTCTCACGCCTCGCTCTGGAGGCGATAGTGATGACGATCTTCGAGATGGTCTATTGCCGGGTGCGAGCCCACGACGCGACCGGTACGTCCTCGCTACCGGCTCCCATGAGCTTCCTTTGTCTGGCGCCGTTCCTGGGCGCCGCAGAGGCGGCTCGGTACGTGGAGTCGAGGTCTGCCGAACAGCCATGAGCCCGCTACCGTTTGTGGGGTGGACATCTCCAAACATTCG
>DATARM010000013.1:0-1844 GCA_036264155.1 Solirubrobacteraceae bacterium
AGTTGCGCTGAGTCGCCGTTGCACTCGTCCAGGCCGGCGTCAGGCGGGCGACTGCGTTCGTGGCCTAGCGACGCCCCCGGTTGCGCAAGTGGCGAATCTCAGGACGTGGCCCGCCGGAGCGTGCCGGTCCTGCTTCAGTGATTCCGCGGGTCCGCTGCCGGGGCACACCGAGCTATATGGCCTCGTCGGGGGAATAGCGGGCCATTTAGTGTCTGGCAAGCATGGATCGAAAACTCATCAGACGAGTGAGGGAGTTCGGGTGGCCGCGCGACTTTCCGCTCGTTCAGTTCCCGAACGTGCCGCTGATCGCAGCGTTCGTCGGCGGGCAAGCCGCGGCCGTATTTCACGGCGCTGGACACGTCGCCGGGGCAGTGGTGTCGTATGCAGCGCTGACGATCTGGGCCTACGAGGAGCTAGTCGACGGAGTCAACTGGTTTCGTCACCTCCTCGGTCTGGTGTACATGATCTCCACGGTTGCCCATATCGCCCTCGCGCTCGGGCTCTGACTGACGCAACGGGTGGCGCCACGACCACCGGCCGATCGAGGGTGACTGCGGAGCATTCTCCGAGGGAGGGCTTCGGCGACGCCACCACGCCTCGAGCGCAAGCGCCGGAATCTCACCACAAACGAAACCCAGCCACACAGGGACGCCGAAATAGCTCGCGGCAGCGAGCCCGATAAGCGCTCCGGCCGACGGTAGAAGCCAGAACCACGGATACGGGACAGCGCTGGTGGCCCACCACGACGGCCTCCCGGATGAGCGCTTCACGGTTCGGTGTGCACGACGACGTCGGCGATTTCCGGCATCTGCGGGCGCAGACCCTCCTCGAGCTCGCTGGCGGCCTGGTGCGCGCGAGCGAGGGACGCGGCGGCGCCCACGTGAATGGCGATGAAGAACACGATTAGGAGACCAGTTTCTCGCTCAGTAGCACTAGTCCAAGTGCCGTGAGTGCGAGGCCGGCGAGTCGTTCGGCGCCTTCGCGGAGGCGATCGCTTAGGCGGTTTCCGAGGCGTAGCCCGAGTTGGGTGAGGATGAATGCTTGGAGCGCGATAAGAACGATCACGAGTCCGGCTGGGAGGCGTAGCAGGCCGAGCGTGAAGCCGATCGCGAGTTCGTCGAGGCTGATGCTGATTCCGAGTAGCAGCGCACCGGCGCCGTGCATCTCGGTGAGCCGACCGAGTCTTGCCTGCTCGTCGGTTTCGGAGCTCAGCAGCATGTAGAGGCCGAAGGCGAGCAGCACGCCGATCGCGATGTAGTCGGCGGTCGCGCCGATCGCGTGGCCGAGAGGTGCTCCTAGAGCGAGCCCGATGAGCGGCATCCCGGCCTCAAACGCGGTGAACAGAAGCGAGATCCGCAGCCGCCGGGCGGGTGACACGCCGATGGTTCCCAGCGTTGCCGCCACAGCGAAGGTGTCAAGACCTAGCGGGAAGACGAGCGCGATTAGTTTGGCGACCACCAGCTGAGCCTAAGGAGGAACACGATGTCGGGGCTTGCCGCCCAGGCCGCGCGGAACTCTCGCTCTTAGCCGAGCACCCCGTTTGACCGACTAGAAGCCGTCCCTACCAGCCTGCTGCGTTCGAGAAGCCTCGGCAGCACGGACCCGGGCGACTCCCGCTTTGCTCGTCCGGCGCGCATCTCGTAGCCGCATCCGTGCGCCCTCCCTTGCGCGGAACTCAGGGCCCGGACCTTGGCTGCTGCACGGTTTGGCGCTGCCTAGGTAGATACCGGGTACGAGCCGATCGGGCAGCGCTTCCGCATTCGCGTAAGAGCAGACGTCACACCCATAGCGAATGACGATCGCTTCGCTCTAGGTCAAGTTCTCCAGCACCAGCGCGACGCCTT